>CAQKRU010000001.1 GCA_948823415.1 uncultured Eubacteriales bacterium
TTACAACGATTCGATTGCTTCGAGCCCCACGCGGACTATTTGCGGGACTTTGTCCTTATTTTCGCAACGGATTATCTTGATTTGCGGCGGCTACGATAAAAAAATCTCGTTCGACGCGATGGGTCCTGTGGTCTCCGACAAAGTCAAGGTTCTTATTTTACTTGGCCAAACTGCGGGCAAAATTCGCGATGCTGTGGTTAATTCGCCCAACTTTTCTGCCGATTCGCTTAAAATCGTGCACGCTAAAGATATGCTCGAGGCGGTCAATTTGGCTCGCAGCAACGCTTCTCCCGGCGACGTTGTCTCTCTTTCTCCCGCCTGCGCCAGCTTCGATCTTTATGAAAATTTTATGCAACGTGGCGCTCATTTTAAGGATATAGTTAATAATATTTAGCTATTTTGTGAATAATTTTAATAATTTGTATCACAATAATTTTAAACATTTATATTTACTATAACTATAATTTATTTTTCACAAATCTATTGACTATTTTGTAATTTTTGTGTATAATTTAATTGTAGAAAATTATTTTAAAAAGATTAAAAGGGGGCTTTTACCATGGATTTGCAGGAATTTAAATCTAAAAACCCGGAGTTTGTTAAGAAGGCGCGCGAATGTAAGGACACTTTTGAGTTTACAAAATTGGCCGAGGCTTACGGAATCAAGCTGGGTGCCGATGCTTTTGATAAAGCCTATGCTTTGTTTTGCCAGCCAGACGGCGGTAACGCTAATGGAGAGCTCTCGGATGAGATGCTCGAAAACGCTGCCGGTGGCGTCAGTACTACCTTTAATGCGGAATCATTCGGTTTTGGCGGGCCCAAAGACACGACTATAATTAGCTTTAACTAAGTTGTAAAATTTTTGAAAATCATAAAATATGTAGGCAGAATCGCAAAACCCCCGGTTACAAAAGCTGTAATCGAGGGTTTTATTTTTTCGCCAATGGTCGGCGATCTATATTTCATGTTTGCTCATTGAACGAAACCAATTTTTTTCATTACTTCATTTAACGTTCTGTTCGAGATTTCGAACGCCTCTTTGGCGCCCTTTCTATAGCATTTTTCTAAATATTCCTTGTCTTTTATAAGCTCGTTAAACCGGCTTTGAACCGGGGCAAACTTATCTGCAATGCACTCGCCAATAGCTTCTTTAAACTTGCCATAGCCCACGCCGTCAAATTCCTTCTCGATCTCATCAAAGCTCTTGCCCGTCGCGCATGAATAAATCGTCATCAAATTGCTTATTCCAGGCTTTGCCTTGTCGTCATATCGCACGCACGAGTCTGAGTCCGTCACAGCGCGCTTGAACTTCTTAATAATCTCGTCCTTGCTGTCCAGAATGGCCACCCAGGCGTTCAAGTTTTCGTCAGACTTCGACATTTTTCTACCAGGGTCCTGCAAAGACATTATCTTGGAGCCATTTTTCGGGATGTACGCTTCGGTTATTTTGAAGGTCTCGCCGTACAAAAAATTAAACCGTTCCGCCACCGTGCGAGTTAACTCCAGATGCTGCTTCTGGTCTAGCCCGATGGGAACCATGTCTACCTGATACAGCAATATATCTGCGACCATCAGCACCGGGTACGCAAACAATCCGCAATTTATGTTGTCCGAATGCTTTGTGGACTTATCCTTAAACTGCGTCATCCGCGACAGCTCGCCAAACTGAGTATAACAATCCAGAATCCACGCCAGCTGCGAATGCGTATTCACCTGACTTTGTATAAAGAACAAGCTCTTCTCTGCATCAATTCCGCAAGCCAACAGCAGTGCATAGGCCTCCAACGTATTCTTCTTCAAATTCTCTGGCCGCTGAAACACCGTTATAGCGTGCAAATCCGCCAACGCAAACATACAATTATAGTCGTCCTGCAGCTCTACCCAATTTTTTATCGCGCCAAAATAGTTCCCAATAGTGATTATCCCGCTGGGCTGGATGGCGCTAAATAACGTTTTTGCAGGTTCTTCCATAAAATTCCTCCTTTTTTATTCACACTCAAAAAGAAGTTTACCTAAAATCAAAGCTCTAACGCGGCACACTCAGCACGAACGCCGTCATTACAGCTCAAAATGAACCGCCAAATTTCGCCCAATCCAAATCGCTCAAATTATTAAATATATAAATGTTAAACATCGATAAATATTCTATAATTAATGCTAAAATCTTGTTTAAATGATGAATTAAATTTTAAATAAAAATTTTTCGATCGTCAAAAGGCAGGTCAAAACTTAATTAGTATGATATCATTATTTTGCCTTTTTTACAAGAATTTTGTATAAAAATTTGCGCCCAATTTTTTACATTTGTAGTCTGGCGCCCGCCGCAGGGCTCTTTTGACATCGTCGAGGTTCTGTTATATCATTTTATACAAATAATACATAACGTAGTCTGTGAGGGAGTTTTGGCATGACGTATCGGCAAGCTTTGAGGTATATCAACTCTCTTTCTAAGTTTGGCATTAGGCCGGGTCTCGAGCGGATCCAAGTTTTGCTCGAGATGCTTTCTTGTCCACAAAAAAATTTAAAGTTCGTCCATGTCGCCGGCACCAACGGCAAGGGCTCTGTCTGCACTTTCGTCTCCTCTATTCTGAAAGCTGCCGGGCTCAAAACGGGTTTGTTCATTTCGCCTTTTGTTCTGGACTTTCGCGAGCAGTTCCAAATAGACGGCGCCATGATTTCGGAAAAAGATTTCGTGGATGTTTTTGAGTATATCATGCCGTTTGTGAAAAAAATGCCAAAAAATGGTATAAATTTGACCCAATTTGAATTAATTACAGCCATCGCGATATTCTGGTTTGCACGGGAGCATTGCGATATCGTAGTGCTAGAAACCGGATTGGGCGGCCGTTTGGACGCAACTAACGTGGTTGAAAACGTTGTCTGCTCCGTCATTACGTCTATTTCTTATGATCACACAGATATTCTGGGCGAGAGTATTTCTCAAATTGCCACAGAAAAGACCGGGATCCTCAAGCAAAACGGGACCTTGGTTTTGTACCCAAAGCAGGATCCTCAGGCACTCTGCGTGATTAAGGCGGCCGCGGCGAGGCTTAAAAATAAAGTTTTGACTCCGGACTTAACCAGCCTATCTAAGGTGAGGTCAACCATTGCCGCCGGAACGAGCTTTGACTACATGGGCGAGGCTTTTAAGATTAATCTTTTGGGGCCGCACCAGGTTTATAACGCGATTACAGCTACTGCGGTTGCCAGTGAGCTCAATCGTTGCGGCGGTTTTACGATTTCTCCTCAAGCCGTCAAGGATGGGCTTTATAACGCTAAATTTCCCGCCAGGTTCGAGGTTCTCTCTCGGGAGCCGCTTATTATTCTAGACGGTGCTCACAACCCCGGTGGTGCCTCTGTTTTGGCCGATTCTCTAAATTTATGCTTGGGTAAAAGGCGCATCATTGCTGTTGTTGGCATGCTTAAAGACAAAGACATCTGCAATGTTTTGAGGATTATCTCACCTCAAGTTGCGGAATTCATCGTTGTGCAGCCAGAGAATCCTCGTGCTATAGATAAATCTGAGTTGCACAATTTAATCGTCAAAAACTTCAACAAACCCAGCGTCGTGGCCACAGACCTAAATAATGCTGTTGATATTGCTTTCAAAATGGCTTCTGAGCGGCCTTCGGACACTGCCGTTTTGGCGTTTGGCTCATTATACCTGGCTTCGCAGATCCGCCCGATATTTTTGTCGTTTTTGCAGGATCATTAAAAATTTTTCATCGCATTTTTTGCGTTGTTTTGCCAAATAAGTGGCGTATCATTGGGTCAAGAATTTTTATTTTTGACTCAGGGGTGAGCAAAATCGTGATAGAAGTGAAAATCGCAAGGGATGCCGATACCGCAACGGCCTTCATTACGGGGGATATCGACCATCACACCGCTCGGGATGTGCGAGAACAGATTGATGCTTACGTGCAGGAGACTCGTCCAAGCCTTTTAAATCTGGATTTTTCGCAGGTTCAATTTATGGACAGCTCCGGCGTGGGCCTCATCATGGGCCGTTACCGCATTATGCAGACGCTGAATGGCTCTGTTTCTGTTGTAAATGTCCCGGCGCACCTTAAAAGACTGATTAAAATGTCCGGACTTTTGGCTCTGGGCGTCATAAAAGAAGGAGAAGTTTAAAATGGCACAATTGAAAAACGAGATGAAATTTGAATTTATCAGTAAGTCCGCGAACGAAAGCTTCGCCAGAGCTACTGTTGCAGCCTTTGTTGCACAGCTCGACCCGACTATTTCGGAGATTGCAGACATTAAAACAGCCATCTCCGAGGCCGTCACTAACTGCATCGTGCACGCCTACAAGCACGGCCTGGGCTATATCTACATATCAGTCAAGATCTTCGACAACGGCCAGGTCACTATCCGGATTCGCGACAAGGGCTGCGGAATCGAGAATATCAGCCAAGCCATGGAGCCTCTGTATACTACTGGCGGTGCCGAGCGCGCTGGACTGGGCTTTGCCGTGATGCAAAATTTTATGGATAACATCAAGGTTATATCTAAGGTTGACCGCGGGACGACGATTACGCTCACCAAGAACATCATTCCTCGAGTCGCCAAAAATGGATAGCCGCGGACAAGTCATCAGCCAGAATATCGGGCTCGTACACGCTCTTGCCAAAAAGTTCAAGAGCCGCGGAATCGAATACGACGATCTTTTTCAGGCTGGATGCTTAGGATTGATTAAGGCCGTCGACGCTTTTGATGCTTCGCGCGGGGTCAAATTCTCGACCTATGCCGTCCCCGTGATTCTGGGAGAGATCAAGCGGCTCTTTCGCGACGGTGGCGCCATCAAGGTCGGCAGGAGCCTTAAGGAGCTCTCGTTAAAGGCCAGCCGGTTCATCAACGACTTTGCTGCAAAAAACGCCCGAGAGCCGACCATCAGCGAATTAGCCCTCGCTTTGAATGTCGAGCCCCCTGTCGCAGCTCAGGCTTTGGAGGTCTCTCGTGCATCGATTTCCCTCACCGCCGACGACGAAGACGGTCAGCACCAGATCGACATTCCAACTGACTCTCCAGACGAAAAGTTGGCCGAAATAATCGCGCTGAAGCAGGTTGTGAGCGATCTTAACGAAAAGGATCGGTCCTTAATTTTGCTGCGATTCTTCAAAAACCAGACGCAAACTCAAACGGCCAAAATTTTAGGCATGACTCAAGTGCAGGTTTCTCGCCGAGAGCGCGCTATTTTGAGCAACCTACGGGTTCAACTTAGCAGCTGATTCGCCGTCGCATCATTTTTCGTTTTTAGAATAATTATTTTTCCATATGTGAAAATTAGACATTTTACTACATAAGTTTAACAAGGGCGGATTCCAGAATCTAGCACGACGGTTTAAAACTTTGTTGAAAATGTTGAAAAATAATTGTTGATTCAAAATCTTATATGCTCATAATCGACAAAAAATTCTCTTTTAGAAAATTAAGCCACAAAATCCCTTGAAAAACAAGCATTTTAGTTTTTTGTTCAAAACTTTGTTAAATATGTTGAAAATATTAATTTAGTTTGATGATAAAATATAAAAATCTGCATAATTTAATTTATTTTGACATATTTCTTAAAAAGAAAAAATCGCTTTTGCAATTATTTTGGAGATTTTTTGTGCAGCTAAAATCTTAAATTTCTCATAATCCATGCAGCTTCCCTCGTCTGCATTGTCCGAGATTACCTTTAGAGCCGCAAATTTTACACTGTTCATAGCGCAAACCTGTCCTATGCTGCCGGATTCCATTTCACACGCCACTGCTTTGAACGTATTTTTTATGTCGCGCAATTTTTCTTTATTAGAAATAAACTGGTCCCCCGTTGCGACACATCCCACGTGGGGATGCTCGTTTAGCTGAGCGGTGGCGGACTTTATTTTTTCGGTAACGTCCTTTTCGCAGGGAATTTTCACTAGCCCTAGGCCGGAGATAAACCCGCGCTCATCGCCCACGGCAGTGGTATCCACGTCATGCTGCATAACGGAATCGGCCACCACTACGTCTCCGATTCTTATATCAGCTTCCAAAGAGCCTGCTACACCTACGTTTATAATCACTTCGGGATTGTACTTTGTTATCATCAGCTGCGCGCAGACTGCGGCGTTAACTTTGCCCGGCGCGCACACCGATACTACGCAGTTTGATTCATTTATTTTTCCTTTATAGAATTTTATATGCGCAAAAGCCTCGATTTCTGCTGCCTGCATGAGTTCTATTATACTTTCAACTTCTATTTGCATTGCGCCGATTATCCCGATCATACCTAGCTTACACCCCCATTTTACGATGCTTTCATTTTATCACATAAAAAATCTTGCTGCAAACGCGCGCGTTATTGTACACTATCCACGCTATTTTCGCCGTGCAAATTTACAAAAAGTTACCATGTTTTTCTATATATTGCTATATTTTTGAGTTTTAGTTCATATTTGAGATAATTCTCGCAATATTTTTTGCGTTTTTTTATTGACAATAAAAAAATAATGGTGTAATATTGATAGTGGATTTGGTTATAAATCAACGTAATTTGCAAAATTTGGCGATTTTTATTTTCTCTTTTTGATTATAACTTTTTTCTTTTTTGGAATATACTATTGTTGTATTATTCTTTGCCGTTCTTTGGCGATGTGCCCATGTAGCTTAGGTTAGAAGAGCGTTGGTTGTTTCAGTATTATCAAAGGTGTCGGTGCAAGTCCGTCCGGGGGCAAATATTTTTATCCAAAGCGAGGTATTTTAATGTACGAAGACAAAAATCTCATCTGTAAGGACTGTGGTAAGGAATTTACTTTTACCGCCGGCGAACAAGAATTCTATGCAGAAAAAGGGTTCGTTAACGAGCCGCAAAGATGCAAAGAGTGCCGCGATGCGCGTAAAAACGCTGCTAGAGAAGGCCGCGTAATGCATGAAGCTACTTGTGCTGCTTGCGGTGGCGTTGCTAAGATTCCTTTTGAACCACGCGGAGACCGCCCTGTTTATTGCAGCGAGTGCTTTGCTCAGCAAGAGCAGAGAGAGAGATAAGAAAATAATTTTATTTTCTTAATTTTTGTTTGACTTTTGGCTTCCTGACTTACTTTTTGTGGTTTGGGGAGCTTTATTTTTTTGTTGACAAGAGATTTTCGCGGGTTTAATATATTATTTGATGCACATAATATCGATGAGGGGGGCTTCTTATGATGACTGTTGATAGAAACACGCTTATTGGCGACGTTTTGGACGCTGATGAGACTACTGGTAGATATTTTGCGGAGATGGGGATGCATTGTTTGGGATGTCCGGCTTCTCGCGGGGAAACTGTGGCGCAAGCTTGTGAGGTTCACGGTACGGACGCAGACGCGCTTATTAAGAGGCTTAATGAACATCTTAGTTCTAGCGACAATGCGGGGTCTCGGTAAGGCAAAATGCTTTTTAAAATTTTAATTTTTTCGGCCGCTCGGGCAATTTCTTCGCCGGGCGGTTGTTTTGCCGGGTTTGATATTTTCGATTGTGCTACGAAATGCCACTGAGCGAGGGTTGGTTGTATGAAAAAGGCTCACAACACGCGGATGCGTCTGGATGAACGGCTTTATTTGTGCGCAAAAAATGTTCGGCTTGGCTCTACCGTTGCCGACGTCGGCGCCGATCATGCTTATCTTGCGATTTGGCTTGTTTTGAATAGGGTTTGCCCGCGTGCGATTGCAACGGACTTGCGTGCGGGGCCTTTGCGAAACGCCCAAAAAAACATCTTTAAATATGGCGTTGCGGATAAAATTGAAACTTGGCTTTCTGACGGGCTTGACGCTGTTTTCCCTGCCAAAGTGGATGACATTATCATTGCTGGAATGGGCGGCGAGCTGATTATGCAGATCATCGCGCGCGCTGATTGGCTTAAGGACCCCGCTAAGCACTTGGTTTTGCAGCCTATGTCTGGCGAGGTGGAGTTACGCGAATTTTTGGCCTCTCAGAAGTTTAAAATTGTTGCGGAGCAAGCGGCGGTCTCTTGCAGCAAGGTTTACACCGTTATGTCGGTCTTTTTTGACGCTAACTTTCGCCGTTGCGATGAGCTTTATCCTTATATTGGCCGGCTTGGCAACGATTTGACTGCTGAGAATCGGCTTTACATTGAGCGGACTATTCGCGATTTGAGCAACAAGCTTAGTGGCTTTTTGGCTACTCAAAATTTTGAGAAATCCGCCGAGTTGCAAGGTATAATCGCGCGGCTCGAAGATATTTGTAAGGGAGATTGTAGAAATGACTAGGGTTTTGGATATATTTGAATTTATCGATGGCTTTGCGCCTTTTGATTCTGCCATGGATTTCGACAATGTTGGCGTTTTGGTGGGCAACGAACAGGCTCCGGTTGAGCGCTGCTTGTTGGCTCTTGACGTGACTTTGGACGTTATCGAGGAGGCTAAAAGCCTTGGTGCTAGCTTGATTGTGAGCCATCATCCTGTGATTTTTGAGGCTATTCGGGCTTTAAAGCATGATTCTATCCCGCATGTTTTGGCTAGGAATGGGATTTCGGTAATTTGTGCTCACACAAACCTAGATATGGCGCCATTTGGCGTGAACTCCTGTTTAGCGGAGGCCCTTTCTTTGCGCGATCTAACTGCTTTGGCTAATTACGAATCTAAGATTGGCCCGCGGCCTGAGGGTTTGATTGGCGTTATGGAGAATGTTTGCAATTGCCATGAACTTGCTGCTTTGGTTAAAGATCGCCTTGGTTGCGCGGGTTTGCGGTATCTTCCTACTGACCGAGGCATACGGCGGGTTGCTATTTGCTCTGGTGCGGGCGGAGGTCTCATTGGGGCAGCGATTTCTGAGGGTGCCGATGCTTTTGTTACAGGTGAGATCAAGCATCACGAGATTTTGATGGCTTTGCAGCACGGTATTTGCGTTGTGGATGCGGGGCATTTTAAGACGGAGGACGTTGTTATCTTGCCTCTTACGAAAAAATTGTCTGAGAACTTCGGTGGCGTCGAGTTTATTAAGTCTAAAACCTGCACGGATCCCATGAAATACCTCGTTTGACGCACTTTAATTCTGACTTTTCCCCATATTACTTACATACGATTATACCATTATGGAAAATGTGAAAAATTTTTGCCAAAATCGATTTATTTTTAAGCCAATTGACTATGAATCCGCTCTGTTTCTGCTCTTTTTATCGTTTTCTTTTTTTGAAAAAAACTGTTGACGCGAAACTGTATGTAGAGTATAATTAGTATTAGCAACAGGTTTGGCCACAAGATGTTGTGGTTCTATTTTGATAAGGAGGGTTCTTTTATTATGATTGACACTATTACTAAAAAAATTGGAAGGAAACCTGATTTTTGTACTATAAAGACTATTACTAAACGCGATGGCAGAAAAACTGAGTTTAACAGGGATAAAGTCGCTCAAGCAATTTTTAAGGCCGCTATTAAGATGGGCGGGGATGATTTTGACCTCTCTAAACGCCTTGCTGACCAGGTTGTTGAATACCTCGAGAGTGAACAGCCCGCCGAGGTTACTGTTGAGCACGTTCAGGACGTTGTTGAGAAAATTCTTATTGAGAATGGTCACGCTCTGACGGCTAAGGAATATATTTTGTACCGCTTCGAGCGCACCCGCGCTAGGGAAATGAACTCTAAGCTGATGAAGACTTATGAGGATTTGACCTTTAAATCGGCTAAAGACAATGACGTGAAGCGCGAAAACGCCAATATTAACGGCGATACGGCTATGGGGACTATGCTGAAGTACGGTTCGGAGGGCGCTAAGCAATTTTACGAGATGTATATACTTGACCCTCGCTTTGCTAAAGCCCACTCTAACGGCGATATTCATATTCATGATTTGGACTTTTTGACTTTGACTACTACTTGCTGCCAGATTGATTTGGACAAATTATTTACTGGCGGGTTTTCTACTGGGCACGGCTTTTTGCGCGAGCCGAATGATATTATAAGTTACGCAGCTTTGGCTTGTATCGCTATTCAGGCTAATCAGAACGACCAGCACGGCGGCCAGAGTGTGCCTAATTTTGATTACGCTTTGGCGAAGGGCGTGGCTAAGACTTATCGCAAGGCTTACCGTCAAAATATGGTTAAGGCTTTGGAGATTTTGACTGGTTGCGAGGATCCTGCTGCTTTATATGAGGGAATTTTCTCTCGCGCTCAGGGTGAGGTTGGCGATTCTCCGTCTTTGGAAAATGGCCAGGCTTACATGGCTCGCGAGCTCGAGCTTTTGAGTGAGGTTCTTGGTGACGATCGCTCTGCTAAAAAAGTGCAGAAATTTGCTTATAATCACGCTACTGAAGAGACTAACCGCGCGACCTACCAGGCTATGGAGGCTTTGGTTCATAATTTGAACACCATGCACTCGCGCGCCGGGGCGCAGGTTCCTTTTAGCTCCATCAACTACGGCACCGACACTACACCTGAGGGCCGGCTTGTTATTAAGAATATTCTTTTGGCGACTGAGAAGGGCCTTGGAAACGGCGAGACGCCTATTTTTCCTATTCATATTTTTAAGGTTAAGGAGGGCGTTAACTACAACCCTTCTGACCCGAACTACGATCTGTTTAAGCTGGCTTGCAGGGTTAGCGCTAAGCGGTTGTTTCCGAATTTCTCTTTTATTGACGCGCCTTTTAATTTGAAGTATTATCGCGCTGGGCGCCCTGAGACTGAGGCTGCTTATATGGGCTGCCGGACTCGCGTGGTTGCTAATCATTTTGACCCGACTAAGGAGATCGTTAATGGCCGCGGAAATTTGAGCTTTACTTCTATAAATTTGCCGAGGTTGGCTATTGAGAGCAAACAGAACATCGACGTTTTTTACAAGTTGCTGAATGATAGGATTGACTTGGTTATTGAGCAACTTTTGGCTCGGTTTGAGCTGCAGGCTGTTAAGACTATTCGGAACTTTCCTTTTCTTATGGGGCAGGGCGTTTGGATTGACTCTGACCGCTTGGGGATGGACGAGAGCGTTCGCGAAGTCTTGAAGCACGGCACTTTGACTACTGGGTTTATTGGGTTGGCTGAATGCTTGAAGGCTTTGACGGGTAAACATCACGGTGAGAGTGAGAGCTCGCAGAAGCTGGGGCTTGAGATTATTGGTCATATGAGGGCGCGCATGGATGAGGCTACCGAGAAGTATAATATGAACTTCTCTTTGATTGCGACGCCGGCGGAGGGGCTTTCTGGCCGATTTGTGCGCATGGATGCTAAGAAATACGGCAAAATTCCTGGCATTACCGACAGGGACTATTATACCAACTCCTTCCACGTGCCGGTTTATTACAATATTTCGGCTTTTGATAAGATTAAGAAAGAGGCTCCTTACCACGAGCTTACTAATGGCGGCCATATTTCTTATGTTGAGCTCGATGGCGACCCTTCGAAGAATCTTGACGCTTTTGAGCAAATTGTCCGCTGCATGAAGGAGTCTGGCATTGGGTACGGCTCTATTAATCACCCTGTCGACCGCGACCCTGTTTGCGGGTTCACTGGCATTATTGACGACGTTTGCCCTCAATGCGGCCGTAAGGAAGCTCCGGGGACTCCTGGGTTTGAGCGCATTCGCAGAATTACTGGATATTTGGTCGGTACGGTTGATCGCTTTAACAACGCTAAACGGGCTGAGGAGCGCGATCGCGTGAAGCATGCGGTTGAGGTTGATTGCTGCAACTAAGTTTGCTTTTGCTTATTGGGCCTAGCTTCTTTTGGCTAGGCCTGTGCTATGCTGCTGTGTGGAAGGGTGTGCTGTTGGTTTGAGTAAGTTGAGGGTTGCTGGGATTGTTGCGGAGTCCATTGTGGATGGCCCGGGGCTGCGGTTTGTGATTTTTGCGCAGGGCTGTTTGCACCACTGCAAGGGCTGTCATAACCCTTCAACTTTTGACGTTAACGGCGGAACCTTGATGGATACTGACGACTTGATTGCTAAGATTAAAAAAAATCCGCTTTTGAAGGGCGTTACTTTCTCTGGTGGTGAGCCTTTTTTGCAGGCTAGTGCTTTCTCTGAGATAGCTAAGGAGTGCCATTTGATGGGCTTGGACTTGCTCTCCTATACTGGTTACACTTTTGAAGAGCTTATTGCTGGGTTTGACGATCATCCTGAATGGAAGTCTCTTTTAGAAAACATCGACATTTTGATTGATGGCCCTTTTATTGAGGAGAAAAAAAGTTTGATGCTTTTATTTCGAGGTTCGTCGAATCAGAGGATCCTCAATGCGCCGAGTTCCTTGCTTAGTCTTAGTCCGGTTTTGATGGATTTATAGTTTTTGATTTTTATATTTTTAATTTGCAAAAAAGTAGAATGTTTTATTTTGGCATTCTACTTTTTGTTTTTTTCTTTATTAATTTTTGAATCCTCACAAAGCTCGATGAAATAGCCTTTTTGTCCGTTTTGTGCCGCCTTTTTGCACTGCGAAATCGCTAACTCTAGCAAATCTATATCCGGCGTTATTTCGGTTTTGTTTATCAGCTGCCCCGTTTTTTCCTCTATTTCGTAAGTTTCCAATATCGTCCTTGCCACTACAGCTCTTGCTTGCAGCGAGGTTTGGCAATGTACCGCCAGTAATTGCAATAGCGCTATCCACGAGCTGCCGTGTGTTCCGCTCATTAGGTAGATTAATTCTTTTTTCTCTTTTGCGCTTGTATTTTTTATTAGGTTCGATAAAATCTCACAGAGCTCCGCCTCGTTGTGCTGCCGATTTTTGCCCTCAAAGAACTGCGGATACAAAAATTCCATATAATATTTTGTTGGGTTTAGCCCAAGCAGCCGGAACCACTCGGCCGCTTGAAACAAATTTGGCGCACTTAGCCCCTTTTCCCAATTCTGTATCGTCTTTTTTGAAACGCCCAAGCCTAGCGCCATGAACTCCTGCGACTTGCCAGTGTCGGCTCTAGACTGCCACCACATTTTGGAAAAACGTTTCGCTCTTTCTATCCGCGACTCATCGTACATTTTTCACACCACCGAAAAATAATTATCCAACATCGTTTTAAAATAGAGTAAAATATTTCCTTCTTATAATATAAAAAATGGAGGGCCAAAAAGGACCCTCAAATTTGCCTCAAAATGTATCTTTATAACTGCTGACATTTTTATACATCCGCACTAAAATTTAACATAAAATAATTATAATTATAATCTAAACCAGAAAGGGTACTTAGTAAAAATATAATCAAATTTTATATGTCTACAAAATCCATGCTCCATGCTCAAAAAATATAAATTTTCAACAGCAACGAATCAGCTAAAAAGTAAAATAAATTACATTTTTTAACACAAAAACACATTATTTACCATAACATGATTTCTTGCAATTGTCAATAATATTTTAAAAATCAGATGGAACTTCGACAAACGCTGGCAGATGCATCTAGTATACTTTTAACATCGCAAAACTACTTTGTGCAAGGAGAGAAATAAATTATGGAAAGAGTGCAAATATGTAAATACATCAAAAATTATTCTAAAATAGAAAAAATTCAGACCGAGCATCAAGTAATCTACAGTGCCGAGGCGCTTTTAGATGACATTTTTCTAAGCGTTGTACATATTCAGCCCGGGCAAGATGATTACTATGTAAAACGCCAGTGCAGCGGGATTCTCCCCGACCACGCTAAAAATATCATGCTTTTTATGTACGAGAACAGCATCGATGTTGGCGGCTTTTTGGACGTGCTGCAAGAACTCTCGGTAAAGTACACCGAAATTTAGATTTAGTCGGCCTTATTGTGCCCGCAACTCTTTAAAGAAGTCTGTTAGCATCTTCGCGCACTCTTCTTCTAAAATACCGCTCTTTAACGATGGTTTGTGATTATACGGCTGCTCGAACAGATTTATAACCGATCCGCATGAGCCTGCCTTGAGGTCGTGCGCCCCGAAAACTAGCCGTTCTATGCGAGAATTTATAATCGCACCGGCACACATCGGGCAAGGCTCTAGCGTTACAAAAAGTTCGCATCCGCACAGCCGCCATCCGCCCAGCGCCTGGCACGCGTTGTTTATTGCCTCTATTTCTGCATGATAGAGCGCATTTTTTTTGCCTTCTCTTCGGTTGCGCCCCGTCGCGATTATGACTCCATCCCTCACTATGACGGCGCCTACGGGCACCTCGTCTTCTGAGTATGCCTCTCGTGCAAGCTTTAGCGCCTCCGCCATAAAGTAATTGTCGTCCGGTTGCAAGCCTTCAACCCCTAACCTACATGTAAAATATCCTTAAATTGCGTTTGTGCCGCGGTTTTTGAGGACCTCATCTGCTGCCATCATGACGGCGACCTTTGCGCTATGAAAGTTGAGTCCGCCCTGCAGGAACACCGCGTATGGTTCCCGAAGTGGCGCGTCCGCCGAGAGCTCTATGGATGCCCCCTGCGTGAAAGTCCCCGCCGCCATTATGATCTTGTTGTCGTACCCCGGCATGTCCCACGGTTCCGGCTTCACAAAAGAGTCCACCGGCGACGCCGCCTGGATGCTTTGGCAAAACGAGATCAAATTTTCTGCATTGCCGAGCTTTATCACCTGGACGATGTCGCTTCTAGGCTCATTGTATCTGGGAAAAACCTCATAGCCCAAAAGCTCAAACAACGCGGCCGAAAAAATGGCAGTCTTCAAAGCTTCCCCCGTAGCGTGCGGCGCATTGAACAGCCCCATAAAGAGCTCCCTGTTTAGCCCCAGCGTCGCGCCCACCTCCTTGCCCGTACCTGGCGTCGTTAAGCGATATGAGCACTGTTCGACCAAATCTTTCCGTCCTGCGATGTAGCCTCCCGTTCGCGCCAAGCCTCCGCCCGGGTTCTTTATGAGCGACCCTGCAATTAAGTCCACCCCATTCTGCAGCGGTTCCTCACATCCTACGAATTCTCCATAGCAATTATCCAGCATCACAATGCAGTTTGGCGCGATTTTCTTGGCCAAATGAGCGACTTTTCCTATGTTATCGATCGACAAAGCCCCACGCATGCTGTATCCTCGGGATCTTTGCATATAGACCATTTTAGTGTCGCATTTTATGGGTTTTTCTATTGTGGAAAAATCCAGCGATCCGTCCGATGCCAGCGGGACTTCTTCATAATTTATCCCAAATTCTTTTAAAGAGCCCGAGCTAGCCCTGGCCACCCCAATGACGCCCTGCAAAGTGTCGTAAGGCGCGCCCGTTACGCTTATGATCGTGTCTCCAGGGCGGAGCACTCCAAAAAGCGCGACAGTTAGGGCATGCGTGCCGCTCACAAAATTGTGCCGGATTATTGCATCCTCTGCTGCAAAAATCTCCGCAAAGACCCTCTCCAAGACTTCACGTCCGTCGTCGCCATATCCGTAACCCGTGGAGCCCGCAAAATTCCGGTCACTAACTTTGTTGTCGATAAACGCCTTCAAGACCTTTTGCTGATTGTATTCCGCCATCTCGCCGACTTTTTTGAACTCCGGCGCGCACAACTCCTGCGCCCTTCGCGCTAATTTTTCTATTTTTTCGTTTACCTCAAAAAACATCTATACAACGCGTCTCCTCGCCATTTTTCTAGGCATCACAAATTTTTTCTGCCAACTTTTCGACCAACTTCTGAGTCTCCCAAATGTCGTCCGCGCAAATCATCCCGCAGGCTGTGTGAAGATATCTGCACGGCAGCGAGACCGCAATAGTCCGGACTCCCGCACGGGACTGATGAATCGCGCCAGCATCGTTGCCGCCCGCCACCATGGACTTTACCTGCACTTTTATGTCGTTCTCTTTGGCGAGCTTCAGCGCCAAATCGTAGAGCCCTCTATCGTATATCGTGTGCTTGTCCATAATCGCGATAACCGCGCCGTTTGAGAGCCTGCACACCTGTTTTTCTGGCACCACTCCTTTTATGTCGGCCGCAGTGGTCGCCTCCACCACGATTGCCGCGTCCGGATCTATGCCAAAGGCCGCGACCTTGGCGCCGCGCAGCCCAACTTCCTCTTGCACCACAAAAGAAAAATACATGTCAAACGGCAGCTCCCGCTTGATCAAACTGATCAAAACGAAGCATCCTACGCGGTCGTCGAGCGCTTTGGCCTTCACCATACCATTTTCGAATTTAAAATTCGCGGGGAATCTCACCCTGTCGCCCGGCATAACGTGTTCCAGCGCCTGTCCTTTGTCCTTGGCCCCGATGTCGATGTGCATGTCAGCTATGGCGACGCTCTTTTGGCGCTCCTCCGCCTTCAACAGATGCACCGGCTTATCCACGCCGATTACCCCAGCCACCGCCTTCTTGCCCACTGTGACAGGCTTACCGCAAACCGCATTTGCATCGATGCCGCCAACTGGCGCGAATTTTAGCAGCCCTTCGTCCGTAACATGCGTCACGATGAACCCGACCTCGTCCATATGCGCCGAAACCATCAGCTTTTTACCCGCTCTTTTGGCTCCTTTTTTGAATGCAATGATGTTCCCGAGCGCGTCAACCTTCACATCCGCCACAAACGGCGAAATCTCGCTTAAAATTATCTCTCTTACGCTGGCCTCATCGCCAGAAACCCCGCTAGTGTCACATAGTCGCTGCAATAAACTTAAATCATCGGCCACAGTCGTCGCCCCCAGTCATAATGTATTGCGCCAGCAGCCTGGCGGCGTTTTCGATGTCCGCGATGTCGACCACCTCTACCGGCGTGTGCATGTTCCGCAGTGGCACGGACAAAAGTCCGCCAGCCACCCCGCTTTTTGAGGCTGTTATCACATCAGAGGTTGTGCTCGTTGCCGAGCTCATGACCTCCAGCTGATATGGGATCTTGTTCGCCTCCGCCAAATCTACAAATTTGCACGATATTTCTCTCGAAAGTGTCGGCGCAATGCCTATCATAGGGCCTCCAGACAAATTGCCGCACTTTTCCTCCGGAACGCCAGGTTGCTTTGCAAAGCTCACGTCAACAGATATCGTCTCGTCATAGTCAAGCGGGAACGCCGCCGTCTTCGCCCCCACCGAGTTTATTTCTTCCTGCGTGCTGAACAAAAACGTCACCCGGGCGGGGATTTCTTTGCCTTTTAGCAACCTCGCACAACAAATCAGCACTGCGACCCCTGCGCGATTGTCCAGCGCTGGCGCCGTTATTCTGTTGCCAAGCAACTTCTGTGGCTTCGTGCTAAACGAGATGTAGTCGCCAACCGAAACAACCTCATGCACTTTTTTTGCCGACAGACCGGTATCCACGAGCAAATCTTCGGTCTTTGCAAAGTCGGAAGTTTCTTTGCTTGCCAAATGCGGCGGAGTGGTCCACACGATGCCCGTTACGATCTCTTTGCCATGAATAATCACCGTCGAACCTGGCAGCGTTCTGCTGTCGACGCCCCCGCACGGCGAAATATTTATAAACCCGGAATCGTCGACGGCTGTAACCAGCATGCTGACTTGATCCATGTGCGCATCGATCAAAATATGCCGTGCGGATTCTGGAGTCTTACCCAACGTGCAAATGACATTCCCGTTTTTGTCTATCCGCGCTTCGTCCGAATAATTCTGCATTTCGGCTCTTATTACGTTTGCGATACCCGACTCAGCGCCAGGACCTGAAAAAGTCCCGCAAAGCTTGAATAATAGCTCCTCCACCATCACTTTCGCATGCTCCAACCCCGCAATTGCGCTGCTCAGAGGCCATGCTATCTCCTTCCTTTTGCGTTTTATACAGTGTTCACGCCGTTGGATTATTGCTGATCAGCTTGGGCGCCCGATGTTTCCTCTTTTCCCTGATAAAACCCTTGCTCATTCAAGAAAATCTCCTTGTCCGCGGTGTCTATCAAGTAGACCCCCTCGTCGCCTTCAACTCGAACATACGCGCCCTTGCCGAGCGGGGCGTCACTACCCAAAATCAGCTTCATCTTTTCGTCGTTAGAAAACGTCACCGTTACCTCTGCGGCGGGATTATCCAGTCCGTAACCCGAAAGAGCGCTTACGTCGTCTATTTTCTGCGTCGGCTTCAGGTTAATCAGGCTGTCATACAGCGCCTCCGCCTTGCCTTGCGACGTTTTGCCCTCTTCCCAGCCGGCAACAGCGTAAACCTGCTTGTCGTCCTTGCTCTCGGCCTTAATTTCATAGCCTTCCCTCTGATTTTTCACCGCAACGCTCGCTATTTTCTTGTCCTCAGCCACCTTTACGATGTTCTCGAAGCTCACACTGCTCGTGTCCAAAGAGACATCCTTCTCTGGCGCCGGCATCGAGATCAAGAAAAACAGCAGCCCCAGCAATAGCGCAAAAAATGCCGACACGACTATCAATGTGTTTTTTCGTCTTCTCATTATCGCGACCCCCAGCCTGTTCTACTTATTTTTTCGCCTGAAGTATACGATTATTCCTATGATTACAATCGCAGCTGGCAAAATTATTGCCATCATGATGCCGATTGTGTTTGCTGTAGCTTTGTCTAATCCCAACTCTTCGCCACCCAGACTCTTTGACTCTATCGTTATTCCCACGTCTTCGCGGTTTGTCATGGTGTTGACCATGTTCACAAAGTACGCTGAATTATTGAGCGCGTTCGAGGCCAAGATCTCCGGCATCAAGGCACCGTACGAACCTATCACCGCAAGCTTCGACATTTTCGCGTCGTCCAATTTCACGTCAGAAAGCACAACAGACGGGATCGGTCCAGATATATTGCCCCTAAAATCAAAATTCTGATCCGCACCCTTTGGCAGAATGCCAGTAGTAGGCGAAAACTGCAACAGAATCCTTGTATTCTCGCTGTTTGTAAGCTCTATCGGCCTGCAATATAGCATCATCACGGGGATCGTCTTGTTTTTCAGCCTGCTGTATTCCTCGTCCACATAATCATTGACCGCCTCAAACGCGCCACCGTATGCCTTTTTCATGTCCGTCTCATAAACCAAGCCCTCATTAACCTTCACGCCGTACTTCTCCAAAAACGCACTCAGGTTCGGCGCCTCAGCCTGGTTCGGGTTGAGCACGTATATCAAATTCTTGTCACCCAGTTCTAGGAATTTCTCGACCTTCTCTATCGCCGGCGCGTCAAAGTCCCGCTCGGGCGCATAAATCATCACCAGCCTAGCATCCTCGGGGATCTCCTGCGTTAAAACCGAGGCGTCCTCCACATTAAAATTATTCTTCTTCAAAAGCTCAGAAAACGCAGTAGAATCCTGTTCTCCGTAGCCTTTCAGCATCACTATTTTTTCTTGATTCTCACTCGTAACATATAAAATCGCCGAAGTCAGCTCTTGCTCCGCCTTGGATCCCGTTATGGCGCTGCCGTAGTAACTTCTTTGAATTTCAAAAATATCCTGCACGGTTATGATCTTGTGCTTGTCGCCCGACCGCACTATAACGCTGTTTTCGGTCAGGTTCTCGTCCTGATATTCATTCAAGTACGCCGGATTCTTCACCGGGTCCAGGTACTTGAGCCAGATTTTGTCCGAATTCTGCTCATACTTTTTCAAAACCGAATTCGCCTGCGCAAAATACGAATTCACCTTCGGAAACGCGTTCTCATCGCTCAAAACCACAATCTCTACGTCTTTCTTCAGGTCCTTTATAAAATCAATCGACTGGTCGGTTAGCGAGAAAATTTTATTCTGAGTCAAGTCCAAGCTCAAGCTGAATTTGTCCGTCAGCTGGCCCACAATCAGGTTAAGCACCACCGTCGCCGCCACCACAATCACCGTTATGGCCGTAGCCACGCTTCCCACCTTGAACTTTCTTGTGTTAAACTTTGCGAGCATCTTGCCGATTTTTTCTTTCATCTTACGTCATACTCCCTTCTGTTGCCGCAACTTCTAGCTCCATCTTTTTTTCTCAAACACTCGCACCGTCAAGAACACGAACAGCGCGCTCACGCTCACAAAAAACACGACGTCTTTAAGCGTCACAATGCCCAGCGTAAAGTTGTTGTAGTACGTCATGAAGGAGATTCCTCTCAAAATGTTGCTTACAAACTCCACCGAAACGGCCTGCGCAATAGAATCCATAAACAGCATCAAAACTCCAACCGCGATTCCGCCTATGGCCGCCACGATTTGATTTTCTGTAATCGAAGATAAAAACATTCCAACCGCGATGAGTGCTGAACCCAGCAAAAATACGCCCAAAAAATTCCCAAAAACGCTCGTCCAAGACGGCGCATTGTAGCACGCGATTATCCCCGCGTACACCAGCGTGATCGCAATGCAGCACAGGTATATCACTATTGCCGCAAAATATTTTCCCAAAGCAATCGACGTCAAACTAACGGGCGCCGTGAGCAATGCTTGATCTGTTTTTTGCTTTTTTTCTTCGCTAAAAAGCCGCATGGTCAGTATCGGGATGATGAACATCAAAATGATAAACAAGCTGCTAAACGTGTACGATAAGTCCGTTGTGTTCGACACCAGCGCGCTCATGTAGAAGTAGAACCCGCCAAAAACGTAGAACACCGCCAAAACTATGTATCCGATTGCCGACGAAAAATATGCCAAAATCTCGCGTTTTATTATTGCTCCCATTTAATCTCTCTGCCTTTCTCGATTTTCAAATTTGTCAACCGCGCGTGCCCGCCTATTTACTGGGCTCATCTTGAGTCAGCTTTCTAAAAACGTCTTCAAGCGTCATGCTGTCGTTGCTCATGGAGATTATCGGACAATTCATTCCTGCCATCTTCGAAAAAACAAACTTCCGAACATCCTGACTCTTGTCGTAACTTACCACATACTCCGCGCTAGAATCCGCATTCTGCCTGCTAAACGCAACTTCAGTTACTCCCGGAACCGTCTTAAGCGCCGCTATAACTGCATTTTTTTCGCCTTCAATAGTCAAAACCAGCCTGTTTTCGGCCGAAAGCCCGCTAGACAGGTTCGCAGTTGTATCGTCGGCGACAACCTTGCCGTTGTTTATTACAATAACCCGGTCGCAAACCGACTGAACTTCCGGCAAAACGTGCGACGACAATATTATAGTGTGGCTTTTGCCCAGCGACTTCACAAGGTCACGGATCTCGATAATCTGGTTCGGATCCAGCCCCACAGTGGGTTCGTCCAAAATAAGAAGCTTTGGCTCTCCAAGCAACGCCTGCGCAATGCCTACCCGCTGCTTGTACCCCTTCGAAAGGTGCTTTATCACGCGGTCGTACACGTCGTCTATCTTCACCAGCTTGCAGATCTGCTCGATATGCTGCGGTTTGTTTAATTTTACCTTTTTTAGGTCATACATAAAACTCAGATAAGCTTTTACCGTCATATCCAAGTAGAGCGGCGGTTGTTCGGGCAGATACCCGATCTTTTTCTTCACTGCTATGGGATTTTCCATAATTTCGTCTCCGTCCACTGTGACCGTGCCGGACGTTGAAGATATGTACCCGGTTATGATGTTCATCGTTGTGGACTTCCCCGCTCCATTAGGGCCCAAAAATCCCAAAATCTCGCCATCATTCACCGTAAAGCTAACGTCACTTATGGCTGTTTTGCCGCCGTAATTTTTGCAAAGACCTTTTACTTCTATCATTTGCGCCACTCCCTATAAATTTTTGATGTTCATTTGAACCAATTTGCTACATAATTTTCCGATATTTCGCCGATAATCGGCAACTTAAAATATATGCTGTTGGCCGCCTTCACCATTAAAAATACTAGCACGGCGGCGAAAATAATGTCAAATAATACCGTGAGGCCCGTGCCCACGATGGGCATCAGCACCAAAAAGTTGCGAAACAGCAGCGCCGTTAAGCTTAGCACTACCGATTGCGCCGCCGACTTCCTTACAAATTCGTCCTTTTTCTCGGCCGCCAAAAATAAAACTCCGCTAAAATACAGACCCAAATATGACAAAACCGCTTTGCTCCGGCTACTCACGCCCGCTCACTCCTTTAATATCAGCTCCACCGGGCAATGATCGCTACCCAGCACCTCGCTGTGAATTATCGAATCTTCAACCCTGCCTTTAATTCTGTCCGACACGATAAAATAGTCGATGCGCCACCCGGCGTTGTTGGCCCTCGCGTTGAACATGTACGACCACCACGTGTAGGCGCCCCGCTTTTCGGGGTACAGGTGCCTAAAGGTGTCGGTAAACCCCGAATCTAGGAGCTGCGTCATTTTGCCTCTTTCCTCGTCCGAAAAGCCCGCATTTTTGTGGTTAGATGCCGGGTTCTTCAAATCTATCTCGTTATGCGCCACGTTTAAGTCTCCGCACAGAATCACCGGCTTTTTCTCGTCCAGCCCCAGCAAATACGCCCGGAAGTCGTCCTCCCACTTCATCCTGTAGTCTATCCGCTCCAGACCTCGCTTAGCGTTCGGCGTATAGCAGTTTACCAGATAAAAATCGCTCATCTCCAGCGTTATCACGCGCCCCTCGTGCGAATGCTCCTCCATGTTTATGTCGTAACTCACATTCTGCGGCTTCTGCTTTGTAAACACCGCCGTACCCGAATATCCTTTTTTGTCGGCGCTGTTCCAATACTGATAATACCCATCTGCGGCCACTTCTGCCTGGCCTTCTTGCATTTTGGTCTCTTGTATGCAGAATATGTCGGCGTTTCTCTCTTTAAAAAACTCCATGAACCCTTTATTCATGCACGCCCGCAGGCCATTCACGTTCCACGAGATTAACCTCAACCGTCTGGCCTCCTTTTTCTTTTTTCTTTATTAGAATATTATATCATACATTTTGGCCCGTTAACAAGACGCAGCCCACAATTTTGCGCAAAAACAGCGCGGGGCGGCCGCATCTAAATCTTTTCAACTACGTTGAAGATTTAGCAAGAAAAAATAACATTTTTTCTTTGTTGAGTCCAAAAAAGTTCTTTTGTGGACTCAACTTGCGGCCGCCCCGCGCGGGCTAGCTCTTGGCTATTATATTTTATGTGTCAAACACAATTTTCGTACTCATCTTGCTTCGGCGCCCTCAAAATTAACGAACTTCGTTCCACCAAAGTCGCACACTACAACCTCGCCAGACTCGGGCTCTCTTAGCACCACGAAGTTGTTGCCCACAGCTAGAAGCACTCCGGACTTCTCGATTAAAGTATCCGTGCCGATCAAAAACTGCATCCGAACGTTCCTGCCGATCTGCGTGCGCAAAAATGCATCCATGTTTTTGTCGCTTACCTCATGCAAATGATGCTCCAAACTAAGGCTATTTTCGGCGTCATTGCTATTTTCGCTGTCTTGACTCGGCCGTCCCGTTGGCAAAGTCTGCTCTTGACGGTGCGGCGCCGGAATCATCTGATCGTTCCGCTGCTCTATTTGCTGAGTCGTGTTGTCTCTGGCCTCCAAATCCTCACGCTGCGTCGTATTGTTAATGTCGCTATTATTCGGCGAAGTCCTATCAGCCTCTGCAGTGCGATTGTCAGCATTTGCACGGCTGTCCCCCTGCGCACTTGCCTCCGGTTCATCCACGTTGTACCCGGCCAGATTCTCCAAGTTTCTCTCCGAACCATCTGCATCCGCAGGATCATTCACTCCATAAATCCTTGCCATATCCAGTTCTGCATCCGTAAAGTTCCCGTTGTCGCTCGTGTTAGCCATACTAATCCTCCTAAAAAAAGTAGATACATTTTTTATAATAATATGCAAAACTCTTTTTAGGTGTTACACAATTAGGTAGTTGCTCTTTTAATTGTCAAATAATCCCCTGTATTTGAGCCAACCTCTGTGATTCCCTCAAAAATTTTAAACATTGCCTCAAATGCTGCCTTGTCTTCTTCTGAAACTTTTTCACCTTTAAAATAAAAATCGTTGCCATTTCTTGTAGTATTTTTGCACACCTTATAAACATCTAGTATAACATTTTCTCGGCTACTTACTTTTACGCTATCTAGACTTGTTATTTTCTTCTTATCAGTTGCATTAAAACTTTTAACTAAACTCTTTTTAGCCTCTTCTGCCGTACCATTTGATCCTGTACCATTATATTTTACTTTCCCGGTTGAGCTTGTTGCTCTATCAAAATATATCCCCACAGATTCTTCGTTACTTCCATCTTCTGTTGTCGATGAAATTATCATACCTTGTACTTGTTTACCGCTATCAGACAATCTAAATGTTGCAGTATTCCCTACCTTTTTATATTCTCTATTTACCGCTACGTTACTTTCCTCTTCCTTTTCTATGTCATTCGTCTCTTCTTTAAGGTCTGTAAAACCCTTTTCTTCCTTAATCTCAGGGTTCGCGCTTTCTACCTTGTCTGTGTTAATTTCTTTAAACTCTTTTGCACCCTCTTCAGCATTATTTTCTTCAAAATTCCAAAGATCCTCATAGCCTTCTATTGTACTGCCTTTTTCAGCATCCTTATTAACTTCTCCTACAGGTGATTTTTGACTAATATCAAAAAAGCCATCATTCTCTTCCTTTGCCTCTTCAGCATTCTCTTTGTTTTCGTCTTCTTCGTTGTTTTCTATTTTATCTTCAATATTTTCTGGATTTGTAGCTATATACCCATCTATCAAACCTTTAATATCTTCTGAAGCACTAGTTGAATCACTAACAATCTCTTTTTTTCCGTTAATTGTTTCGTCTATTATATTAGAGAGAAAATCATCATCTTCTAATTCTTCAGACTTCTCTTTTTCTTCGGTGTTTTCTATATTTTCACCTGTTTTTTTATTATTTCTATTATCCACCTTAGAAACCAACTCAGCAATTTCTTCCTCTGTTAAGATGCTGTTACCATTAATCTTAGAAGCATTTATATTGTCTTCTTCGTTAAAATTATTATTCTCTGTAGTTACATTGGTCTCACCTGCTGCCTTATTAAACGCAGCGTCAAAATTTATCAGCTTTTCTACTTTCGTCAAGTCCTCGTCGCTACTAAACTCTTCCCGATTATTTCCTACCTCATCAAGCACATTTGTTATATCGGTCCATACATTTCCTTTTGAATCAGTCGGTACTTCACTTACAGAGCTTAGATCTTTTATCTGGTTATATACATGGTCAAATTTTTCCCTCGTAGTCATATTTTCGTTCTCAACTGAAATAGGGGTATAGTCTTTCTTTGCTGCTTTTTCTGCTGTCCTTGTATCAAAATTTTGGCTATAAGATGTGTCCGGTGTTGACGGTGCCACCTGTCCTCCTGATCCTGACCCACCGCCTCCAGATGTAAACCCAGACATTGCAAGTCCCGATGTACCCAACGTTAACAATGTTAATCCCATGACCACGCCTTGTTTAAAGTTCATGCCTCCGCTGACGTTTAGCAGATCATCATCGCTTAGCTCGCCCTGTTGTACCATGCTGTTTGTGTACTTCAAGAAGTCCTCCATGGTAAAGTCCAGCCCGTGCTTCTTTGCAAGCGGGATAACCTTCTTGCTTATTATTTGCTCGTAATCTACGGTCTCGCCTTTGTTTTGAATTTCATCCTTAATCTTTGCAATTTCTCGAGCCAGCTCCTCGTCTGATTTTACTAGCTCAAAAAACTTTTTCACGTTTTCTATAGCCATTCTCAACACTCCTTTTTTCAAATTAAACCCTTTTAAAAATCGATATATGATAATATATTACTATAAAAATTTATTTTTGTCAAATCTTTTTATGTTTTTTGCTGAAATTTTATTGATAATTAAACATTTTTATGCTACCATTAAGTAAACTCGCGTTCTTGGCGTGGTAAATTTTCACTTAAACCTAAAAAACAACTTAAAACGGACCCTCCTTCGATTTGTAGATTTTGCCCTGACATTAATTTGATCATAAATGGCCGGCATTATTAGTATGTTTAGTTGTGAGTGCATAAACAGCAGTGGGGAGGGGAATTTTTTGGGAACTTTTGCCGACAAAAAGCTAAAATTAGGGCCAAAAACCCTTTTGGTCGCCGTCCCCTTGATTATAATTCTCTTTTTGGGATACACCCTCGCGGCGGCACATATATCGGCTCAGCTGAGCACAGAAAATTTCTACGATGGCACCATCGTCGGCGGCGTGGATGTCTCTGGCAAGAGCCGAACCGAGGCTATTAACGTTATTTATGAAAAGCTTAAAAACGACGAGCAAAACGTGAATCTCACCGTCTGTTGCGAAGACAAAAGCCTCACGCTGACTAGTCAGGACTTTACATACGAATATAATGTGGAAGATACTGTAAATTCGGCATACAGCTGCGCGCGAATTGGCAATTTGTTCTCGCGCTACTTTGAGCTTTTGAGCATTAAAAATAACGCCGATAAATTCCCGGTTAAGACGACCTTGGAGCCAGAAAGTCTAAACCGGACCGTAGATTTTGTTGTGTGCAAGTTTGACGACCCCGACCTAGAGGCGCACGTCAAGAGTTTTGACCCAACGCGAGAGCCCATGTTTGTGTATAGCGAGGGCAAAGATGGGTATAAATTAAATAGAGACGAGGTTTTGCAACAGATTCAGACCTTTGCTTTGGCCAAAAAAAGCGGCGAAGTCTGCCTGCAAAAGCACGAATACAAAAACGACACTACTATTGAAGACGCAAAGGCTCGGACTCAGCTAATTGGCGAGTTTAAGACGATTTCTACCAACAACAATAACAGCAATCAAAACATGAAGCTCTCGCTGGAGGCCGTTAATGGCACGGTTTTGCGGCCTTTTGAGACTTTTTCTTTTAACCAAACTGTTGGTGACTCCAACGACCCGGCAAGAGGCTTTTTGCCCGGCGCTTCTATCTTGAACGGGTCTATAGTTATGTCGTACGGCGGCGGAATCTGCCAGGCGGCCACTACCATCTACGGTGCGGCCATTCGTGCCGACATGACTATCATTGAACGCAAGAATCATCGGTTTAAGTCCTCTTACGTTCCTTACGGGCTCGACGCGACCATCGATTACAAGACCATCGACCTAAAATTTAGAAACGACTTCACCCATCCGGTCTACATTCAAACCACAATGGTCGGCAAAGAGCTTGTGTGCAGAATCTTTGGACCCAAAAGCCAGAACTTTGACACAATAGAGGTTAACTCGTGGGTAGCAGCGCAAGAAAGCCAAGAAATTAAAGCCGAGGCCGAACGAATTTACTATAAAGGCGATAAAATCATCGATAAGAAACGATTGCCAAATTCTGTCTATAAGCCAAAACAACTCGCCGCTTGATTTTTTGTTTGAATTTTGGTAAAATTATCGTGTGTGATTAAAATTTAAGGTGTACTTCTTTTTTTGATATTATCAATATTGTTAAAATTTAGCTTTTAGCCTGTCTTTTGTTTCTTAAAAAGTACAGCTGATCTGTTGTTTAATATTTATCTGCTTGGAGGAAACAAATGAAAAAAAAGATCAGCGTTAAAGTAATTTTAAATACTGTTTTAGTTGTATTTTTGGTTTCTTTGTTTTTTTATCTTTGCTTTTCGGATAATGGTCTTATTGACCTATTAAAGAATTCTAAAGGCTTTAACAAACCTTGGCTAATTATGGCTTTTTGCTGCCATTTGATTAATATTTTTATCGATATTTACTTGGTTTACAAGTTTACTGTTAATATGGACAAACGGTATACTTTTAAGAAGGCTATTCGCTCTTCTATGATCGGCCAGTTTTTTTCTGCCGTTACGCCGGGGGCCTCTGGTGGGCAGCCTATGCAGGTCTATGCTATGGCCGATCAAGGGGTAGATAGCGGGATTGCTACTTCGGCTTTGGTGCAAAAATTTTTGGTTTATCAGACGGTTTTGACTTTTTATAGTATAATTGCTATCCTAATTAGAATAGATTATTTTAACAGCCTTAATAAAATTGTTTGGTCTATTACTCTTACGGGCTTTGTTATGCAGGCTGTTGTTATTGCTGCTATTTTGCTTTTTTCTTTTAACCGCAAGGTCACTTCTAAGATTATTTCTGGTACTATGCATTTGCTCTCTAGCTTGCATGTTTTGAAGGATGTGGACGAGAAAATCGATCGCCTTAACGCTCAGCTGGTTTTGTTTTACGACGGAAATAAGGCTCTTTATCGAGATAAATATATGTTCTTAAAGACTTATGTTTTAACCGCGGTTCAGCTTACTTCCATATTTATTGTTCCTTATTGTATTTATCGGGCTTTTCATTTGCACGGCGCCAGCATGATTAGCATGATTTGTGCGCAGTCTTTTGTTACTATGTCTTCTTGCTTGGTGCCGATTCCGGGTTCTTCTGGCGTGGCCGAGGGCGCTAGTTCTATTTTCTTTAGCCCTTTTTTTGATGAGACTACCATCAAATCTGCTATTGCTTTGTCTCGGTTTATTACTTATTATTTTACTATTTTGATTTCTTTGCCGTTTTCTCGGTTTGCTAAAAAGAAAAAAGTTAAAAATTAATGGGCTTTTTGAGGGTTGTTTTGTAGTTATATTTTAAGGGGAGATTTAAAATTGAGTTCTGTTAATCCAAAAATAAGTTTGATTATTCCGGTTTACAATATGGCGCAGTACTTGGAGGATACTTTGCAGTCGGTTTTGGCACAGAGCTTTACCGATTACGAAGTTGTTATGGTTAATGACGGCTCTACGGACGGGAGTTTGGCTATTTTAAAAAAATATGCTCGCAGATATGATAATTTTCATTTAATAGATCAAAATAACTGTGGGCTGAGTAAAGCGCGTGCTGCTGGAATTGCCGCTTCTTGCGGTGAGTACATTGCTTTTTTGGACAGCGACGACTTTTTGGATCCGGAATTTTTGGAGCAGCTGTATAAGAGTGCTATTGAAAACGACGCGGATATCGCTTGCTGCAATTATTATCTTTACTACGACAAAAGCTGCAAAAAGATTTATATGCCGTTTACAGCCAAGACTGGCGTTTACTCTAACGAAGTCGCCCTTAAGAAGCTTATTTTGGACACGACTTTTCACTTTTTTATGTGGAACAAATTGTTTAAACGGCACCTGTTTTTTGACAACGACGTGATTTTTTTTGACATGTACTTTGAAGATGTGGCGATATGTCCGCAATTGTTTTACTATGCCAACAAGGTTTCCTTTATTAATCGGCCTTTGTACTACTATCGCCGGCACCAGGGTAGCATTATTTCGCAGATTGACGCCCCTAAGACTAATGATTATATTAAGTCTTTGGGGATTATTCGCAACTTTTTGGAGCAAAAAAATGTTTACTCGAAGTATAAGTCGGTGTTCAAGATTTATGCTTTTCGGTTTAAAATTCAGATCGGATACTGCATTTTGACGAATCATATTGACAACCTGAGCTTTGCGGATATCGGCGTAAACCTCAAGCGGGCGTATGTTGCGATTAATTCTTTTAAGAGCGACAAGTATATTCCGGCCAGCGAGCTGCCTATTTTGCCGTTTTATGTGGAGGCTCCCCGCCAGAACAGGAAGGCGCTTATTCGGTAATTATTTTTGGAGGAGGAATTTTTAAAGATGAAAAAATTTTTCAATTTAAAAAGTCTTTACTTAGTTCTCCTTTTGATCTCGTTTTTTATACTTATTTATTTTTGCGTCGATGACAATAACTTGGCCACGCTGCTTGGCATTATTCCTGCGCTTAACTTGGGCTGGCTCTTTGTTGCGTGCGCCTTGATGGCTGCGTTTTGGCTCATTGACGCTTATGTTTTTAAGCTTTTGACGAATTCGGTTTATAACAAGGCCTACACGATACGCGATGCTTTTAGCGTCACTATGGTTGGCCAATTTTTTAATGCGGTTACTCCTTTTTGCCTTGCGAGTCAGCCTATGCAGATTTTGACTATGTCTCGGCAGCGGCTGGATGCTGGTCGAGCTTTTTCTGTCGTTGTCCGCAAATTCATCATTTATCAGGCGACTTTGGTGTTTTATCTGGTTTGCACCATGCTTTTTAGCTACCCGTTTTTTGCCGACAAAATCCCGGAGTTCATGAATTTAGTCATTTTGGGCTGCGTTTCGCAGTCTTTGGTCATCTTGCTGATCGCGTTTTTTACTGTTAAAAAGAATCTTACCTTAAAGCTGATTTCGCTCGTTTTGACGGGGCTTAGTAAGTTTAACTTTGTTGCGAAGCCTCTTGAAAAGATGCAGTATATTGAGGATCAGATGAATGTTTATGTTGAGAATAACCGGGCTATCGGCGAGAATCCTAAACTGAGCTTTACGGCTTTCTTTTTGACGTTTTTGCAGCTCACCGCGATGTTTAGCATTTCTTTTTGCATTTACAAGGCGTTTAACCACCCCGGGCTCGACATTGTTGATATGATCGCGGCGCAGGCTTTTGTGATGACTACCGCGGCCTATATGCCTTTGCCCGGCGGCTGCGGCGCTATGGAGAGTTCCTTTATTTTGGTTTTTCGCGTGTTTTTCGCCACCTGCCACATCAAGCCCGCCATGCTGCTTTGGCGCTTCATCACTTACTATTCTTGCATTATTTTCGGGCTTTTCTTCGCGGTTAACATCAAAAAGCGCGCTGTTTCGGCCTGAGTCCGCGCTTTAATTCTCTTTAATGCAGCAAAAGTACCGCACTATACCGCGCGGTACTTTTATTTTTGTCCTTTTATTGTGATTTTGCCTCACTTTGTGCCCGAGGTGATATTCACGAGGTGCGCCACTGCTGGGATGGTCTCGCCTTGCTGGGTTGAGGTTGGCGACATTAGTGCGCCGGTGGCCATGAACAAGACATTGTTTAGCTCGTGATTTTTCATCTTGTTCAAGATGTCCGAGCACAAAACCACCGCAGAACATCCGCATCCAGAGCCGCCTGCATGCACGTCCTGATCGTTCTGGTCGTAAATCATCAAGCCGCAGTCCTTGTGATTATCCTTCAGCTCGATGCCTTCTCGGGTTAACAGCTCTTTTAGCAGCTTGCTGCCCACTTCTCCTAGGTCCCCGGTTAAAATCAAGTCGTAATCGCCCGGTACTGTGCCGGTGTCATCCAAAAAATCCTTCAGCGTTGCCGCCGCTGCTGGAGCCATCGCCGCACCCATGTTGTTTGCGTCCTTTACGCCGAGGTCCACTATCCGGCCCACCGTTACTTTCGAGATCTGCGGGCTTTGGGCGTTCTCTCCCACCACCACTGCGCCCGAGCCCGTAACCGTCCACTGTGCCGTGGGCGTTCTTTGTCCGCCGTACTCTAGCGGAAAGCGAAACTGCCTCTCTGCCGAGCAAAAATGCGACGACGTCACGGCAATGCAGTTGTTGGCCGCGCCGGAATCCACCATTATTGCGGAAAGCGCCAAGGTCTGCGCCATGGTGGAGCACGCGCCGTACTGCCCCAAGAATGGGATGTTTAAGCTTTTGAGCCCGAACGTCGATGAAATGCACTGATTTAGCAGGTCTCCTGCAAAGATAAAGTCGATCTTTCCCTGCGCTACGCCGGATTTCTCTATGGCTAGGTTCACCGCTTTCGACTGCAACTTGCTTTCGGCCTTCTCCCAAGAAGCCTCCCCCAGAGTGGTATCCTCAAACGTTTTGTCAAAGGCTTTGCCAAGCGGTCCTTGCGCCTCTTTTTTGCCGCAGACTGCTGCATAACCCCGGATTGCCGGCTTTTTTTCCATTTCGATTGTGTACTTTCCTATTCGTTTTGCCATTTTTTAGCCTCTTTTCTGCTCTGACCTAGTTTTTCTCTATTTATTATTGGAAATTACCCCAAAACTATTCACTTTTGTCGGCTTTTTTGTTAATCGTGGAGAAATTTTCTCGCACGCTCTTTTTGGACATTTTTTGCTTGCTTTTTTCGGTTTTAGAATATAAAATATATTTAGCACTCGAGTTGTTAGATTGCTAAAAAATCTTTTATGCTTTAAGGAGGCATATGTCATGAAAATTAAACCCCTTGCAGACAGAGTCGTCATTAAGATGGAGCAAGCTCAGGAAACCACCAAAAGCGGCATCGTTTTGGCCGGCACGGCTAAAGAAAAACCTCAGATTGCTGCTGTTGTGGCGGTTGGCCCTGGCGGAATCGTCGACGGCAAGGAAGTGCAGATGTACGTGAAGGTTGGCGACCGCGTCATTACTAGCAAGTATTCTGGCACCGAAGTTAAGTTCGATAACGAGGAGTACACTATCCTTCGCCAGTCGGACATTTTGGCGGTTGTTGAATAATTCGTTTTGACCTTTTGCATCGCGATACATAGCGGTTTTTGAAGTTTGATTATATTACATTTTAGGAGGACTTGTTGATATGGCTAAAAAAATAATTTACGGGGAAGACGCGCGAAAGGCGCTGTTAAGCGGGGTTAATCAGCTCGCCGACACTGTTAAAATTACGCTTGGGCCGCGCGGCAGAAATGTTGTTTTGGACAAAAAGTTCGGCGCACCGCTCATCACCAACGACGGCGTCACCATTGCTAAGGAGATCGAGTTGGAGGATCCTTTCGAAAACATGGGCGCTCAGCTCGTTAAGGAGGTTTCTACCAAAACCAACGACGTGGCCGGAGACGGCACTACCACTGCAACGCTCTTGGCTCAGGCTCTTATTTGCGAGGGGATGAAGAACGTGGCGGCCGGCGCTAACCCGATGGTTGTGAAGCGCGGCATTCAGGCTGCCGTTGACAAGGCTGTGGAGGCTATCAAGAAAAATTCTAAGAAGGTCAACGGTGCTGATGACATCGCGAGGGTTGCGACTATTTCGGCTGCCGATGAATTTATTGGTCAGCTGATTGCCGAGGCTATGGAGAAGGTCGGTTCGGACGGCGTCATTACGGTTGAGGAGTCCAAAACGGCCGAGACTTATTCCGAGATCGTCGAAGGCATGATGTTCGACAGAGGCTACGTTTCGCCTTACATGGTCACCGACACCGAAAAGATGGTCGCGGTTATCGATGACGCCTACATTCTTATCACCGACAAAAAGATTTCGAATATTCAAGAGATTCTGCCTCTGTTGGAGCAGGTTGTGCAGTCTGGCAAAAAGCTCGTTATCATCGCAGAGGACGTCGAGGGCGAGGCTTTGGCTACGCTCATTCTGAACAAGCTCCGCGGAACCTTTACCTGCGTTGCCGTTAAGGCTCCCGGGTTTGGCGACAGACGTAAGGAAATGCTTCGTGATATCGCGATTTTAACGGGCGGCCAGGTGATTACCGAAGAGTTGGGTCTGGAGCTCAAAGATACCACTGTTGACCAGCTCGGTCGCGCTCGCCAGGTTAAAATCGAAAAAGAAAACACCATCATCGTTGATGGCGCCGGCAAATCTAAGGAAATTAAGGATCGCGTTTCGCAGATTCGCGCTCAGATCGAGAATACCACTTCTGACTTCGATAAAGAAAAGTTGCAAGAACGCTTGGCTAAGCTGGCCGGCGGCGTTGCTGTCATAAAAGTTGGCGCGGCTACCGAAGTCGAGATGAAAGAGAAAAAGCTCCGCATAGAAGATGCGCTGGCTGCGACGAAAGCTGCAGTAGAAGAGGGCATCGTAGCTGGCGGCGGCGTCGCTTTGATTAACGCAATGTCCAGCGTGTCGGCTCTTTTAAAGAGTTCTGATGGTGACGAAAAAACCGGTGTTGCCATCGTTCTTAAGGCTCTCGAGGCTCCGCTTCGTCAGATCGCGAAAAACTCCGGCGTGGAGGGCTCTGTGATCATCAATAAAATCAAAGACGAGAACAAAGCTGGCTTCGGATACAACGCTCGCACCGAGGAATACGTCGACATGATATCAGCCGGCATAGTGGATCCAACTAAGGTTACTCGCTCCGCCCTGCAGAACGCGGCTTCTGTCGCTGCGATGGTCTTGACCACCGAATCCCTGGTTACGGACATCAAAGAAGAAAAAGCCCCAGCAATGCCAGTGGACCCCGGCATGGGCGGCATGTATTAATCTAAATTTTTGCAAAAAGAAATCGGTAAGGCGCTAAAATTACGCTTTACCGATTTTTCTGTTTTTTTCAATACTCTGTTAATCTTTTGTTAGGATTAATAACCATTCTTTATACGAGCATAAGCAGCCTCAATCATAGCCTCATTATTGTTAGTTTCAGAATCATCATCCTTAATTATCAAACTCATATCAAATTTTTTAACTCCGGATTTTTCTTTTTTAGGCTCACTCTTAAACCAGTCAGCAACTTTATTACATGCCCATTTTGTTCCATTCCATAGCTTTTTAGTTACATACCCTGCTCCTATTGCTGAAAAAACATTTTTAAATCCAATTGTGTCTAGTATGTAATAAGCACTTTCCCCAATGTTATATGCACTCTCACATAATAACTTTATTAAAAAATATATATCATAGCCTATATTTTTTATATTTTCTACGATCCATTTTCCCTCTAAAGTAATCTCATCTCCATGTGCTGCCCAAAAGTTAGTTATTTGCTCCTTTCCTTCTTTTAAAGAATTACATAATGGCGCAAAAGTTTCGGGTCTCTGGTCACAATAAATTATTGCAACACTAAGAAATAACAATGTTAAAAATATTTTTGATTCTTTACTATCTATGTAAACCTTATTAGCTTTCTTCTGTTCCTCTATTATTTGTTGTACATCTTTTGGAGCTGCAAAGCAATAGTTATTTGCTCCCACCGGCGTCAACAATAAACTCGTAGCTAGCACTCCCGACATAACCTTTTTACCAATTGATTTTACCTTTTTCATAATACATTCTCCTTTTTTTTATAAAAATCCTCTTCTTACTTTTCGAAGGAACAAAATTTAAATTCGTTTTGTTGTTACCTCCGAAACTATTAGTATTATACTACACCCACGAGCACCTATAATTCCGAAAAAGAAATTAGGTCCATTTTCTCCTTATCAAACAAAGCGATCATTTTTTTATAATATTTCCTTGTTCAATTTGCAACAAAACTAAACTTAAAATCAGCTTTAAAACGTCTATTTTTGTTACTAATTGTTACCCTTTTCATCGTTTTTTAATTTTTGAGCCTATTTTTCTTGATTTTTGCTAATCTATTTTTAAAAAATTTTCGAAATTTTTTTATTTTTCACTTGGCTTTAATTTAAATACTCAAAAAAAATAAACCGGCAGGGCGCTAAAATTACGCTCTACCGATTTTTAATATAAATTTTTTCACATTATTCGTCGTCATTATCAAATATATAGCTCATAATCCCTTTAATTATAGTCCATGTGCCCATTCCTGCTACAATATTCCTTAGCCCAATTTCACTAAGTATTTTAAAACCTGCACAAATCGGATCCAATTCTCCCTCTAAGACTGTTATCACAGTATCAGATATTTTTTCACCAAATTCTCCTGAGCCCCATAGTACTGCCAATGAACTAATTACTGCACCTTCTAATATTAGTTCCAAGGTGTCTTTTCCCTTACTGTTCTCTCCGTTTACCTTCTGTGCTTGTGAATCCTTAGCCCACGCAAAGCAACAGTTATTTGCCCCTACCGGAGCCAGCAATAAGCTCGCAGCCAAACCTACCGACATAACCTTTTTACCAATTGATTTTACCTTTTTCATAATACATTCTCCTTTTTCTTATAAAAATCCTCTTCTTACTTTTCGAAGGAACAAAATTTAAATTCGTTTTGCTGTTACCTCCGAAACTATTAGTATTATACTACACCCACGAGCACTTATAATTCCGAAAAAGAAATTAGGCCCATTTTCTCCTTATCAAACAAAGCGATCATTTTTTTATAATATTTCCTTGTTCAATTTGCAACAAAACTAAACTTAAAATCAGGTTTAAAGCAGCTATTTTTGTTACTAATTGTTACCCTTTTCATCGTTTTTTAATTTTTGAGCCCATTTTTCTTGATTTTTACGAATCTCTTTTTAAAAAATTTTTGAAATTTTTTATTTTTCACTTGACTTTTAATTTAAATGCTCACAAAAAATAAATCGGTAAGGCGCTAAAATTACGCTCTACCGATTTTTTATATATCTACCAGCTCTCAATTATTTATTGCTTGTATTTCTCCAAAATTGCAAATGACGTTGTTGCCTGTTTTTAGTCATATCCGTTGCATAGCTGTAAAACTTTTGAGCTGAAGCCTTGCCGTTTTGAAAATCTTCTTTTAATTTGGTGAACTCCTGTGAGTCTTTACCTGCTAAACATTTGAAGCACAACCACGAATATCCACTAGTTGCTGCTCCCACTGCAAAAACAACAGGCATCGCCTTGATCAATTCTATTATGATTTCTCCCCAGCTAAATCTGTCTTTACCCTCAGTCATCTCTACCTTGGGTTTAGCCTCACCCTGTGCATAGCATTTGTTTATGCTTGTCGGAGCTATCAACAGGCTTGCAGCCAACCCCCACGACATAACCTTTTTACCAAATAAACCTACTTTCTTCATAATTCATTCTCCTTTTATAAAAATTATTTATTTTTATTTAACCTATTTTTAGGCTAACATGCTAAAACAAATCTTTTGCTACATTATACAAACCGTAGCATAACTTAACAGGCAAGTAAACTAAACTAATTGCCCCAACAAAAGCAAAATTATCCTTTGTCTCCTGACTGCAAAGTTCTAGTAAAGATTTTTTTGAAGTATTCCAAACTGTTTTTGTTCCATTCAAAACAAAACCGCCAGCAGTACCTAAACCTTTCTTTATGGCGTCGGCTTCATCTGGAAACGCCGCTTCATTAGCCAGCCAAACAAGCCCCAACATACCGCATGCAAGTGCTGCACAAGCAACACCTTCCCATATGCCGATTTTCTCTTCTTTTGCATACTTTTTTTCAATTTCTTGCAGTTGCTTTTCAAGCTTCTCTTGTTTTCTCTTCTCACTATCTTTCTCTGCAAAACATCTGTTCATATTTACTGGAGCTACAAATAAAGCAGCCATCAAAAACAAGGACATTAACCTTTTGCCTCTTAGTCTCACTTTTTTCATAATTTTTCTCCTTTTATAAGAATTTCTTTTGCTCTATTTAAAAATAAACCCACCAACATATTCTATTGCTTTCTTTAGCACCACTCTATCGCTCGAAAACAGCCTCTCCTCAAGCATCCAGATTGGCCAAACTATAATGCATGCAGCTGCTATATAAGCAGTCCATTCCACTGCGCTGAGTTCTTCGTTTTGCTTTTCAATCTTCTCCTGTTTTGCTTTTTCACTAACTTCCCCTGCAAAACACTTTGTACCAAGCGGCGTCAGAAATAAACTTACAGACAAAAAACAAGATAACGCCTTTTTACCGATTAATCTTGTCTTTTTCATCATTCGCTCTCCTTTCACAAAAATCCTTCTCTTTTTTGTGCGAAAAATCAAAACCTTTATTACTATACTACATACTATCAGCCTTGTATTTTACAAAAAAGAAAATAAGCCAAATTTCTCCCTATTAAACAAAAATTCTAAAATTAAAATATTTTTATGTTAATTTTGCAATAATAATCCTTTGAGATTCTATCACTTTCTCATACGAAACTGCTTAAAGATGTTCTTGGCTATGCCCAATAGATAGCGAAACTCCTCTGTTTTGTAGAACATAAAGACGTTGATTCCGTTTGGCACTATCAGGCAGACTAGCGCGTTTATGACGAGCTTTAAAAAGCCGTCCACCCTAAACAGCGAGCATATATAATATGTAAAGATGCACGAAATCAGCGTTACGATGGCGTACAGCACGTGCTTTCTGTAATACGAGGCCACAGACCTATTGAATATATTTTTGTAGACGACGTATGGCTGCGTCCAAAATGGAATCACCAGCGAGCTAAGGATATTCGCGATTATAACGCCGTTTAAGCCCAATCTGCCAACCAGTAAAACTGCTAACCCCAGATTTATTGCCGCTTCTAGCAACGCAAAATATCTATCTGGTCGGTAGAGCCCGGCGCTGTTCTTGACCATGCTTATTGACTTTCTCATCCCGAACGTGTAAAAATTTATGGTTATTAGCACGATTGTCGCTTTTTTTAATAAAAAAGCCTCGCCCATCCACAGCCGGATGAACGGGTCTATGAGGCAAAACAGCGACACCGCAAAAAACGAGTACATCGCATAATTTAGGAAAAATATCTTTTTATAAACATTAAAAATCTCGCCCTTCGTCGCCTTTACCATCAAGTTACCAAAACTCGTCAAAATCGCATTAAAGACTTGGTCCGTAACGCTCATCAGGCCGTTGGTTATGAGCGTATACGGGTAGTACATCCCCGTTATGGACTCCCCCAGATTGCTTGTGATTATCAGCGTGGAGCCCGAGGCCAAGCTCTGGTAACCTATTTTGTGATAAAAAAGCGCTCCCAGATTTTTAAAAAGGTCGTTGCGCTCCGTCTTGTCGAGCTTTTTTTTGATTTTCAAATCTATATTTTTGTACTTCACCTTATACATCACGTGCACAAAAATGCTGTCCAAAAGCGTGCACACAAGCCGCGAGACAACGTACATCTCAAAAGACCGAAAGCAAACGATGGAGACAAGCTGCAAAATGTACATCAGCACCTGGCAGCTCGTGCGGCAAATGCTCACCAAGTAATTGCGCTGATCCGCGATCAGCATGGCCCGCTTGTGCCCAAACAGGTACGTTGCCAGGGTGTCTGCCAAATACAAGATGAACATTGTGCTTAGCCATTTGTCCGAAAACCGGCTAGAGTCGTGCTCCGGCACAATTTGCGGAATACTTACAGCCGTCAGCAAGCCCAAAACAAGCAGCACTAAAGCTATTACCTTAAACGTATTTTTATAAAAGTTCAGCAATATTGCGATCTTTTCCGTGTCGTTTTCTGCAATAGGTCTATAAAGCTTATATATGACGCCAAAACTGATCCCGAGCTCGATTATATTCAGCAGCGCAACGGTATCCATAAATGTCTTCTGAATGCCAAGCACCTCGCTGCCAAGGCTCGCAACAACCGGACTTAAAACAAGCGGCCCCAGCAGCAGGATAACGTAAGAGCCCAAGCCCACCAAACTATTTATAATAGAATTTTTTGTTCTCATTTAAAACTTTCCTTCACCCAAACAAGCTTTTCTCAATGAACCGCGCCACCATTAAGGAGTCCCTTAAGCTTAAAAAACAAATATATGGCCTTTTTCCGCTTCTGTTTTATCAGTTCACACACGATTTTTACTTGGCTATCGGACAATTTTACATTATATAATATATTTTTCACAAAATCATTTTCTAAACAATCGTTTATTTTTCTTAGCTTAACGCCCTTTTCCTCGGCCGAAACTATAACCAGCTTCTTCAAATAATAATAAATTTCTTTTGCAAACACTTCGTTAATTCCGCTAAAATCCTGCGAATTAAAGCTCTTTTTAAAAAACTCTTGCACTTTTTTATGCAGCATAATTTCCGTATCAAAAAGGCCATCGTTATATTGGTCCGACAGGCTCCCCGGCGCAGAAACGCTGTAATTATAAAGTTTATCCTTCACCACAGATATTTTACCACAATTTGAAAAGTAACACAAATTAAACAGCAAGTCCTCACCCAGAGTGCAGGTTTCATCGAACGGCGCCGTTATTTTGTCTCTGCGATAAAGCTTGTTGCACGGCGAATTAAAAAACGCACCCTTATAAAGCGCCTCAAAACAGCTCTTAAACTCCGCCAGACTTTGGCCGCAAAACCTCGGCGGAGTCTTTTTTATCACGCTGCTGCCATTCACCCTATTATACCCGCAAACCACCACGTCTGCGTTGTTTTTGGCCATCTCATCTGTCAAAATTTGCGTCATATCTGAGTTTATATAATCGTCCGCATCCAAAAACTGTATCAGATCGCCATTTGACGCATTTATCCCTGCATTCCTTGCCGAGGAAACCCCGTTGTTCTCTTTGTTTAGCACCTTTACTCTTTTCTCGTCCGCTAACTTTAGCGCCTCGCAGACCTTCATAGAGCCGTCCGTTGAGCCATCGTTAACCAAAACAACCTCCACATTGCCATAACTCTGCGAAAGGATGCTCTCTGCGCAGCGTTTTAGCGTCTTTTCGGAGTTATAGACCGGCACAATCACGCTCACCTTCGGTTTTGTTGACGTCTTCACAAATTATCGTTCTCCTTTATAAGGCTTCCTACCGCCAATTTTGAGGCTTCTGCCTTAGCAAAATAGCCAGAATACCCCATGCAAAGCCAGAACGTTAGCACGTTGATGGTGTTTACGAAGAATATTTCTGACAAGAAAAACGCCGAAACCGCCACCGCCACGACGACGGTGAAGCTGAGCAGGACCATGTAATAATTTTCGCCCGCCGGGGCCAAAAACAGGTGCGTGAAGATGAAAATCAAGTACTTCACGAAAAACACGATCAAGAAGAATGCCCCCACAACGCCCGTGGACGCGAAGATATCCAAATAAGCATTGTGAACTGCATAGGCCCGCTGCGCGATGAAGCCATTTGGAAAGAGCTCCTTGGCGTAAGTTCGCATGTTTCTGGGTGAGGTTCCAAATACAGGTGCGCTCAAAAACAGCTCCCATGCGCTCTCCCAAATCTTGAACCTGCAATTTGACACGTCCGAGCTGTTCACCACGTCCTCGCGGTTCATGTCGATGTGCTTCCTTAGCCGTGCGTCTGAAACGCTCGCCTGCTCAAACGGAGAGCTCACAAACTGCGGCAAGTAAGAAAGCCCTTTTCGTGCAATGTTAACGCTCAAAAACACCGCCAAACCGCATATTAACGAAATCGCAGCTAAAACAAACTGCTTTACAATCAGGTTTAATCGCACATTCTTGACTTCGAAATTCTTCAGCAACACGAAATACACTCCAAAAATCACCGTGACGGCAGCCGCAACCTCCGACGTTCTGGAGCCGGACAAGGTTATGTAGCAAAAATTGACCGCTATGCTCAGCCAATAAAACGCCTTGAGCGCCGACCTTTCGCTGTTTTTTATATTAAAAATCGAAAAGATTATTACGACGATCGCCACGGACGCCGCAAAATTAGGGTCCTCAAAAATCCCAAACAGGCGCCCTTCTATGAACCCGAACCTTGCGAACAAGTCCGGCGAGACGTCCACATAATCGCCGATCTGGAACAAAAACATCGCCAGCGAAGCCGTGCACGCCACGAACCACACCAAAATCAGGATGTTGCTTACGTATTTTATCTCACTTTTTACCTCCGCCCGCGACAGTTCGGCGTCTACCGGGTACAGGAGGAAAAATGAAATCGCAAGCCACACCAAATTGCGGACGTTCCCGAGCACTCCGAACCTTGCATTTATCAAGCTGGAAACCGCACACGCGGCGAGAAAAAGCACCAGCCAGACTACATTTTTCTGTTTTAGAAAAATTCGCCGCGTAAAAAAATCAAAGCAGACTATGCTCGCACCGAACACTGCCACCGCCGAGAATACTAGCGTGTTTACCGCCTGAGTCTCCGCGAGCGCGATCGGCAGTAGCACCCGCGTCAATACGGCCGCGATAAAGGCCGTCATATATGCTTTTCGCAAAAATTGGTAGACATCTTTGCTGGCATATTTTCTCAAAATCATCGTAAAACCAAATCCTCTTTTTAATCTAAATTTTCTCCGGGTAATCAATCGTTGAGCCTCGCCCTACTGGCCTTTTGCCACCTTAGCAATTTTTTATAAAGCCCCGGACAAATCCACAGCACTAACATTGCCGCTTTGCGCTTTAGCGAAAAGCACGAGTTCATCAGCATTTTGGGCGTGTTTGCCCGCAACTTTTTTAGCGCCTCTTCGTAGCTCTGCGGGTCCTCCAAATTCTCGCTCAAAATCATCTTGTCAAAAACATACGTATACGCCCACAGCAATCGGAATTCTGCCTGTTTTGTTAAGTCCGCAAAATCTTTTTTTACAAGCTCCAAATTCTGCTCATACGCCGCTACAACGTCGAAGTCCTGCCGCTTAAACGCCGACGTAGTGATGCTTTCGCCCCTGTGCATGTAGTAGTACTTTGGAGAAGAGTCGAAAACGACCGTTGTAGCGCTCGCCAAGACCTTTGGGATCGTAAACGCATCCTCAGAGAGCCTCCCCTTCGGGAACGTCACCTCGGCGAACAAATGCTTCTTATACAGCTTATTCACCGCATTCACCGAGAATTTGACGCCCTCCAAAGCGGCTCCAAGCGCCTCCTTATTGTTCAAAATCAGAAATTCGTCTTGCCCCGAATATTGCGGCACTTTGCGATCCACATAACAATCATACAGTCCGCAGACCGCCACCTCCGCGTTTTGCTCGGTTATATTTTTGTACAAAACCTCATACATGTCCGGCGCAGCGTAGTCGTCCCCGTCCACAAAACCTATATATTCACTCGCGGCGGCCTTTATTCCTACATTTCTCGCCTCGCTCAGGCCCTCATTTGGCTTGTGAATCACCTTTATGCGCGCGTCCTGTTTTGCATAAACATCGCAAATCGCGCCACAATCGTCCGGCGAACCGTCCTCCACCAAAATTATTTCTATGTCCGACAAAGTCTGATCCACAAGCGAATCTACGCATTTTCTTATGTATTTCTCGACCTTATAAATCGGCACTATCACGCTGATTTTAGCCATTTCCCACCTACAACTTCCACTCAAAAACGGTCTTGAACATCGTTCCGGCATCCTCTGCAAAGGCCCTGTGAATGTCCGCGATGCTGGCGACCGGCTTCGTTTCGCAGATAATCGCAGAGATCCGCTTTTGAAAATCCGGATTCTCCAAGAGCTTAACCGCATTCTCAAAGTCAAGCCGGCCCGACCGGCTGCAGCCGATCAGCGTCAAACCCTTCTCCAGCACGTCCCTAGTGTTAATCGGAACCTTATCCTCACTAACCCCCAGCAGAATCGCCGTTCCCTGCGGGTTAATGTGGCGAATTATTTCGTTTATCGCATAAAAGCTGCCCGTCGACCCCACGCACTCAAAAGCATGATCTATACGCAAGTCCACCGGCAAAGTGCCAGTCAGATAGGTCTCGTCCGCGAAAGAAAAGTACGACAGCTTCGTCCTATTTTTGCCAATAACAATAATTTTTGAACTCTTAAAAGTGTTCTTCAAGATGCAAGAAACCGCATAAGCAAGGCTTCCGTCGCCCCAAACTGCAATCGCATCCCGATACTGATGGGCGTTATGGTCAAAGCGACTCACCGCATGCACGCCAACGCTAATAAATTCACAAATTGCTGCTATCGTCAGCGGAATCTTCTCGAACGGAACCAGCCTGTCGCCCGGCATAGCTACAAACTCCTGCATGAATCCGTCGTAGCCGCTAGACAAAAACTTGGCGCCTTTAGCATAATTCTCATACTCACCGGTCCGGACATTCCCCGGCACGTTGGGAATCATCACAACATTCTGGCCAACGCTGAATTTCTGAGACTTATCATAAACGACTTCCCCGCAGCACTCGTGGATTAGCGCCATCGGCAACTTTTTTTGCAAAACATTCGCATCCCGCTGCCCCAAGTAATACCGCTGATCGGCGTGGCAAATCGCCATATACCGGGGCTTCACGACGACTTCCCCCGCGATGTCTATGTCGGAGTACTTCACCGAGAAAACCCGCGGGCACACCAGCTGGTACGCGCAACTAATCAACCCGGACTCCTCCCTCCAGCGCCATCGCGATCTTGTAATCCGCAACAGTCGTGATTTTTAGGTTCGATACCTCGCCTTTCACCAAATGCACCGGGTAATCTCGCACAACGCAAATTTTGCATGCGTCCGTCAAGACCGCCTTTTCCGCATCGGTCAAATCATTGTACATGTCAAAAAGCAGATTAACCCTAAAGCTCTGCGGGGTCTGCCCCTGATACATAAACTTCCGATTCGGGATGCTTGTGATTGTACTGCCGTTTTCCGATGTCACAATAGTGTCCGTTGCAGCAATGACGGTATCGCACGCACCATATTTTATCGCGGCATCGATATTTTCCTCAATAATCAGATTCGTCACAAACGGCCTCACAGAGTCATGCGTGACCACAATATTGTCCTCGTCGTCGCCATATCGCTCTTTTATGCTGTTTATAATGTTAAAAATCGTGCTGTTTCGGTCATTACCGCCAGGTACGCACACCAACTTCCCCGCATCTAGGCCATATTTCTCTATCAAATCTTGCATATGCAGCATCCAGTCTGGGTGCACGCCTATATAAATTTTGTCTAGCCGCGGGCACATCAGAAATTTCTCCACCGTGTGGATTATAATCGGCTTGCTGCCGAGCATTAAGAATTGTTTTGGCATGTCGGCTATGTTCATCCGCGAGCCGACCCCGCCCGCCAATATCGCTCCAAAAATCATTTTCGTTCTCCTTTGCAGTAATACTCGCCTTTGTACCTTGCATAGCCGTTCGATAGGTCGCAAAAAACCGCGTCGTGATGCGGTACCTGCTTCTCCTCGGGCGGCAATCTCATGTAGTCGCCAAACGCCATCCGCAAATATTCGTCATACCCCGTCGGAATGGGCATTTTCTCGCCTTCAAAGTCAACATCCAACGCCTCGCTAAACGCCGATTTGGGGTACTTGTTCCTCATGTAGCGCGGCCCCGAGCACAGCTCGGTAACGTTGTCGCAGTCGCTGACCTTGTGCTTGGACATCTGCCGTTCGGCAAACCGCCAAATTTTGTACCGCAACTTTCGCGACGGAACGAGACCTAAGAGCACTTTGCCACAAAAATTAACTATCCTGCCGTGATTCACCGGCACCATCTGCGCGCAAAATATAGAATAAATAAGCGCCCAAAACACCTGAATTCCTCTTGCAGCCCTAGAGTTCGGGCATCCATCCAGCGGCAAAATGTCCAAAGCCACGCCATGGTTAATGTCCAGGTCGGCCTGATGCGTCTTGACGAATGTCGTGTTGTTGTCATTTATCGTGGCGAAGAGGTTCCTATAATGATGCGCCTCATCCGCGCGGCAGTAGGAATATTTGCTCGTATCCGCCCTTTGACCCCACAGCTCACCTAGTTTCTCGTAATCGCCACGCGGCATAAACACGTCTACATCGTCGTCCCACGGCACAAAACCCTTATTTCTCACTGCCCCAATGCAGCATCCTCCGCAAAGAAAAAACTTGAGGCCATTTTGTTTGCAAAAATCCCTAAAATAAACCGCCATCTCAAGGCTCTTCAGTTGCAGTTGCCGCAGCTCCTCCGGCGAAATCTCGAATTTTCCGTACCCGTTCTCCATCTTCGTAAAATTTATTTCTCCTTCAATTTGCAAAAGTGGCGTTGCGCCTGAACTTTGCGTTCCAAAATTTAAATATTCCGCAGAAAAATCCCGCGCCATAGGCAATATGTAAGACAAAATGCACCCAAACTAGCCGAAGTTTATCGCAAAACTCGCTCACATACTTGCTTTTAAGCGAAAAATAAAAAGATAAGCTCAAGTAAACAAGCATCACAGCGGTAAAAATCAGCCGCACCACTCCGCTAAATAACGATAGTACCGAGAATATTGCAACAAACAGAAAAAACAAAACCGGCACCAAATGCGATACCCTCGCGAATTTTCCGTGCTTTTTTATGACCGCCACCTTCCACAGCCCATACTCAAAATACTGCTTAAACAGCGCCTCATAGCGGCTCCGCGGGTAATATACGCTCTTTATCTTCGGCGTCACATACACCTTGCCGCCACTTTCCAAAATCCTCAAATTCAAGTCGTCATCCTCATTGCGCGGCAAAGCCTCGTCGTAAAGCCCCAACTTTAGCAGAGTTTCTCTTTTAAAAGCTCCCAAATACACCGTGTCAGCGTAACCTTCGTAATTTTCATCATGAAACTTACCGCCGCCAAGCGCAAATGGACTATGATACGCCGCCGCAATTACCTTTTGAAGCCGAGTTTTACCCCTTGCAATCATCGGACCGCCCACATTTGCGGCATTTGTTTTTTCTAAGTGCCTCACGCATTCCGATACATAGTCGTTGGCGTACTCCGAATGCGCGTCCATCCGCACCACATACTTGCCCACCGCATTTTTGATGCCTATATTCAGCGCGTGCTGCACCGTCTTTCTTGGGTTTTCGCATAACCGTATAAAATCATACTTGGCTGCAAAATCTTTTATTATCGCAACGGTTCGGTCTTCGGAAGCTCCGTCGACCAAGATCAGCTCCATATCTTTTTTCGGAAAATCCTGATTCAACACCGATTCCACGCATTTTGCGATATATTTTTCCTCGTTGCGCACCGGAATCACCACCGAAACCAGCCGCTCACCCGCATCATTTGTTCTTTTCTGAGTCTCCATCGTTCTTTCGCCCCGCTAACCTGCAACTTCCCGCCCGCGCCGCCCATTTTTCGCGCTCATCATATTATATCAAATTTTCGCGCCGTTGTAAAAACATCGTTCGCCCGCATAACTGCGCGGCCGAGCGCGAATAACTATTGTGAGGTGATTTTTATGGATAGCCATTTTGGCGAGAACATCGACTCCAATGCCTATTTTCAGGCGCTGCCCGCCTACGTTAAGGAGAGCATCAAGCAGAGCGGAGTCCACTTTGCGTCCGAAGAAGAGCTTCGCGACTGCGCCGAAAAGCTGATGAAAAATAATCAAGCAAATACTAAACCTCAATTGGGCGCCAATCTTTGATTTTGAAATTGCAAAGCCTATAGATTTCATGCGAACTAGCACGATTTCTATAGGCCAAATTTTTGCAAAATTATTTATTTTCTGAGTCCGGAACCAACAAGCCGTAATCCCCGTTCTCTCGGCGATATACCAGATTTATCTCGCCCGTTTCGGTACTTCTAAACATGTAAAATTTGTGGCCGATCATGTTCATCTGCAAAATCGCTTCGTCCACCGCCAGCGCCACTGCCGGGACCTTCTTCACCCGAACAACATTGTAACTGTCCTCTTCAAGGTCCGCCCCAAGCACACCAGACTCGTGTTCCTGCAAATATTTCTCCAGCGAATCCTGCTTGAGCCTCTTTGCAAGCTTGGTTTTGTGCTTTCTAAACTGCCGCGACAGCGCCTCCATGACCTTGTCGAGCGCCTCGTTCATCTCCAAAGTCGTCGCCTCCGCGCGATAAACCATCCCGTCGTGCCGGATGGTCACCTCAACCGTCTGCCGATTTTTCTCTACAGTAACGGTGACCGTCGCCGTCGGCTCGCCATCGAACAATTTGTCGAACTTCGCGATCTTTTTTTCGGCCAGCTCCTTAAAATTATCCTTTAAATTTACTTTTCTCCCCGTGATAACTGTCTTCACGCTTTGCAGCCTCCTTCAAAAATACGATTTCGCTAATATGATACCACACACAGCGCCGAAATAAAACCGTCTGGCGGCATTTTTACATAATTTTATTTTCTATTTTTCCGTTGCAAATAACCAACGTCGGCTTTTTCATCACGTCAAACGGTGAACCGTCAAAAGCCATGAGGTCTGCGTCTTTCCCCTCGCTGATAGATCCTACTCTGTCGGCAATCTTGCAAATCCGAGCAGGGTTTGTCGTTATGGCCTTGAGCGCCTCGTACTCGTCCATGCCCTCGCGCACCGCCACGGCGGCACACAGCGGCAAATATTGTATCGGCGTTTCTGGGTGATCCGTTACAATCCCTATAACTACGCCATTTTTAGCTAGAACTCCCGGCGTCTTTGTAGATAAATTCGCAAGTTCCGGTTTAGATCTATCCGTCAATATCGGCCCGCTTAAGACATTCACGCGCTCCGCCTTCAGCCTGTCCGCAATAAGATGTCCCTCCGTCGCGTGTACGATAGTAAAATCGATATCAAATTCCTTAGCAATTCTGATGGCAGTAAAGATATCATCAGCCCGGTGCGCATGGATATGCGCGGGGATCTCCCTTTTCAACAGCGGAATCAAAGCCTCACACTTCGCGTCATACTCCGGCAAATCGTATTCTGACGGGCTTTCCTCTGCCTTCTCCTTGTCGCAAAGATACCTCTTGGCCTTGTTCAGCTGCTCCCGAATGATCGCGGCCGTCGCCATCCTCGTCATCGGGGTTTGATTTTTGTCGTTGTAAATCATCTTTGGGTTCTCGCCAAGCGCAAACTTTACCGCCACCGGGGCCTTCATGAGCATCTCATCCACGCAGATGCCCGATGTTTTCATAGCCAAAAGCTGCCCGCCAATAGGATTCGCGCTCCCCGGGCCAGTTATCACCGTCGTCACGCCCGCCAAAAGCGCCTCCCGAAAGCTTTTGTCCATCGGATTCACCGCATCAATAGCCTTCAACTGCGGTGTGGCCGGGTCCGTATATTCGTTGCCGTCCTCGCCCTCAAGCCCCAAGCCATTTTCGAACAATCCCATATGAGTGTGCGCGTCTACAAAGCCCGGATACAAGCTCTGTCCGTTCAGATTGATCTCCTCTTCGCCCGTCAGACCGCCCAGCTCATCCATTTTGCCAACTTTAGCAATCTTGCCAGCCTTCACAAAAACGAACCCGCTCGCGATCACACCGGTGTCCATCGTATATATCTTCGCGTTGGTCAGTAACATAAAATGCCCCTTTTTCGCCGTAATTCTAGCCATTCAAGCAAAAAGAGCCGACTTCGTGCCCATCGTTTCGACCCTTTTGCCACCTAAGCCCATATTAATGTTGAGTGCCTCTTCTCGAAAAGCCTCCTCGCTTCGATTCTGTCGCGCGTTTCAAGTCCGAAATTTTCTCCTCGCTCTTGTGCTTAAAAGATTGCAACATCTCCTCAAAGTCCACCGCAGCGCCCTTTTTGGTCTCCTGCAAAGAAGTTCTACCGCGTCTCTCCGCCCTATTGTTGGTACTAGCCCTGCCAAAATTACGCCCTTGTCCGCGGCCCTGGCCCTGATGTTGACCATCTCTAGAGCCCGTTTTTGCCGGCATCAGCTGCTTTATCGACAGCCGAATCTCGTTTTTCTCCGAAATACTGATAACCTTGGCCTTAACAGCTTGGCCAACCTTCAAATAGTCGTTGATGTCTCGAACAAAATCGCTCGAAACCTCCGAAATATGGATCATCCCAGTCTTTCCATCCGGAAAATCAACAAACGCTCCAAAGTTCGTTATCCCCGCCACTTTGCCTTCCAACACCATTCCAACCTCTATTTGCATAAAATAAAAAAGCTCCCCTTTTCAAGTTTAATCCCAAAATCAAAGCATTTCAAAGCTATCGGTTCACAAAAATTCGCTCATTCGGCTTTGCCATGTTCAGCTCCCGCGCCTTTTTTACAAAATATTCCTCATTCTGCTCGTCAGTCGCGTTGTAGACCCTTTTAAGCTCATCATTTTTGGTCTTTTGCAGCTCCAACTCCGCGCTAATACTGCTCAAATGTTCCTTTTTATCGTTTATTTTCACGAACTGATTGACGATCGCGAAACCCATATAAAAAATAAAAAGCAACACCGAGGCTTTTACCGCCCATTTAACCAAATTTTTATTGATTCCGGCTGGTTTTTTTAGCACTTTAAATTCCATAATCTTGTAAATATTCCTTTCGCGAAAGGTTGAAGTCTGTTTATTATACCACAGCATCGCTCGAATTTCAACAACTATTTTAATTTTACTTTATTTTTGTCTGATTTTTTCTTTTTGCGTGGTTTTGTCCAAAAAATTTTTGAGGCAGCTGCGGCTTTTATCACTTTGACTTTGTTTGTAACGCCAGATTTTACCTTAATAATTTTGCCTTTTGGGAGTTTGGATACCGCGTAATTTCTGAAGGCTCGCGCAATTTTTATTGCAAACTCTACCACTTTTAAAACGATTTTATAGATGAACTTGCCCACCGTTGCCCGATAAATCAGCCATCCCACGGCCTCGCCAACAACAATGTAAACGCGAATCTCGCCGCCGTTCACCACCAGCATGTACACAAACGTGATCACGGCGCTTATTATGAAGTATAGCACATCCTGAACAAAGATGCGCACTAGGTTTTCTTTAACAACAGCGTTAAAAATCCTGACAGCATCGTAGATTACTCCTAACACCGCTCCCAAGATTGCCGAAAATAAAAAGATAGTTAACTGTGAAGCTACCATCGATCCCATCTTCACGCGCTCCTATCTAAATAGCTTTGAGAAAAAACCTTTCTCCGCCGGCCGATCCTCTGTATACTCAAGCCGACTCACCTCTCCATCCAGCTCCAAATCGCCACTGTCCAGGTTTATCTTGTTGATATGCAGCCCCGCGCCTTTTATCGTCAGCTCTCCCAGGTCTGTGTACGCCACCACTGTGCTATCGTCAAAGCTATCAACGTCCAGCACCCCAGATATATTCAGCAGTTTCCGCTCTTTTAATATCAAATTATGCGTCAGATTCGCGCATCTCTTCTCTTCCGGCATCTTCGTCCCCCACATTATCATGTTTACTTATAAAAATAATTATGAGCTTCTTAACGCCAATATTCCTACATTTTTCCGCTTTGCGATCACCGTAAGCCCCGATAGTCTCGCATAAATTAAATATTATAGCAAAATAAAAATCGACTCCCCGCTAAAGGGGAGCCGACTTAAGCCAAACCAGATCTTATCTGCCGCCAACTGCTTTTTTGAAAACAGCGCCTGCTGTAAATGCAGGTACATCACGTGCAGGAATTGTGATCGGCTTGCCAGTTCTTGGGTCGCGGCCAGATCTCTTGTTGCGATGACGTTTTGAAAATGTTCCAAAACCAATGAGTTGAACTTTGTCGCCCTTCTTAACAGTTTTAACTATTATTTCAATAATAGCCGAAACTGCTTTGTCAGCATCCTTCTTAGAAAGGCCGGTCTTCTTTGCCACTGCTGCAACCAATTCTGTTTTGTTCATTTTTTTACCTCCATTTTTTTATTATTCATCAAAGCGATTGCTCTGAGAATTAACTTAAATTTTAGTTTTAAAACATCGCACAAAACCTTAATTTATAAATGGCTTTAAACCGCTATTTTCTAAAACTTCCTACATTATATCCCATATTTTTTAATTTGTCTACTATTTTTTTAAAATTTATTGAAAAATTTTTTAAATAGTCAAGAAAAAATGTTCATATTTTGTCGAACAAGATCAATTTTAACTTATAAATTTCAATTTTTCAAGTATTTTTATAAATTTTTCTCCCTTCGGCAAAAGTTTTATGTCGTCGCGAGTCACTCCGCCCAGCGTTATCAGAGAAAACGCATACACAACCGCGGCAAAAATTATCGATAAAACGATGGCTACAATGAGCGGCACTCGGCCCTTTAACAGCAATATTGCCACTTTTGCGGCCAGGCCACAAATTAGCGACGCTGCAAGCGGTTTTGCTATTGTTCCGATAAAATCTGGGATTATCCTCGTATTTTTGAACAACTCCACCATTGCAGCGACCAATATGAACGCATACCCTACTAAAGTTCCTATTCCGGCGCCCTGGATGTTTATTTTGGGGATTCCTACCAGCGCGTAATTCACAATTATTTTTATCCCCAAGCCCGCCGAGATGATCTTTACGGGCAAGTCAACCCTGCCGATAGCCTGCAGCATACTGCAAATGGGAGTGCTGGCAGCTGTAAATATCATTGCTACGCCTAATACCGGGATTATCCCTGCCGCGATGCTCACTGCGTTGGGGCGGCTTGCATAAATCACGCTCAAAAGCTCTGGCCCAATGACTGCAAGGCCTATTCCTGCGGGGATAGTCACCATCATAGTCATTCTTATTACTGTTTCCATGCCCTTTTTCAATTTCTTACCGTCCCGCAACGTCCATGCTCTGGTCACCGAGGGCAACGCGACTATTCCGAAAGCCTGTGTTATCGCCGGAACCAGCATCATCAGCGGCAGCGTGAACGAGTAGCAACCCATCAAGAATCCGTGCACGCCATCCTTGCCTTTGATTACGGTTTCGCCGATTTTATCCCCGTACTGCGCCAACAATTCGCCCGGAGACGTTAACATTATACACTGGATGCGGTGTAAAATCAAGGTGGTATCTATCAAGCCCGCCAGATTCATGATTATTGCACCTAATCCTATTGGAAGTGCGCTTTTTATTAGCGTTTTTGCTATCAACATGCCGCCTCTTGCCTGTGGTGACGCCGATATCTCCTCTTTTGTAATTCCGTCGCCGCGCAGTTTGTCGCGCAGCACCAAGTATAAAAATCCGGCCGCCGCCCCCAGCGAGATCCCTAAAATCGCGCCGGCCGAAGCTAGCGGCATTATTGCAGCCTCGGCTAGTTCTCGCGTTGCGTATGCTCGGCCCAGAAACGTCCCGCGCGCCGCGTACTCGCTCATGCCAAAGTGTATGATGCTATACGACGTCACGTAGCCGATGAAAAATTTGCAGCAGGCCTCAATTACCTCCGAGGTGGCCGTTGGAGTCATGTTTTTGAGCCCCTGATAGTACCCTCTGTAGATCGACATTAGGCAAGCGAAAAACATGGTCGGAGCCAGCGCCAATACTGAGTAGAACGCTCCCGGAACGTGCACAAACGGCAAATTGGGGACTACGAAAGCTCCTATAGTCATTAAGAGCAGCCCCATCGTGCCGGTTAGCAAGAATATCGGTGTGCAGATTTTTTTTATCTTTTTTACGTCGCGATACCGTCCATTCGCCACATTCTCCGAAACCATCCGCGAAATCGCGATGGGTAGCCCGGCCGTTGCCAGCGCAAACAGCGGGTTGTATATCTCGTAAGCCACCGTAAAATACGTTGCGCCCGTCGGCCCGATCATTCCCGTTACGAAAACCCGGAACAAAATCCCCATTAGCTTTACCAAAAGCAAGCTGCCAGTCAAAATCACCGTTCCCTGCACAAAACTTTGATCCCTTCTTTTTCCATTCGTCTCCAAACTCCCACTGCGACTATGCTTACTCACCCAAACACTCCATTCAAACTAATTAAAATCCACTTTATTATAATATCTTTAAATGAATATGTACAGCCTCTGCCGCAGTATTCGCCTTGCCGCAAAATATAATGAGGGCCACTTTCGCAGCCCTCACTATATATTAGGAGAAATTTTATTTTACTTTAAAAGTTCTTGTAATCATACTTGTATCGTTTTGCTCTTGCTCTGCTGTTTGATCAGCCTTGCAAACCCTTACCGTTACGTCGGAGTCACCTGATAAAATATATGCTTCGTGGAATTCTAAGGTTTCACCCGGCTTTACAACCCTAAGCATGTTTTCTTTGTCGTGCTCTTGGTTATCCATGGAGGCCTGACGAAGTGCGGTGTTGTTTTGGTAGGCCTCTGCCGATAACTTCTTATCAAACACAACGGCGTCTTTTGCATTGTTGGTAACTTTGTAGGTAACCAACAGAGCCTTCTTGCCATCACTAGACTCCGTTACCTCTGATTTTGCTATCTCAACTTTAAGATCGCCGATTGTGCCTTCGTTTTCCTGCGTTGTTTTTGGCTCCGGCTCTACGGTATTATCCTCATAGTGACCTTGCGAATCGTTATTTCCTATAGTCGTCGGTGTCGAGTTTTGGCTACATCCGCATCCAGAAAAAAGCAACGTCATTGCCATGGACATCATAAAAACTATTCCTTTTTTCATACACTCGCCTCTTTCTTAATTTTTCTTTTAATCGTTAATTGGATTTTATCATAACCGATAATTAAATGCAATAGTTTATTTTAACTTTGTTAAAACTGCATAAATGCATTTGCAAAATTATATGAAAGTCTTCGGCTTTGCGTCGTATAAATCTAAATCGAGCCGTTTTTTTATGCATTCTTGCCCCATGCCAAAGGCATTTGAGGTTCTTTTTGCCTTTAATTTACACGTTTTGCTTTTAAAAATTCTCGTCAGTTCAAATTTTACTTCTTAAATATTTATTGCCACGAATTTATCATTTATTCACGCGATCGCGGCTAATCCCTTAGCACAACGTTCCTCTCTCCTATTTTATTCTTTAGTTCCTCGATTAATACGTCGTTTTTTGCGATCCACAATTTTCTGGGCGCCTGCACCAGCTTTTTTTCGTCCTCCAAAAAAATATATACTGGCGTGCCGCCCTCGAATATGCTCAAAAGCAGCATTGCCCGCTCGTACTCTTCGCTCGCCTTACTCTTCACCTTTATATATAGGCCCGGATTTTTTGTCGGTTTTTGCGTTTCCTGCTGTCCGGATTCCTCGCCTATTTCGCTAAGTTTCGGGGCTTCTAGCACTTCGTCGCACATTAATTTGGGCGCTTCGTCCTCTCGCACACTTATTCTGGCGCGCAGCTCCACTATGTTGCCTTCTCGCAGCAAAAACGAGCTTTTTTCTAGCACCGACCCAAAGACCATCATCTCCATCGCGCCGTACATGTCCTCGATGCTCACGTAGGCGAAGGTGTTGTTGTTTTTGGACGTTTTGAGCTTTACCTCCGAGATTATCGCCAAGATCTTTATTCTGTCGCCGTCCTTGTACTTTGGGACGTCCTCTCTTGCGCAATTTACGATGTCGCTTATTTTTGCGTAATGCTGCGACTTTATGACCCCCGCGAACTCCGACAGCGGGTGCCCCGACAAATAGAGCCCCGTGATTTCTTTTTCCATTTTCAAAAGTTCCGTCTGCGAAAATTCCGCCAAGTCCGGCATCTTTATTGGCGCCCGATCCTGCGCCGTTTGCATTGTGTCAAAAAATCCAATTTGCCCCTCGATGTTGTTTCGCTTTTCGGCCAGGAGTCCCTCGAATATGCCGTCCAAAACGGTTAGCATCTGCCTGCGGTTGGCGCCCATATTGTCGAACGCGCCGCCCTTTATCAGGCTTTCTACCACTTTTTTCTGCACGTCCTTTGTGTGCATTCGCTTGCAAAAATCGTACAGCGACGTGAATCTCCCGCTCTTTCGCTCCTCCAAAATCCTGTCTATTGGCGCTCTGCCCAGGCTTTTTATCGCCAAAAGCCCAAACCGAATGTCCTCGCCCGAGACGGCAAATGCAGCCTCGCTTTCGTTTATATCTGGCGGCAGCACGCGGATCCCTAAATTCTTGCACTCCTCGATGTACTCCACGACTTTATTTATGTTGTCGAACACGCTCGTGATCAGCGACGCCATGTACTCTTTGGGATATTTGCACTTCAAAAACGCGGTCTGATACGATATCAGCGCGTACGCGGCGGCGTGCGACTTATTGAATGCGTACGAGGCGAAGCTTTCCATCTCTGAATATATGCTCGATGCGACCTCCTCGCTGATTCCTCTGCGAATGCACCCCTCCACCTCGACGGTGCCGTCCTCGCCGACCAGGCCATGAATGAAGATCTGGTGTTCTCTCTCCATCACGTCCTTTTTCTTTTTGGACATCGCTCTGCGCACGATGTCCGCCCGACCAAGCGAGAACCCCGCCAGCTTGCGGAAAATCTGCATAACCTGCTCCTGATACACGATGCATCCGTACGTTACGTCCAAGATGTCCGCCAAAATCGGGTGCTTGTACTTTATTTTGTCCGGATGGTGCCGGTTCTCGATATACTGTGGGATTGAGCTCATTGGGCCCGGCCGATACAATGAAATTACCGCGATCAAATCCTCGATGCTGTCGGGCTTTAGCTGCATTAAAACGTTCTTCATGCCCACCGACTCGTACTGGAAGACCCCTTGCGTTTGCCCTTTTGCCATCATGTCAAAGACTTCTGCGTCGTGCAAATCGATGTCTTCTACTCTAAACCCCGGCTCTGCTCTGTTTATTATCTTCTCGGTGTCCTTTATCACCGTCAGAGTGCGCAATCCCAAAAAATCCATCTTCAAGAGTCCCAGCTCTTCGAGGTTAGTCATCGTGAACTGCGTCACAATGGCCTCGTCGTTCTTGGCCAGCGGCACATACTCGCTCACTGGCCGCTCCGTTATCACGACTCCGGCTGCGTGCGTGGAGGCATGCCGCGGCATCCCCTCTAGCTTTTGCGCCATGTCGATTAAATCCTTGACTTGCGGGCTTTCTTCGTACTTTTTTTTCAGTTCTGTCGAGGTTTCTAGCGCTTTTTGTATCGTCACGCCCAGCTCCATCGGCACAAGTTTCGCCACAGAGTCCACCTGAGCGTACGGCATAGCGAGGACGCGCCCCACATCCCTGATTGCGCCTCTTGCGGCCATGGTTCCAAACGTGATTATCTGCGCCACATGGTCGCTGCCGTACTTTCGGATCACGTAATCTATGACTTCCTGCCGCCTCACGTAGCAAAAGTCGATGTCAAAGTCCGGCATGCTCACGCGTTCGGGGTTCAAGAACCGCTCAAACAGCAGATTATACTTCATCGGGTCGATGCCGGTGATTCCGATGCAATAGGCCGCCAGGCTGCCCGCGCCCGAGCCCCTGCCTGGCCCCACGGCGATGCCCACGCTCTTCGCGTAGCTCACAAAGTCGTTCACAATTAGGTAGTAGTCCACGTAGCCCATGCTCTTTATCGTGGAAAGCTCGTACTCAAGCCTTTCTACTACCTTCTGGTCCGGATTTTCTTCGTATTTTTCGCGCAAACCCTCATAGCACTGCGCTTTAAAGTACTCATAGTGGTCCTGGCCACCGGGCACATCAAAGTGAGGCAGTTTTGTTTTGCCAAATTCGAACTCAACATTGCACTGCTCCGCGATTTTTGCTGTATTCTCAATCGCACCTTCGTAGCTTTCAAACAGCGCGCGCATCTCCGCTTCGGACTTTATGTACACCTGATCCGTCCCGAAGTCCATTTTGTCGTCGTCCTCGACCGTATGGTTCGTCTGTATGCACAGCAAAACCTCGTGCATCCGGCTATCTTCCTGCGTTATATAGTGGCAATCGTTCGTCGCGACCATCGGAATGCCCGTTTCCTTCGACAAGCGCTCCAGCATCGGCAAAATCCGCAGCTCCTCCTTCAGCCCGTGGTTCTGCAGCTCCAAGTAAAAGTTGCCTTCACCAAAGATTTCCCGGTAATTCAGGGCTATCTGCTTTGCCGCATCGTAGTCGTTTCGGTTCAGCGCGCGCGGAACAGCCCCCGCAAGGCACGCAGAAAGCGCAATCAGCCCATCGCTGTGCTGCCAAAGCAAGGCCTCATCTATTCTTGGCTTGTTGTAAAAGCCCTCGATGAACGACTGCGACACCATTTTGATCAGGTTTTGGTAGCCCGCGTTGTTCTTGCACAGCAAAATCAGGTGGTAAATTTCGGAGTCGAACTCCCGCACCTTGTCGAACCGGCTGCGTTTTGCCACATAAACCTCGCACCCGATGATCGGTTTTACGCCCTCTTTTTTTGCCGTCTTGTAAAAGTCCATAACGCCATACATACTGCCGTGATCGGTTATCGCTATGGCTGGCTGGCCCAGTTCTTTCGCCCTTTTCACCATATCTTTAATCCTGCAAGCGCCGTCCAGCAAGCTGTACTCGCTGTGGACGTGCAGGTGCACAAATTCGCTCATTTCGTCTTCCTCGCAAAAAAATTTTCCCTAACATTATATAACTTTTTCGCGCCAAAAGAAACCCGTTGACACTTTTGAGTTTTTCTGCTAAAATTATTGAGAATGATTTTCATTAACCAAAAAAAGTAAAAAGCGGGCGATTTTTTGCAAGAATCCAGAAATACTCGGCAACGAGAGCTTATTTTAAACTGCTTAAAAAAGAATTCTTCTCGGCATTTGACTATTTGCGAGATTCAGCATTTGCTCGATCGCGCTGGGAATTCTGTGGGTACGGCGACTATTTATCGGCACCTTAGTCGACTTTTGGAGCTTAATGTTGTGCGCAAGTTTAAGCTGGACGGTCAAAATGGCGCTTGCTACCAGTATGTCGAGGATCACGAGGTCTGCTGTGAGCACTTTCACCTGATTTGCTCGGTTTGTTCGCAGACGGTGCATTTTCAGGACAAGGGCTTGATTGACCTGTTTCGCAGGATTAATCGGACGCGGGCCTTTCAGATCGACCTGCCAAAGACCGTCTTTTATGGCGTTTGCGAAAACTGTTTGTCTAAATGACTCGTGATTTCTGGCTTTTGCGGCCATGTTTAGATATTTTAGAAAGGCGTTGGATTTTTTGAGTTGGTTTTGTAACAAAAAATGGTACCTTTTGGCTGGCTTTATGGCGGCGTTTTTGGCTTTGTCTGCTTTTGCGATTCTTAATTTGTCGGGCTGCAGGAGCACGGCTTCGGAGGCGACGCGCGAGCACAAGAAGATTCGTGTTGTGGCTTCGCTTTTTCCGCAATTTGACTTTGCCCGCCAGATTGCCGGAGACCGCGCGGAAGTCGATTTGCTGCTGCCTCCTGGGGTGGAGAGTCACAGCTTTGACCCGAGTCCTGCCGATATTCTGAGGATCTCGAGCGCCGACGTTTTTCTTTATACTGGCAAGGAGATGGAGCCTTGGGCGGACCGGATAATTGACAGCGTTAAAGGCAATGGACCGGGCATTTGCGATGTTTCGCAGGGGATTGATCTTTTGAAGACGCCTTGCCATCACGGCGAAAAATGTGGCTCTGACGAAGCTGGTCACTATGAAGAAGGTCACCATCACCACCACGACCACGGTTTTGACCCTCATATTTGGCTCGATCCTACTTTGGCCGCCAAAATGGTAGATAATATCGCTGCGGCTCTTTGCGAGCTTGACCCGGAGAATCGCGATTATTACCAGGCTAACGCCCAAAATTACCGGCAGAAGTTGCTTGAGCTGGACTCTAAATTTACGGGCATGATTAATGCATCCCGCCGCAAGGCCATTGTTTTTGCAGGCCGGTTTGCTCACCTTTATTTTGTTAATCGCTACGGACTTGAGTATACATCGGCTTTTAAGGGCTGCTCTGCCGACTCGGATCCCGGCGTTAAGCGGATTGCTAAGATTATCGATTTTATCCGTACCCGTGGCGTGCCGGTTGTTTATTATGAGGAAGCCTCTGAGCCTAAAGTGGCGGGCTCTATTTCTGAACAGACCGGTGCTCGGGCTTTGCCATTTTATGCTATTCATAATATCACCAAAGAGCAACTGAGCCGTGGCGTTACTTACCTTGACCTGATGTCCGAAAATTTCGAAAATTTGAAGCAGGGGCTAAACTAACATGAGTCTTATCGAGATCCGCCAGCTGGACGTTACTTATCGGGTTGGCTACAAAACCGTTTTTGTTTTGCGCGGCATCAATTTGGACGTTAACCGCGGCGATTATGTCTGCATTATTGGCAACAACGGCGCCGGAAAGAGCACTTTGATTAAGTCGATTTTGGGACTTGTGCCTCTTGCTCGCGGGAGCATTAAAATCGGCTGTCCTCGCGATTGTATCTCTTATTTGCCGCAGAATGTCGGGATTCCTTTTGACTTTCCCGCTACTGTGGAGGAGATTGTTCTTTCTGGTACTCAGCGTGCCCGATGCGGCCGCAAATTTCGGCTGCCCTTTTACTCTAAAGAAGACCGCGACCTTACTGCTGCCGCTTTGGAGAAAGCTCGGATTACCCCCTTGGCTCGGCGCAGATTTGGCGAGCTCTCGGGCGGGCAGCAGCAACGCGTCTTGTTTGCTCGCGCTATTGTTAAACGACCTACGCTTTTGATTTTGGATGAGCCCTGCACTGGGCTTGATTTTGACACTGCCGAAAATTTTTATAGTCTCATTCACCGCGTCAACTCGGAGGACGGGGTTACTGTTGTTATGGTTTCGCACGATTTGCCCGCTGCTAAAAAGTTTGCCTCTAAAGTTGCCTTTTTGAACGGTGAACTTAAGTTTTTTGGCTCTTTTGCCGAGTGGGAAAAATACAGTCTGTATGGTGGTTGTTTATGAGTTTTGATGATCTTCTTTCCGTTTTGTCGTACCCTTTTATGATTCGCGCTATTATTGTTGGCGTTCTGGTCTCTTTTTGTGCGTCTTTGTTGGGAGTTATCCTCGTTTTAAAGCGGTACTCGCTTATTGGGCACGGCTTGTCGGACGTTGGATTTGCCGCTTTGGCGTTGGCTTTGGCGGTTGGCGCTTCGCCTATTTACGTCGCTACGCCTATTGTAATCGCCGCTTCTTTTGTTATTATGTACGTCAGCCAGAACAAGCGGATTAACGGCGACATTGCTATTGGGATTTTTTCTACGGGCGCGCTGTCTTTTGGGATCATCATTACCGCCATTTCTAAGGGCTTTAATATGGACATTTACAGCTATATGTTCGGCAGCGTCCTTGCCATGAGCTCTTTTGACGTTGTTGTGAGCGTCGCTTTGTCGGTTGTTGTTATCGTAACTTTTGTTATTTTTTATAATCGGCTTTTTATCGTCACTGCCGACGAGGACTTTGCCCGCGCCATCGGCATTAATGTTACTTTTTATCAGTTTTTGATTTCTTTTCTTACCGCGCTTACTGTTGTTGTGGGCATGCGCATGATCGGCACTCTTTTGATCTCTAGCCTTATCATTTTTCCGGCGATTATTGCTCGGCGGTTTGTTCGCAGTTTTAAGTATCTTGTTTTGCTGTCCGCTTTGATCTCTGTTTTTTGCTTTATTTTGGGCATTTTGATTTCTTTCTTTTATAATCTTCCCACTGGGGCGGGCATTGTTCTGGTTAATATTATTTTGCTTGCTGTTTCTGCCTTTGTGAGTTCGATTTTTTCTCGCTTTAACTGCCGCCCCGCGTGAGCCCGATTTGGCCGTTATTGCAATGTGTTTGTTTTTTGTGGTATAATTGTTTTTGGATTTTTGGGGCATTTTATTTATTGTCAGGCTGTTTTTATCGCATTTATCTTGACTTTCGCTTTTTTGCCTCACTATAAAGGAGAGTTCGCTTTGATTAATGGAAATTGTCTTTTGAATGCTATTGTTTCGGGGTCTAACAACATTAACAAGAACAAGAGCTTGGTCGATAAGCTGAATATTTTTCCTGTGCCGGACGGCGACACGGGCACCAATATGTCGATGACGATGAGCTCGGCCGTGGTGGAGCTGCAAAAGGCTGGCGCTGACTTGCCTATTGAAAAGGTGGCTTCTTTGGCGGCTTCGGCCCTTTTGCGCGGCGCTAGGGGGAACTCGGGGACTATTTTGTCGCTTTTGTTTAGAGGCTTTTCTAAGGGTCTCTGTGACCTTGAGAATGCTACCGGTCGCGATTTGGTGAATGCCCTGGCAATTGGCGTGGATGCGGCTTATAAGGCTGTTATGAAGCCCGCCGAGGGCACTATGCTTACGGTTGCGCGCGTTGCTTTTGAGAAAGGCAAGGCTGCATCTAATATTAGCGACGATGTTGTTTACGTTTGGGAGGAGATTTGCAAGGGCGCTACGGAGGCTTTGGCCACTACACCAGATTTGTTGCCTGTTTTGAAGAAGGCAGGTGTTGTGGACGCCGGCGGAAAGGGCCTTTGTTTGATTTTTGAGGGGATGATGTCTGTCTTTAAGGATGGCACGATTATTTCGGACGATGCGCCTTCTGGCGGGAGTTCTGCTGCCCAAATTTTTGACGACGACTTTGGCGCTACTATTAGCGCTTTTGATGAGGAGATTAATTTTACCTATTGCACGGAGTTTATCGTTGGTCGGGACGCTTCGGTTGCCGCTCTGCCCGAGGATTTGCGCACTTACTTGGAGGGAATTGGCGACTGTGTGGTTGTTGTGGACGACGACGAGATTATCAAAGTGCACGTGCACACCGAGGACCCGGGCTTGGCTTTGCAGGAGGCGCTTAACTTCGGCCAGCTATTAAAGGTTAAGGTCGAAAACATGCGCGAGCAAAACCGAGCCGCTAAGGAGTCTTCTGCGGCTTCGTTGCGCCCCTCGTTGGCCCCGGTTGATCCTGTTGAGGAGATCGGGTTTGTTTCTGTTGCGGCGGGCGACGGGCTGCGGACTTTGTTTAAGGATCTTGGCTGCTTGCAGGTTGTTAGCGGTGGTCAGACTATGAATCCCAGCGTGGAAGACATTTTGCAGGCTGTTATGGCTACTCCTGCCCAGAATGTCTTTGTTTTGCCCAATAATAAGAATATCATTTTGGCCGCGGAGCAAGCTGTTTCGCTATGTGAGGACCGCAAGATTATTGTTTTGCCTACTCGCACGGTGCCTCAGGGCGTTGCTGCTATGCTTGCTTTTAATCCTGAGGCCAATGTTATGGAGAATTTTCGGCTGATGAGCGCGGCGATTGAGCATGTGAAGTCCGGCCAGGTTACCTTTGCGGCCCGCGACTCCGAGTACGGCGGCTTTAAGATTAAGAAAGACGACATTTTGGCTTTTTCTAGCGGCAAGCTGCTTTTTAAGGCCAAGGACCCTGTGAAGGCCGTCGTTAAGCTGGTTCACTCTTTGTCCGACAAGCACACCGCCTTCGTTACTATAATTTACGGGCATCAGATTACCGAGAATCAAGCTGATTCGGCGTTTAAGCAGATTCAGGCTAAGCTTGGCACCCGCGTTGACGTGACTTTGATTAACGGTCAGCAGCCGCTCGATTATTTCATCGTTTCTGTGGAATAACCCGTCGGCCGCCCCGCTGGAGGCTGCGTTATGGCATCTTTGTTTGAGATGGATATCCAATTTTTGAAGGGGATCGGCAGCGCCCGCAAAGCCTTGTTCGAGAAGCTTAAGGTGACTACGGTTGGCGATCTGCTGCGGTTTTATCCCCGCTGCTATGAGGATTGGTCTTGCATTTGCGAGATTGCTTCTGCGCCCGACGGCAAGCCCTGCTGTGTTCGGGCTCGAGTTGTTTCTCCCGTTGCGGAGCACTTTGTCCGCCGGGGCATGATTCTCTATAAGGTGCGGGTTTGCGACTCTGCCGCCGGCCTTGATATCACGTTTTTTAATAATCGCTTTGTGAAGAGTGCGCTGACCGTCGGCGGCGAGTTCTTATTTTATGGCGTGGTTAAGCGGAGTTTTAATCGTTTTGAGATGGTTTCACCCCATTTTGCGCCTGTTGACAAAGCTCCTGCTTTGCGGCCCGTTTATCCGCAGACTTTGGGCTTGACGTCCCGTCAAATCGAGGCTGCCGTTAAGAATGCCCTCACATTACTGCCGGAGGTTATTCGCGACCCTATCCCCGCCGCCATTCGGCAAAAATTCGGATTGTGCGGCTTGCAGACTGCTATCGAGAACATTCATTTTCCTAAAAGTCCCGACAGTTTGGCCTTGGCGCGCAGGCGAATTATTTTTGAAGAGCTATTATTGCTGCAGACTGGGCTTTCTCGGGTTAAGGCGCTTTGTCGGAGTGCGAATAAATTTAAGGTCTTGCGTGATTTTTCTGATGAGTTCTGGGCCCTTTTGCCATTCAAACCTACCGGGGCACAAGTCCGCGTGGTTGCTGAATGCATCTCTGACATGATGGGCAAAACCGCCATGAACAGGCTTATTCAGGGCGATGTTGGGTCTGGGAAGACCGCTGTGGCGGCGGCCTTGTGCTATTCTGCTATTAAGTCCGGCATGCAGGTGGCCTTTATGGTGCCTACGGAGATCTTGGCTGAGCAGCACTTTGCATTTTTCAAGAATGTCTTGGGCGCTGCTGGAATGCGGGTTGAGATCTTGACGGGTTCTACGCCTCGTGCCAAAAAGCGCCGCATCAAGGACTTTTTGGAGGTTAAAGCCATTGACCTCATCATTGGGACGCACGCTCTCCTGACCGACGACGTTTATTTCGGCAATCTGGGGCTTGTTATCACGGATGAGCAGCATCGGTTCGGCGTTTCTCAACGTGCCAAGCTGATCTCTAAGGGCGAGGCGCCTCACGTCGCCGTCATGTCGGCCACCCCGATTCCGCGCACCCTCGCCATGATTGTTTACGGCGATTTGGATATTTCTGTTTTGGACGAAATGCCGCCAGGACGCCAAAATATCGATACTTTTTACATTTCTGGCGAGAAACGGGCGCGCGCCTACGGTTTTATCAAAAAAATCATCGATGAGGGCCGCCAGGCTTACATTGTTTGTCCTTTAATCGACAGCGAAGACTCGGAGTTGACCTCGGCTCAGCAATACGCTAAAAAGCTTGCAGAGGAGCACTTTTGCGGTTATCGAATCGGATTACTTCACGGTAGGATGGGCTCTTGCGAAAAAAATTATATTATGGATGCCTTTTTGGCGGGCGAGATCGACATTTTGGTTTCTACTACTGTTATTGAAGTTGGCGTCGATGTGCCGAATTCCGTTGTTATGCTGATTGAAAATGCCGAACGCTTCGGGATTTCTCAGCTGCACCAGTTGCGTGGACGCGTTGGCCGCGGGGCTCATAAGTCCTACTGTATTTTGGTGTCTGACACCAAAAACGACGAGACTATTCGCCGGCTGCGCACGGTCTGTGCCACTAACGATGGGCTTAAAATCGCGGAAGAGGACCTTAAAACCCGCGGACCGGGCGATTTCATTGGCTCTCGGCAGCACGGCTTGCCAGACTTGCGTCTTGCCGGTTTGATCAGTGATGTCCGCGTTCTTAATGACTCCAAAGCCGCTGCGATGGAGATTTTGCGCAGTGACCCGGATTTATCATCCGAAGAGAACCGCGTTCTGAAGGCCGAAGTCGCGCGATTGTTTAGCAATGTTGAAGGTGGATTTTCTTTTTGAATTAACTATAAATGGCTCTGATTCGGTATTACTGCTGATAATAAAATTTGGGAATGGTGATGAAATATGGCTTGCATTATTGATGGAAAACGGATTTCCGCAGAGATTCGGGCAAAATTGAAGGTTGAGGTTGCTAACTTGAAGGCAGAACGCGGGATTGTGCCTTCTTTGGCGGTTATTATTGTGGGTGAGAACCCGGCCTCTCGGGTTTATGTTAACAACAAGAAGCGTGCGTGCGATGAGATCGGGATTGTGTCTCATGAGTTTGCGCTGCCTTGCGATGTTTCTCAGGCTGAGCTGCTTAGCTTAATCGATGAACTCGATCACCGCGGTGATGTTAACGGAATTTTGGTGCAGATGCCTTTGCCGGCCCACATTGACGAGAAGGCTGTCATTGAGCGCATCAGCCCTATTAAGGACGTTGACGCGTTTCACGAGATTAACGTTGGCAAGCTGATGACTGGCAATTTTAAGTTTTTGCCCTGCACTCCGGCGGGGATTGTGCGCCTTTTGGACGAATCGAACATCGATATTGCGGGCAAGCATTGCGTTATCATCGGCCGCAGCAACATTGTTGGCAAGCCGCTCGCCATGCTTATGCTGCACTGCGACGCCACGGTTACCATCTGCCACAGCAAGACTTTGCACCTCGATGAAATTTGCCGGACGGCGGACATCTTGGTGGCTGCTGTGGGGAGGGCTAAGTTTGTTACGGCGGACATGATTGCACCGGGCGCTGTTGTCATTGATGTGGGAATAAACCGCGGTGGTGACGGTAAAATCTGTGGCGATGTGGATTTTGACAACGCTAAGGAGGTTGCTTCTTATATTACTCCTGTACCCGGCGGGGTGGGGCCTATGACTATATGCATGCTTATGAACAACGCTGTGACGGCTGCTTTGCTTCAAAATGACGATTTGAAACGTTAATTTACTGCGGTTTGACGCGGGGATAAACCGCGGTGGTAACGGCAAAATCTGTGGCGATGTAGATTTTGACAACGTTAAGGAGGTTGCTTCTTACATCACTCCTGTGCCCGGCGGAGTGGGGCCTATGACTATCTGCATGCTTATGCATAACGCTGTGACGGCTGCTTTGCTTCAAAATGATGATTTGAAACGTTGATTTACTGCGGTTTTTGTGATTTTTACCAAAATTTAACTTTTATTTTTTATTCTCACTTCTGATTATTAAGACTCGCTTTTTATCCACACTTATCGCGATTTTTTCATATTATAAAATTAGCGCTTTGTTTTAGAATCGAAGGTTTTATTTTTTGTTCCTTTTTGGCACCTTTATTATATTTCTATAAAAAACTTCATTTTTTTGTTTAGAATTCTCTATATAAATTATATTTTTGTTGTTGCAATTTTCTACTTTTGGTGCTATAATTTATGCTGTGGTTATGTATTTTTTAATTCTTAGGCTTTCGGTTCAATAATGAGTTGTCTTTTGATTAATTATTGAGAGGGCGTTAGTATGATTAAGAATTTTTTGAAGGAGAGTGTCTCTCAGGAAAAAACCAGTGTTTATTATTCTTATTTGCAGATTTTGAACGAGGAACTTATCCCCGCTATGGGCTGCACGGAGCCTATCTCTTTGGCTTACGCTGCTGCTAAGGCTCGTTGTATTCTTGGCGAGCTGCCCGATAAAATCGACGTTGTTGTTAGCGGTAATATTATTAAGAACGTTAAGAGCGTTGTTGTACCTAACACTAACGGTTTGAAGGGGATTAAGGCGGCTGTTGCTGCGGGCGTTATTTCTGGTCGCGAGGACAGGGTGCTTGAAGTTTTGACCGATCTTTCGGAGGATCAGAAAAATTTGATTCCTAAATATCTTGAAAGCACGCCGATTTGTGTTTCTCCGGCTGAGAGCGATTTGAATTTTGACATTGTTTTAACCTTGTATAAGGGCGATTGCTACTCTAAACTTCGAATTATCGACGATCACACTAATATTGTTCTTATTGAGAAAAATGGAGAAATTTTGTACACGCCCGAGAAAATTAACCCTCATGTTGTACATAATAACAACAAGCTTTTGCTTAGTCTTGAGGACATTTTTAAGTTTGCTAAGATTGTTGATATCGACGACGTTCGAGAGCTGATTTCTCGGCAGATTCGGTGCAACTCTGCTATTGCTCAGGAAGGTCTTGAACACCACTACGGTGCCAACGTTGGTCGGACTTTGCTATCTATGTATGGGGACGACATTAAGGCTCGCGCTAAGGCTGTGGCTGCGGCTGGGTCAGATGCTCGCATGAACGGCTGCGAGATGCCTGTTGTTATTGTTTCTGGTAGCGGGAACCAAGGTTTGGCGGTTTGTTTGCCTGTTATTGAGTACGCTAAGGAGTATAATATTGACAGCGAGACTTTATATCGCGCGCTGGTTTTGTCTAATTTGATTGCTGTCCACCTTAAAACCGGGATCGGCAGCCTTTCTGCTTTTTGCGGTGCGGTTTGTGCCGGGTGTGCTAGTGGCGCGGGGATTGCTTTTTTGCTCGGTGGCGATTTGGAGGCTATCTCTTGCACTATTTCTAACGCTCTGGCTATTGTCTCGGGGATCGTTTGCGATGGCGCTAAAGCTTCTTGCGCTGCCAAAATTGCGAGCTCTGTTGAGGCTGGTATTTTAGGGTACTACATGTATCTTAATGAGCATGTGTTTTCTCCTGGCGACGGCATTCTTGGCGATGATATTGAGGGTACTGTTGAAAACGTTTGGCGGCTTGGCAAACAGGGCATGAAGCAAACCGATGTGGAAATTTTAAAGATTATAACCGGAAATTAAAAAATTTTTAGGGGAGGAATTAAAGTGAAAAAGTTTGTATCTTTTTTCTTGATTTTTTCGACTTTGTTCTCATGTTTTGCCCCGGTGCATTCTTGCTTTGCGGCTGGTAGAAGCCGCCTTCAACGCCCAGTTGAAAGATATAATGTTCGGCGATGTTCGGGACCTGCTCGTCCTATTGATATTAAAGACGAGGCTGCCTTGAAGCAGGCTATTTTGGTGTTAGCAAAGGATAAAAAATTTATTAAAAAACTTACTGAAACTGCTAATAATACTATGGCGGATCCCTGGTGGTTTAAACTTTTAAAATTACCTTTTAAAATTATTTATAAGCTTTTCGATTATACCATTGGCTATTGGATTGGCAAAACGCTCTGTACAACGGTTGAAAAATTCATTATAAATTATGTTCTTCCTGTTCTTGGCGCCTGTTATCTTTACAAAAATTCGCCTTGGTTTAAGGACCACGCTGATTTGTTGATCTCTTATTTACATCCAAGTAATCAAACAGATGCTAAACCTTAAGAAAAAAATGATTAATTATCAAAAAGTTCTCGAAAACACGCTAGCTCAAATTGAATCTTCCTCTGGCCAACGGCCAAGTTTGCTGCTGCATTGTTGCTGTGCACCTTGCAGTAGTTACGTTTTTGAATATTTAGCGCCTTACTTTGATATCACATCTTTCTTTTATAATCCGAATATCTCTTCTGCTGCTGAATATAATCTTAGATTGAGTGAACTTAGGCGCCTTATTGGCGAGGTGCCTTCTTTGCAAAAAATCAATTTAATTGAGGGAGATTACAAGCCTGATGCGTTTTTAGAAATTTCTCGTGGACTTGAATCCGTTGATGAAGGCTCTTTGCGTTGCTTTAAGTGTTATCACTTACGCTTGGTTCGGACTGCTGAAGTTGCTCGTGAATTGAACTTTGATTATTTTTCGACGACACTTACTATTAGTCCTTATAAAAACGCCAAAAAGATCAATGAGATTGGTCGTGAGCTGTCTTCGAAATTTGGTGTGAAATATTTATTTTCTGACTTCAAGAAAAATGACGGATACAAGCGATCTATTGAACTTTCGAGAAAATATAATTTATATCGGCAAAATTACTGCGGCTGCGAATTTTCTAAAAAAGACAATTAAATTTTTATTTTATCATTAAGTTTGCATTATTTTTATGCGAGCTTATTTTTTTGCTAATTTTTCGAATATCTTTTTGCTTGTGCGGAAAAATATCATTCGAAAGGATGTGTTTTTGGTGAAACCTACTTCGGATGAGTACTCTAAAATGTCGAACGATGCCTCGCCTGTCTCGCCGATTATGAAAAATATTTTTATGGCGTTTATTTGGGGCGGCATCATTTGCTGTTTTGGCCAATTTTTGATAAATTTTTTTCAGTCTTACTTTCACCTTAATTTAAAAGAGGCCCGCGCGGCTGTCTCTGCAACTTTGGTCGGAGTCGGTGCCTTGCTCACAGCCTTACGCATTTACGACAAAATCGCCAAGCACGCTGGGGCCGGCACGCTCGTACCTATCACGGGATTCGCAAACTCCATTGTGGCGCCTGCTATCGAGTTCAAGAGCGAGGGTCATGTGATGGGCGTCGGCGCTAAAATGTTTATTATCGCAGGGCCAGTTTTGGTTTTTGGAGTCACTGCTTCTGTCGTCTACGGGTTTGTTTTGTGGATTTTTAAGTTATTTTGAATAAAAGTATTGATTTTTTATCTTAATTAATATATGATATAGTCAATTAAATTTCATTTTGCCCAGGCTTTGTTTGCCGATGATTCTTTCAAGATTATTACTTGAAATGTGCACAAACGTTGTAATTTGGGTCTTTATTTTTCAGAATTGGAAAGGTGTTGAGTTTTTTGGTTATAAATGTAAAAAGCGAGATCGGTCCTTTGAAAAAAGTCCTTTTGCACCGTCCTGGCGCCGAGCTTTTGAATTTGACTCCGGACACTCTAGAAGAATTGCTGTTTGACGACATCCCGTACTTAACTGTCGCCATGCGGGAGCACGATAACTTTGCCGAAATACTGCGACAGAGCGGCGCTGAAGTGGTTTATCTTGAGGACTTGGTTGCCGAAACCCTCGCCAATCCTGAGATCCGCAATCAATTTTTGACTCAGTTTATTCGCGAGGCTGAGCTGACCTCCGAAAAAGACCACTGGTTGCTGCTCGACTACTTCAGCCAGATCCGCGACCCCAAGGAACTCGTGCTTAAAACCATGCAGGGCGTTAAGCGCAACGAACTCGCGCCTTCTGGCGGGAAGCTCCAGTCCTTGTCGGACTACATGTCCCACCGTTCCGCCTTTGTCTGCAACCCCATGCCAAACCTTTACTTTACGCGCGACGCTTTTGCCTGCATCGGAAACGGCGTCAGTCTGAACCGCATGCGTTATTTGACACGTCGACGCGAGACCATTTACGGCGAATATATTTTTCGGTATAATCCTCAGTTTGCCGGCATGGTCGACGTTTACTACAGCCGCTACGATCCTTTTTGCATTGAGGGTGGCGATATTTTGAACCTGAATGCTCAGACTTTGGCTATCGGCGTTTCTCAGCGGACTAGTCCTGAAGCCATTGAGACGCTTGCCAAAAATATTTTTAGTCACGAAAACGCCTCTATTTCGCAGATTTTGGCTTTTGATATCCCTAACAACCGCGCTATGATGCACTTGGACACCGTTTTTACTCAAGTTGACTACGACAAGTTTACTGTTTACAACGGGCTTTCTAAGGTTCTGCGCGTTTACAAAATCACTCCTGGCGCCAGTTCTGGTGAACTTAAAATCTCTGAAGTCAATCAAAGCTTAGAGAACATCCTTGCTTCTGCGTTGAATCGCGATAGTGTCACGCTGATCCCGTGCGGCGGCCATGATCGCATTGTTGGCGAGCGCGAACAGTGGAACGATGGCTCTAATACGCTGTGCGTGAGCCCGGGGACTGTGATCGTGTACCAGCGCAATGAGGTTACTAACGATATTTTGCGCGAACATGGCTTGAATGTGCTGGAGCTTAGTGGTTCGGAGCTTTCTCGTGGACGTGGCGGGCCTCGCTGCATGTCTATGCCGATTTATCGCGATGATATCTGAGGTTTTGCGTTCATAAAAATTATTTCACAAAATAAAATTAAAAGGAGCACGAAAATTATGGCTGTTAACCTCTGCGGACGGAGCTTTTTGAAGCTTTTGGATTTTTCTACTTCCGAAATTCGCTATCTTATTGACCTCTCCAAGCAATTCAAAAATTTGAAGCTTTGTGGGACTCCCCACCGCTACTTGGAGGGCAAGAATATTGTTCTGCTTTTTGAAAAGACTTCGACTCGCACCCGGTGTTCCTTTGAGGTGGCTGGGCGCGACTTGGGGATGGGCGTCACTTACCTGGATCCGGGGAGCTCTCAGATGGGCAAAAAGGAGAGCATCGCCGACACGGCCAGAGTTTTGGGGCGGCTTTACGATGGCATCGAGTATCGCGGGTTTTCTCAAGAAATCGTCGAGGAGATGGCCCAATACGCCGGGGTTCCTGTTTGGAACGGCTTGACTGATGAATTTCATCCTACCCAGATGATCGCCGATTTGCTCACTGTTGAAGAGAAATTCGGACGTCTTCGCGGCATCAACTTTACCTATTTTGGCGACGCTCGCAACAATATGGGCAACTCTCTGATGGTGGCCTGCGCCAAGATGGGCTTGAACTTTACGGCCTGCGCGCCTTCTGATCTCTTTCCTGACGCTGATCTGGTTGACGTTTGCAAAGAAATCGCGGCGCAAAACGGCTGCTCTATCGCGCTTACCGAGGACGCCAGTCGCGGCGCTCAAAACGCCGATGTGGTCTACACTGACATTTGGCTCTCTATGGGCGAGCCCGATGAAATGTGGGAAAGGCGCATAAACTTGCTTAAGGGCTATCAAGTTAACAAGGGCATTATGGGTCTTGCTAGTCCTCACGCCATTTTCATGCATTGCTTGCCGTCCTTTCACGATGACAACACCGTTATCGGCAAGTCTATTCGCGAGAAATTCGGTATTGCTGAGATGGAAGTCACTAACGACGTCTTTGAATCGCAGCAGTCCGTTGTTTTTGACGAGGCCGAAAATCGCATGCACACGATTAAGGCCATTATGTACGCCACTTTGAAGTAAAATGAGGTACGCTATATGAGCAAAAAGCGCATTGTGGTCGCGTTGGGCGGTAATGCTTTGGGGGACAATGCCCAAGAACAGCTGAATTTGGTCAAAAAAACTGCTTGCACCATTGTTGACCTCATTGAGGCCGGGCACGACGTCATTGTTGGTCACGGGAACGGCCCTCAGGTGGGGACTATCAACCTTGCTCTGGACGAATTTGCCGCCAGATCTGGGACTCCTTGTATTCCCCTGCCCGAATGCGGTGCCATGTCTCAGGGCTACATTGGATATCACTTGCAACAAGCGATCTACAATGAGCTGCATTCTCGCAACATTTCCAAAAACGTGGTTTCCTTGATCACACAAACCATCGTGGATAAAGACGACGACGCTTTTAAAAATCCCACCAAACCGGTGGGCGCGTTCTATACAAAAGAGCAAGCCGAAGCTCTTACTCAAGAAAAGGGTGACGTTTTTGCCGAGGACGCTGGTCGGGGGTATCGCAGAGTAGTCCCCTCGCCCGACCCACAGCACATCGTGGAGATCGACATCATCAAGGAGTTGGTGGACCGCGGCAATATCGTGATTTCTGCTGGAGGAGGTGGTATCCCCGTTACCAATGGCAAGTCCGGACTAAGCGGCGTTCCGGCGGTCATCGACAAAGACAAATCCTGTGCGATTTTGGCAGCCTCTCTGAAGGCAGACATCCTCTTGATTTTAACCGCGGTCGACTTCGTGTACACCGATTTTAATACGGAAAATCAAAAGGCTCTCACCAAAATCAGCGCGAGCGAGGCTTTGCAGCACCGGAACTCTGGGCACTTTGCAAAAGGCAGCATGCTGCCTAAGATCGACGCTTGTCTCGACTTTTTAAGCAAAAACCCAGCTGGAGTCGCGATTATTACGTCTCTGCGCAACGCCAAAACCGCGCTCGATGGCTCCGTTGGGACCGTTATTTTTAATAAAATGAGGTGATTTTATGACTGCGCAAAAAGAAAAAGGCAGATTCAAAATGCCGTCTGCGTTTACCGTACTCATACTTATAATCCTCGTCATAGCGGGCGTCAGCCTGGTTTTGGCCGACCCCATGATAACAAAGGCTACCCTTCCAAACGTCGTGATGGCGCCTATCTTGGGCTTTGTGGACGCGATTGACGTTTCATTATTCGTCTTGGTACTCGGCGGGTTCTTGGGAGTGGTGAACAAGACCGGCGTGCTCTACAAGGGAATCGCCAGCGTCGTTAAAAAGCTCAATGGCAGGGAGCTTTTGCTGATTCCCATTCTGATGATAATCTTCTCGATCGGCGGCACAACTTACGGCATGGCCGAAGAGACGATCGCATTCTATAGCCTAATCGTCGCCACGATGATGACGGCTGGCTTCGACCCTCTGGTTGGCGCTTCTGTCATACTTCTGGGCGCCGGCGCCGGTGTTCTGGGCTCCACGATTAATCCTTTTGCCATCTCGGTTGCAGTGGACACCGCCAAGGCCGCCGGAATCGCCACCAACCAAGGTGTGATCATCCTGTTGGGCGCCATTCTTTGGGTCACAACCCTCGCCATCTGCATCTGGTACGTCATGGCCTACGCCAAAAAGGTTCACAACAATCCCGAGGCGTCCATTCTCTCTAAGCAAGAGCTTTCCGAAGCCCAAAACGCATTTAACTCCGAGTCCAATCAAGGCGACACGACCCTCACCACTCGCGGAAAAGTGGTCTTATCTCTGTTTGCGTTTTCATTCTTGGTTATGATCATAGGCTTGATTCCGTGGGAGAATTTCGGCATCACGTTTTTCGACTCATGGACTGCCTGGCTAACTGGCGAGTCTTTCGGCAACTGGTATTTCAAAGAGCTCGCAGCTTGCTTCTTTATAATCGCGATTGTTTGCGGGCTCGTCTATAGGCTCAAAGAAAAAGAGATCGTCGATTCATTCATCGCCGGTGCGGGAGATATGATCGGTGTCGCGCTCGTGATCGCGGTTTCTCGCGGAATTTACGTGATAATGAGCGACACCAATTTGAACGAATACATTCTGACGCATTCCGCCAACGCCCTAAACGGCATGCACGCCGTCCCATTCACGGTTATGTCCTACATTATCTATCTAGGCCTGTCATTCCTAATCCCATCGACTTCTGGCCTCGCAACGGGATCCATCGGAATTTTTGCTCCGCTTGCACAAAGCCTAAACTTGAGTCCCGAAGTCATGATAATGATTTTTACCGCAGCGTGTGGCCTGATAAATTTGATCACTCCAACAAGTGGCGTAGTAATGGGCGGACTCGCGATTTCTAAAATTGACTTTTCAAGCTGGGTCAAATTCTCTTTAAAAATAATCGCAACAATCCTAATCGCAAACATATTCATTCTCTCTGTGGCCATGATAATATTTTAAGCCTCAATTCATACTTATCAGCTAAAAAAAGGAGCCATAATCTTATGGCTCCTTTTTATTTTAATTTTTTCTCTCAATCCTTTTCTTTTTTAGAAAAATCTTTCTTGGCACTCTCAACAAAACTATCTGATTCTTTTTGACTTACCGCAGCAGCTTCAGCTTCTTCATTCATATCTGCAGGTAATTCTTGCTCTGTGTTTTCCTCACGGATCTCTTCATCTTCACTACCTTAAGAAAGCTTTGAATCTTCCTCATCGCCCTCATTCTCGGAAAGTAGGCTTAACTTTTCATCATCTGCATGTGCCTCTTCTTCATCTTCACTACCCTCAGAAAGCTTTGAATCTCCTTCATCATCCGTATTCTCTGAGAGCTCAGAATCTTCATCATCTTCATTCTCAGAAAGTAAATCCAGCTTTTCCTCCTCTGAAATGGCTGTGGATTCAGTCTCATCTATTACAAAGTTGTCGTTTTCCCCATCATATGAGACATTTATATAGATCGGCTCTTTGTTCGCCACTCTATTGACATTCTCGCTACTGTAAATATAGTTCAGAATCCTCGAAGTAAGCGTATTTACATAAGCCTGAACTCCCCTTGCTCCAGTGTCACCTGCATCAAGCCTCTGAGCAATATCTAGTATAGTATTACCAAAGTTGATATGCACATTATGCCCATTTGCAAAGTCGTTCGCCAGTATCGCAAACGGGGTCTGCAGGATTTCTATATAGTTATGTAAGTTTAACCTTGCAAATCTTATAATTTCAAAACGTGACATAAGCGACGGTGATTCAAACAATGCCGCGTCTTCCTTGTTAGATGTAAGGGCCCAAACAACGTTCTCCAAATTAATCTTCTCGCCATTTATATAAGCGTATCCATTATCGTAGGCATTTCTTAAAAATTCTAACAAGAGCTTCTTATCCTTTTCAGACAGCTTATCGAACTCATTGATAGCTACTATGCGCAGCGGCTGACCTTCTGTTGCCCTTAAAAATTTCATTACAGGGGAATCTTCAAAATACTCAGAATTGTTCATACGTTTTATTCTTGGTCCAAATATCTGATCAATAACGCTCTTATTTGAACCCGGGTCCACGTCAGACGCACCCACGTTAAAGAACCCACATCCCAAAGCCAAAGCCAGAATTTCTAATAAAGTCGTTTTACCTGTTCCAGGCGGGCCAACTTCAAATATAAGCTTTCTAATTAGAATCTCCTTCAAACGCGAATAAGCTAAATAAACACCAATATTTAAAAGTTTATCTTTAGCCTCTTCTTGCCCCTTATGTCCAGCAGCAAGTAAGCGAAAACTCTGCATTACTTCTAGCGGTGTACGCGTTTCACTTGTATTTCCAAGCTCTTTCTTTGTCTGATAATTATTCCAATATTGGCTAATCCAGGTATATACTAAGCCAGACAAAAGAATTGGGGCTAGAGATATAACTGAAGCAAATGTGCCAGAAATGACCCTACCAATTCCGCTCAAGAGCCAACCTCCAGCTCTGCGTAAAAAGCCTCCTTGTATCGGGGGCAAGTTTCTTAATGCATATTGATATACCCTAAGAGCTTCATCAAAAGTTGAACCTGTTGAATTCATTATTTCCTTAATTTGTTCCATAGTGGATTTTGAGAGGTGCAACAATTGTTGTTCAAGTGTTAGTTGCGGTCCCCCAAAAAGCCAGTGACCAACCCGGCTAAAAACCGATGTGTTGGCCGCATTTATAGCATCACCACCGTGTAGACTAGCATCGGCCGTCATGGGAGACAACATAGCTTGAAATAATATTGAGATTGCCAAGATTGACGCGATTACCCTTTTCTTTTTATTCCTCATTTTACATCCTCCAAATTAATATACTATGTTTAAAATTTTAACACATTTCTCTACATTTTTCAATTCTCATTTTTATTGATTTTGCAATATTTATTCTTAATATTTTTATGCAAATTTCCCTTAAACTCTATTTTATTAACAAAAAAATAGATAATAGTCGTGTTGTTTTAACTATTATCTATTTGCGTTTAGCGTCTAATGAGTTTTCCTGCCGGAACACCACCACTATCGACTTTATAAAGATTATCAAGTCCAACTTTAGCGACATTTCGTGCAGATACTGTGTATCGAAGTTGACTTTATCTTGTGCGTCTAAAAAGTCCCGGCCATTTACTTGCGCAAGCCCCGTGATTCCTGGCTTTATTAGATATACGTCGTTTTTTTCTCTCAATTTGTGTATAAATATTTCGTCCAAAATCAGCGGCCGCGGCCCGATTAAGCTCATGTCTCCCTTTATCACGTTAAAGAGTTGCGGCATTTCGTCTAGGCTCGTAACTCGAAGCAGCTTCCCAAATTTTGTTATATACTCGTGCGCGTCGTTAAAGTCGTTCGTCGCCTTGCTTTTGGGCGCCTTCGACATCATCGTTCTAAACTTATATATCCTTATCACTTTGCCAAACTGGCCGATTCTCTCTTGCGAAAAAATGACCGGGCCCCTCGATGTTAGCTTTATCATCAGCGACAAAAACAGCAGCAGCGGCGACAAAAAAATTACTGCGATGCACGCAAAAAAAATGTCCAAAAATCGTTTAAAGAAAATGTATACCCGTTGCGAAGCAGAAAACTCATACTTTATGTTACTCACGTTAAAAAATGGCGATTTTTCGGCTGCGTTCAAATTTAATTCACTTTCACTCACGTTATAATCTCCCACTTTAATTAAAACAGCTTGTTTTATTATACCTTGGTTCCACTTTTTCGTCAACACAGGCTACACTTTTAAAGCTATACCAGACAATAAAAAAGGAGGAAAACCTCTCCTCCTTGTATCATAAATTGTTTATTTTTATCTCTCAGCGTCAGGATCTACCAAAGCATATTTTCGCTCTTCTATCATTAATTTCTTTGCATCATCTTTTGCTTCTATATTTGCAAAATTGGGGAAAATTTTATTTAAGATTTGCCAGTAGCGGTTAATTTTGTTTTCACATCTTTTTTTCTCTTGATCAAATAAACTGATCTTCTCATTTTTTCTCTTCACAAACTCTCCAAAAGCACAATTAAAATATTCCTCCGTTTTAATAATAGACCAACCATCAACGAAATCAGCGAGCTCAGATTTTTCACCTTTATTAAACTCTTTTTGCACTTTACTCCAGTCACTTAATATTTCTTTTTTCTTTGCAATAGCTTTATTTTTCTTTTCTAATATTTTTTCAATTTTTTCTCTATACTTTTCTTCTTTCCTTTTATAAATATCGTAAGCCTCTCTACAAAGACGTTCTTCATAAGTTTCTAATGCTTCTGCCCTTATACTTAGGCCCAATGAAAAAACCATTGCCCCCGACAACAAACCAGATAAAACCACTTTTTTAAACATAAAACCAATCTCTCCTAAAAATTTATTTAACCACCATTATATCGCCCAAAAATGTATTTGTCAACTATATTAAAAATATTTTTTAATATTTGGCGATATTGTATATTTTTTGAGCGATTTGCGCCTTTTTCTTGAAAAATTTTGTCGGTCGTGGTATATTTAAACTCACTCTTGGGCGTGCGCCTAATCTTCGAAAGGGAGGCTTTGCTATGGCCCGTCAGTTCGTCTCTGCGGTAATTGTAGCCGCCGGAAACTCCACTCGCATGGGGATGGATAAAATCTTTCTTCCGCTAAACGCAGTCCCAGCCATTGTTTATACGCTAAATGCCTTTGAATGTGCCGAAACCATCGACGAAGTCATTCTTGTTTGTAAAGATGATCACGTATCGGCTTTGCGCGAAATTATTCAAAATCACAACATAAAAAAAGTCACAAATCTCACTCCTGGTGGGAGTTCTCGGCAGGAATCTGTGTTTGCAGGTATCAGCCTTTGCGACGAGCGCGCCACCCATTATGCGGTTCACGATGCAGCCCGATGCCTTATCACCAGCGCAGAGATTGACTCCGTCGTCCGTGATGCCTTTGTCCACGGCGCCAGTTCTTTGGGCGTGCCTTGCAAAGATACTATCAAGGCCGTGGATTCGCAGAATTTCGTCGTTAAGTCGCTGGACCGCAGCGTTCTGTGGAACATCCAGACGCCGCAGGTTTTTGCAAAGGATCTATACTCAGCTGCGATGAATGCTGCCGTCCGAGCGGGCACGGACTACACCGACGACTGCCAGCTGATTGAGAATATAAGCAAGCGGGTGCATATTGTGAAGGGCAGATACTCTAATTTAAAGCTCACTACGCCCGATGACATCGCGGTTTTTGAGGAAATTTTAAGGCAAAGGAGCGATTCTTTGTGAGGATTGGGCATGGTTACGACGCGCACAAGCTGGTTGTGGGCCGAAAGCTCGTTTTGGGCGGATGCGAGATTCCGCACACGCATGGGCTTCTTGGCCACTCCGACGCAGATGTGCTGACTCACGCAATCATGGATGCGCTGCTGGGCGCCGCCGCTTTCGGCGACATCGGCGGCCTGTTCCCGGACACTGCCGATAATTTTAAAGACGCTAACAGCCTCCATTTGCTGGGCGTAGTTTGCGAAAAAATTGCCGCCGCGGGCCTTCACATCGCCAATATCGACGCCACCATCATCGCGCAGGAACCCAAACTTTCGCCATACATTTCGCTCATGCGAACCAATATTGCTAGCGTTTGCGGGGTTGGAGTTGGCCAAATCAGCGTGAAAGCTACAACTGAGGAGCATATGGGCTTTACCGGCCGTTTGGAGGGGATTTCGGCTCATGCGGTTTGCCTCTTAGACTGACTTATCCCATTTTATCGGGCTTCAAATACATCATATTTTGCTTAAGCACTGGCTTTTTGCTGGTGCTTAAATTTTTGCTGTCCGACTTTCACGGCACGGCGGAGGTTTTCATATAATGTTTCAGCAAGAATTTTGCATGGAGTTGATTGGCCTTGAAAAAAGCGCTATTTACGGTGAGTTCGATAACTTACGCCATGAAAGGCCGCGATTTATTGAGCTCGAGGGGGATCAAATGCGAGATACACCGCGTTCCTTCTGGCAATGCGCATTCGGGCTGCGGATATGGCCTTATTATCTACGGCGACGCGGAATCTGCCGCTAGGATTCTGTCTCAGGCGCGAGTTGGCGTGCTAAACAAAAAATATTTGGGGGCAAAACGATGATATATCTTGATAATGCTGCTACTTCTTTTCCGAAACCCGCGAGTGTTATGCGATCTGTGGACTTTGCTATACGTAAACTTGGCGCTAATCCTGGCCGCAGCGGTCACAGAATGTCCCTGGCGGCGGCTGGAGCGGTTTATGAGTGCAGAAAGGCTTTGGCTGGCTTTTTTAACGCCCCCGGGCCCGAGTGCGTCGTTTTCACGCTTAATTGCACGCACGCTATCAACATGGTTCTTAAAGGTTTATTGCGGGCTGGTGACCATGTTGTTATCTCTTGTCTCGAGCACAACGCCATTACTCGGCCTTTGAAGGCTCTCGAGGCTCTTGGGATCTCGTTTTCTGAGGCAAAGGTCTTTCCGGGCAATGACGCCGCCACTGTTAGCTCTTTTAAGAGCGCCATCACCGCTAAGACCGCGCTTATTGCCTGCACTCATGCTTCGAACGTCTGGGGTGTGCGGTTGCCGATTCAACAAATCTGCGCGATGGCTCACCGCATTGGGATTCCTACGCTTGTTGACGCTGCTCAAAGCGCGGGGCATGTACCTATTGACCTTGGCAAGATCGGCATCGACTACCTGTGCTTGGCGGGGCACAAGGGACTTCTTGGCCCTATGGGTGTGGGAGTGCTGATTACAGCTTGCGGGGAGAGGCTTGCGACTACTGTTCAGGGCGGCACGGGGCTAAATTCGGACTCTTACCTGCAGACGGACGTGATGCCCGAAAAATTTGAGAGTGGCACGCAAAACCTCGCTGGAATCGCAGGTCTGCACGCTGGAATAGACTTCTTAAACTCGGTAACTTTGGAGAAAATTTCAAGTCATGAGCACCGATTAATTCGCCATCTGTACAACGGTCTGTCCCGAATTAAAGGCGTTCAGCTATATATGCCTGCTCCCGAGCCTCACCATTTCGTGCCTTTGCTGTCCTTCAACATTGCTGGCCTCCACAGCGAAGCTGTTGCCGAGATCCTGAACAAACACAAAATCTACGTACGCGCGGGGTTGCACTGTGCTCCGGCCGCTCACAGATTCTGCAACACGCTTAACCGCGGAGCCGTGCGGGTTTGCCCTTCTGCTTTTACCAAGATGTCCGATATTGACGCGCTTCTTAACGTTGTCGATGGGATCAAACCCTAGCGCCATCACCATATTAATTTTTTAAAATAAAAAAACTTCCATTTTCGCAAAAAATATGTTAACATTATTTATAGAACTAATTTTTTTTAGAGATTTTCTCTCGGAAAGAAGAAAATAATGGACATTATTTTTAACAACCTCAACGCCTTTTTTTGCCTGATGAAAACGTTCACCGTCTCCGATTTTTTCGATATTTCTATTATGTCTTTTATTTTTTACAATTTTATTAAGCTGATCCGAGAAACCCGCGCCAGTCAGCTCGTTAAGGGCCTTTTGATCTTGGTGGTTGCCTATGTGGCCTCTTTTCAGTTTAATTTTAGAATGTTGCGATATTTATTGAACAAGTTTTTCGAATTTGGAATTATCGCACTGCTCGTTGTTTTTCAGCCAGAACTTCGCCGCGCCCTCGAGCAAATCGGCCGTAGCAAAATCAGCAAATACTGGGCCTCACCCGCGCTGCACAAGTTTAATGTGGCATCCTACAAGCTGCAGCAAAAGTGCATACATACCGTTGTGGAGGCAATCTTGCTGCTTCAACAGACCAAAACCGGCGCTCTGATCGTTTTTGAGCGGCAGACTAAGCTTGGCGACTACATCGACACGGGCACCGTTCTGCGCGCAAAGCCTTCTGTGCCGATTATTGGGAACATCTTTTTTAATAAGGCGCCCTTGCACGACGGCGCCATGATTATTCGCGGGTTTTCTATTTACGCGGCGGGCTGCATTCTGCCTTTGACGAAGAATGAGAACGTCAGCTTGGAGGTTGGAACCCGTCACCGTGCGGCTCTTGGCATCAGCGAGATTTCTGACGCCATTGCTATTGTTGTTTCGGAGGAAAATGGGACTATCTCTGTGGCGATGAACGGCGTTCTGACGCGGAATTATAACAAGGACAAGCTGCTAGATCTTTTGCAAAAGAGCGTGCTTGCCGACGTGGAGGAAGCGCGGACCGTTAAAAATCAAATTATTGAGTCTATAATGGGGAAGAAAAATGAAAACAAATAGGTTTAATTTGGGGCGATTATTCTACAACAACAAAGTTGTCATGCTGTTTTCGGTGATTTTTGCATTCATTTTTTGGGTCATACTTTCTACGAGCGCTTCGGAGTCCACCACCAAGCTCATTTCGGACATTCCCATTCAGGTTTCGCTCTCGGAAAGCGCCAAAGAAAGCGGTTTGACAGTTTTTGGTGTGGACGAAATTAGGGCCGAGATCTCTGTGACGGGCAATCGGCTGATTCTTGGGCAGCTCTCGAAGAATGACATTCTAGTCACCGCGGCGCAGTCTGCAAACATGATAACCTCCGTCGGGACCTACACCCTGGAGCTTTGTGCCAAGAAGAACAGCATTCTGACCGACTACGACTTTACTTCTAGCGTGTCGCCCAAGTTCATCACCGTTGTGGTGGACCGCTTCCGCAGCCAGACTTTTGACATTACGCCCAACATCAAGTTTAGCGCGAATCCCGATTACTTCGTGCCTCCTATTGCTTTGTCCGACGCGCAGATTGAGATTTCTGGCCCCGAGTCGGTTGTTTCGAGCATTGCGAGCGTGACCGTGGAGGGGAATATTCCTGGAATCCTCAACAGGACGGCTTACTTGAACGACCTGCCGATAAACCTTCTTGATGCGGCGGGAAATAAGATCAACACAACCAACCTGACGCTCAGTGTTACTAAGGTTAACGCGACTGTTGCGATTCTGCAGCGTAAATTTGTGAACGTTAAGCCAGAATTTACGGGAGTTCCGGCGGGGCTTAATGCGAAGTCCCTGCCAATTGCGGTGACTCCGGCCAAGATAGAGATTGCAGCCCCTGCAGACGTCATTGGCAAGATCTCCGACGTTTCGCTCGAACCTATCGATTTTTCTCAGGTAAACCTCGAGAACTGCCAGTTTAAGCCCGAGATTAAGCTTCCCAGCGACTGCAGAAACCTCAGCAGCACGACCCATGCGACCGTCAAAATGAACTTGCTTGGCTTCCAGGCGCGCACCGTCGCTGCTAAGAATATTCGCTTTAAGAACGTTCCGGACGGCAAATCGGCCACCTCTAGCTCCTCAAGTCTGAATGTTACGGTTGTTGGCCCGATTGCGCAGCTTCGCACATTGTCCGACGGCGACGTTTCGGCCGAGATCGATCTTTCTGGCAAAGAGGATTTTGTTGGACGCACCGAAATGCCCGCCAAAATCGTATTTAGCTCCGGCAGCAATAAGTGCTGGGCGTATGGATCCTACGGTTTGACTGTTAGTGTCGCGAAAAAGTAGATTCCGCTGCGGTTTTTCGTGCACTCAAAAATTTACAATCAACTCAAAGTGTCGATATTCAGCGTTGCTACCGCGTTTAAGCTCATGGTGGCAACGTTTCCTTTTTGATATTCATAGTACGCCTGCGCTCCGACCATCGCCGCGTTGTCTCCACACAGCGCCAAATCTGGGATGTAGGCCTGCCAGCCTCTTTTTTTGCACTCCTCAAAGAGCCTTCTGCGCAATAGGAGGTTCGCCGAAACGCCTCCCGCTGCGGCTAGTTTGGTGCAACCCAGATTCTGCGCCGCTTTTACGAAGTTTTCCATCAGACAATCCACCACCGCCGCCCGAAATGAGGCCGCCATGTCCTCCACGTTGATGATCTCTCCCTTTTGCTCGGCGTTGTGCAGCCGATTTATGACTGCCGTTTTTAGCCCAGAAAAGCTAAAGTCGTACTCCGACCCCTGCACCGTCGGGCGCGGCAATTTATATGCGTTCGCGTTGCCTTTTTCGGCGGCCTTGTCTAGATACACTCCGCCTGGATACGGCATTTTCATTGTCCTCGCGGCTTTGTCAAAGGCCTCCCCGGCCGCATCGTCCCGCGTTTGCCCCAAAACTTTTAGCTTGGTGTAGTCCTCGACCTCGATGATATGGCTGTGCCCGCCCGAGACCACCAGGCACAAGAACGGCGGCGTCAGCTCCGGGTGCGTTATGTAGTTCGCCGCGATGTGCGACCGCAGGTGGTGCACCGGGATTAGCGGCAGGTTGGCCGATAGCGCGAGCCCTTTTGCAAAGCCCACTCCCACTAGCAAAGACCCGATGAGTCCCGGCGCATAGGTCACTGCAACGGCATCTATGTCCTGCATTCCGTACTCTGACAAGCTTATCGCCTGTTTTGTTATTTGCGAGATTACCTCTATGTGCCTTCGTGACGCGATTTCGGGCACTACTCCACCGTACAATTTATGCTCTTCTTGCGACGCGACCACGTTTGACAGCACTTTTCTACCGTCTTGCACCACCGCTGCTGCCGTCTCATCGCACGAACTCTCTATCGCCAAGATCTTCACTAGCTTTTCTCTCCCTCGTCACCGTAATTTTGCCGCCACACCTAGTCTTTTACCAACGCATACGTCAACTCATCCGCGAACTCGCCGTATTTATAGACCTTTTTCTTGTGCACTCCTTCAAGCTCAAACCCAGCCTTCTCCAAAACCCGCCTCGAGGCTGCGTTCTCGGCAAAAACCTGCGCGTCAATCCTGTTTATATCGTAATTCTCAAAAATAAAGCCGCAAAACGCCTTCACGGCCGACGTCATGACGCCATTTCCCCAGTACTCTTGCGCCAACCAATAGCCCAACTCGCACGATTTCGCATACACGTCACCCCTAAGCCGCGCGCAGATGCACCCGCAAGCCTTGCCTTCGACAAAAATGCCCAATATCACGTCGTCCTTGCTGCTCGCCGCATAGCTGATGTACTCCCGTGCGTCCTGCAGAGTATACGGATGCGGAAACGCCGCCCTCAAAAACCGCGCTACTTCTTCATTGTTCGCCGCTTTCGCGAGTTGATCGGTATCTGATAGCCTCAGCCTCTTCAGCTCATAACCCATAATTTTCACCCCTCACCCAAGTCAAACCGCGTCATAATCAGCGCGTCCTCCTTTGGATTTAAGTAAAAGTCCTTCCTTTGGCCTACCTCTGCGAATCCCAGCTTTTTATAAAGCGAAATCGCCGCCGTGTTGGACTTTCTGACCTCTAGCGAAATAAACTTTAAATTCTTTTCTCGACCCGACTGAATTAGCCTTCCCACCAAGGCTTTGGCAATCCCGTTGCCTCTGTACTGCGGAAAAACCGCCACATTCGTGATGTACCCCTCGTCGCAGACAAATTTCGCGCCAGCGTACCCCAAAACCTTGCCGGAATCATCCACCGCAACTAAAAAACGCGAACCCTCATTGCTTAATTCTGCCGCCAATAGTGCCTTTGACCACGGCTGCGAAAAGCAAATCCTCTCTAGCGCGGCAACTTCATCCAAATGGCGCTCTGACATTGGCGTTATCTCAAAGTTTCGCATCTTTCTCACCCAAGCGCCACGTTTTAATCAAACTTTTCACCGCTTCTTCGATTCTGTCGCGGCAATCCTCATATACCTTCAAGTCTCCTCCGAATGGGTCGGGGATTTCGTCACCCAGCACATAGATTTTCTCACTGTCTATCCCCAAATTCACCAAAAATTCGCGCTGAATCCGCGCCATTACAACAAACTTATCGATATCGTTTGGGTTAACATCAAAAATACTGCGTGAAACGTGCGATCTCAGATCCACATTTATCTTCTCGCAAGCTATAATCGCGTTTTCCGTCGCTCCAGAAACGTTGTCCGCCGCTATCCCGGCACTTTGAGCACTTATCTTGCTTAACTTTTTTTCTGCCATAATTTTATTGAAAATTCCAGCCGCCATCGGGCTTCTACAAGTATTCCCCGTGCAAACAAACAGTATATTCAAGTTCGTCTCGCCTCTCCCTCGGTTAGTTCTCATTGCTTCGCGTCGTACCACGTTTTGCCGATATTAGCTTCGGCCACCAGCGGGACTTTCAGCGTTGCTGCACCCTCCATCTCTGCCTTTAAAAGCCCGGCAACCTTCAAAGCTTCCGCCTCCGGCGCCTCCACAATCAGCTCATCATGCACTTGCAAGATCAATTTCGCCGTTAAATTGCGCTCCTTAAGCTTTTGACTTACATTAATCATCGCGATTTTTATGATGTCCGCCGCCGAGCCCTGGATCGGCATGTTCCGGGCAACCCGCTCGCCAAAAGATCGCAGGTTAAAATTAGACGACGCGATCTCGGGCAGATACCGCTTTCTGCCGAAGATCGTCTCCACGAACTTGTCCCTCTTCGCCGCCTCTATCGTCGCGCGCATGTACTCCCGCACCCCGGCGTAATGCGCCAGATAGCTGTCGATGTACGTCTGAGCGTCCTTGCGCAGCACGCCGATGTCCTTGGCCAGCGAGAACGCGCTTATTCCGTACACAATCCCAAAGTTTACGGCCTTTGCGCGGCTTCGCATTAGCGGCGTGACCATGCCTTCTGGGATCCCGAAGACCTGCGACGCGGTTATGGTATGGATGTCCAAATCGTGCTTGAATGCGTCGATCATAGCTCGGTCGTCCGCCAGATGTGCCAGTATTCGTAGCTCTATTTGAGAATAATCCGCGTTAACCAGCACACAGCCTGCCTTCGCGCAAAAAAATCGCCGCAACTCCTTGCCCCGTTCGGTCCGTACCGGGATGTTCTGCAAATTCGGCTCCAGCGAGCTTATCCGTCCGGTGCGCGTTTCCACTTGATTAAACCGCGAATGCACCCTACCATCAGGCCCCACGACCTTTAGAAGTCCGTCACAGTACGTGCTCTTTAGCTTTGCGATCCCCCTATACTGCAAAATCAGCTCTACAACGGGGTGGAATCCTCGAATACTCTCCAAAACCTCGGCGCTCGTTGAATATCCGCTTTTTGTTTTTTTTCCTTTGGGCAACTCTAACTCCTCAAAAAGCACGACTCCTAGCTGTTTTGGTGAGTTTATGTTGAATTCCCTACCGACCTGTCGGTATATTTCGGCCTGAATTTCTTGAAGCTCCAGCGTTAATGCCTCTCCGTACGCCCGAATGCCCTCTGCGTCTATCAAAAATCCAGTTGTTTCCATGTCCGCCAAAACCCCGGCCAGCGGCAGTTCTATTTCCTCCAGCAATTTTTTTTGAGCGTTTTTCTCAATCTCCCGAGATATTTCATCACACAAACCGCTAAATTCCGCTACGTTCTGAGCAAACTGCAAATACTCATCGTCAGAACCCTGTACCTGCGCCCGTTTTACCTTGTGCTCCGCCGCCAACGCCTCCAAGCCGTAATTCTTCCCCGACGGATTCAGCAAATACGCGCCCAGCAGCACGTCCATCTTTACGTTTCCCACGCTAATCCCCCGCGGCTGCAGCGCTTCGTAAACCGCCTTCACATCGTAGGTCCTCTTGGGAAACCGCTCATCCCGCATCGCTTCTACAATCCAGCCCTCATACTTTTTTAAATCGCGCAAAATATAGACTTTTCCATCTGCGCTAAACCCCATACAGTCGGCCTTTTCGTCTTGATATTTCAGCAAAAAATCTAGGCTTTTCTGATGTTTAACGACTTTCTCCAAATTCGCGATGCTTTCATCTAAAACGACTTCAAAGCTCAATTCTGCTGGCTTTTCAGATTCTTCACCTGCTCCCAATCCCGACGCTTCTAGGCCCATCTTCTTTAGGAGCGAGAACATCTCCAGATCTGTCAGCGTTCTGGCCACCTTAAGCTTGTCCATTTCTTGCGGAACGTAGCCTTCAAGCACCAAATCTATCGGCACGTCTTTCACAATCGTCCCTAAAAATTTACTCAAAAACGCAGATTCCTTCGATTCTACCAGCTTTTTTCGCGTGCCTTCTTTAATCTCCGCCGAGCCTATGTTCGCGTACAAATTCTCAAGCGACCCGAATTTCCTGATTAATTCACCAGCGCCCTTTTCGCCAATTCCAGCAACTCCGGGAATGTTATCCGAAGCATCCCCCTGAATCGCCTTTATATCGATCAACTGAGCCGGTTTCACTCCGTAAACCTCTTTAATCTTGGCTTCGTCATATAACGTCACATCTGGCCGGCCAAATTTGGTCGCGGCTATCCGCACCGTCACGTGAGGCCCCACCAGCTGCAGGCTATCTCTGTCTCCGGTCGCTATAACGCACTCCTGGCCGGCTTTCTCACACTCAGACGCTAGCGTTCCTAAGATATCATCGGCCTCGTAGCCCTCTTTCTCAACCAACTTGTAGCCCATATCAGCAAGCAGCTCCTTTAACACCGGAAACTGCACCGCGAGCTCCGGCGGCATGCCCTTTCTGTTCGCCTTATACCCTTTGTAGCTGTTGTGGCGGAATGTTGGCGCCTTCATGTCAAAAGCTATTGCGATGGCGTCTGGGTTCGTCTCTTCCTTAAGCTTGTTCAGCATCGTCAAAAAGCCATATATCGCGTTTGTGTAGAATCCCTTTTTCGTCGTCAGCAGCTTTATCCCGTAAAACGCCCGATTAAATATGCTGTTGCCGTCCAAAACCAGCAGCCTCACGCGCACCACTCCCCCGTCACTCGTCGTCTGCCTCCATTATACCACATTCTCGCAAATAATTCAGCCCGGTTCCGCGCCCGTTTTTTCGGCGTAGACTTATTTTTGAAAATGTGGTAAACTGTTAGGAGTCCAGTTTGGTGAAGGGGAATGCGTTTGAAGATTGGCAATGTTAGTATTGGCGGGCTCGCTGCCCTCGCGCCCATGGCGGGCGTTGCCGACAGAGCTTTTAGAGAGCTTTGTATACGATTTGGCGCCAGTTATGTTGTTAGCGAGATGGTTAGCGCCCGTGGTATCTCGTTTTTTAACGATAAGACGATTAATCTTTTGAAGATTTCTCGCAGCGAGCACCCCTGCGCTATCCAGATTTTTGGCGACGACCCCGATATAATGGCCAGCGCGGCGACCTTTGCGCTAAAGTACGAGCCCGATATCATCGATATAAACTTTGGTTGTCCGGCTCCCAAGGTTAATAAAAGCGGTGGTGGCGCCATTTTAATGAAATCACCGGATCTTTGTGGCAGAATTGTTGCGGCTGTTAAGCGAGCTGTTGATATTCCTGTTACGGTGAAGATCCGAAAGGGCTGGGATTCTGCTAATGTGAATGCGCCCTTGGTGGCCAAGATCTGCGAAAATTCTGGTGCTGATGCTATCATTATCCACGGCAGGACGCGCGAACAGATGTTTCGCCCGGGTGTGGATCTCGATATCATCGCAAAAGTCAAGGAGTCTGTTAGCGTTCCGGTTATCGGAAACGGCGACATTACTTGCGGTCAGGATGCCTACAACATGCTAAACCGCACGGGATGCGACATGGTCATGGTCGGCCGCGCTGCTTTGGGCAATCCTTGGGTGTTCGCAGAGATTAATCATTTTTTGGACCCGGGCAATCACCCCTACACTCCGCCATCCATTGAAGAAAAACTGCGGGTAATGCGCTCTCACGTGGGATCCATTTGCAACAACGAGGGCGAAATCCTTGGTATAATGAGGGCTCGGCGGCATATTATTTCTTATATACGGGGGATTCCCTTTGCGGCGGCCTTTAGGGACAAAGCCTCGCGGGTTACGTGTCTGCGCGATGTTGAGGCTCTTGCGGATGAAATTTTGCGCGCTTGCCGGAATGACGCCATTTGTTAAAGCATTTGCTTAAATTTTAATCTTAATTTTTGTTTGGAGGATACTATGAAAAAAATTGCGATAATTACTGATTCTGCCGGGGATTTCTCTGCTAAGTTTGCGAAAAAGCACAACGTGAAGGTGATTCCGCTGCGGATTTGCTTTTCGGATAAGGAGTTTCGCGATGGGGTCGATATTTCTTGCGACGAGATTTACCCCATGCTGGAGGCCGAGATTCCCAAATCCTCGCTGCCGTACCGCGACGACATCATTGCTGCTTTCGACAGTGCTCGCGATGAGGGCTACACCGACGTGATATATATCGGCATTTCTTCAGGTTTGTCGGGCACTTTTAATGCTGTCCGACTGATCGCTAGCGAATATGACGGGCTTAACATCCACTGCTTCGACTCTAAAACCCTGTCTTGCGCCCAAAATATGCTCATTTGGGCTGCGATTGCCGCTCTGAAGACAACCGACAACATTCAAGAGATTTTCTCGCGGCTTTCTGAGATTCGCAATAAAATGGTCGCTATGTTCTGCGTTCGCGACCTTACATATCTCATAAAAGGCGGTAGAATCGGGAAGGTCGCTGGCACGGTGGGGAGTCTTCTTAAGCTGTGCCCGATAATTAAGGTCAACGACGACGGCGTTTATGAGACCGCGTCTAAGACCATCGGCTTTAACCGCGCGCTAGAGGCTCTCATTGCTGAGATTAAGAGTCGGTTCGCCAACGTCGAGGTCGCCATTTCGCTGACTTACTCCTCTAACAAGGAGCTTGCCGAGCGGATAAAGGCCGAAGTTAAGAAGTGTTGCAAGGTTAAGTCCTGCGAGATTAACCCTGTTACCGCCGTTTTGGGCGTTCACACCGGTCCAGATATGGCTGGTATTGCGGTTTATCCGATTTAAAACCCTCTTCGCTTCGATGATATCTGAGATTTATTCATAAATAAAAATCACATAACCTGCACGAAGGCTTTTGGAATCACGATTTCAAGAGTCTTTTTTTGTCACATCCGCGCCAATTCTAATATTATGTAACGACAAGTTTATTTTTCTTAGATGTTTATTTTTACCGAAATCCGGCAACAATACTCTTGTCGGGCCATTCGCCCTAATCAAATTAAAATTTGCGGAGCGTGAACAAAATTGACTATTAAACGCGGTGATATATTTTATGCCGATTTGAGCCCGGTTATTGGCTCCGAGCAAGGCGGGATGCGCCCTGTTCTGATCATTCAAAATGACGTTGGCAACAAATTCAGCCCCACTGTGATTGCGGCGGCCATCACGAGCCAGCATTCCAAGTCGGATCTGCCAACTCACATACAGCTTGATGCTCATGGTTGCGGCCTTTCTAAGGACTCGGTCGTGCTTTTGGAACAGGTTCGGACTCTTGATAAGAAGCGGTTGAAAGAAAAAATGGGCTGTCTCGACGCCTTTGCCATGCGCCTTGTCGACGAAGCCCTGTCCATAAGCTTTGGTCTTTTCAACAATTACACCATAAAAGAGGCTACATAAGCCCCATCTGACCGCTATTTTGCAGCAATTAACTCTGATTTTGTCAGCATTAATGCACAGTCAAACCATCATATCCAGATTCCTTAGCCGATCTGCCGCCGTTTGGATGTCCTCTCTGTTGCCAAAAGACGTCATCCTAAAGAATCCTTCGCCGTTTTGGCCAAATCCAGCGCCCGGCGTGCCGATAATATTCGCATTGTCCAGCAGATAATCAAAAAATTCCCACGAAGTCATATTATTCGGGCATTTCAGCCAGATGTAGGGTGAATTCTCGCCTCCGGTGAAGTGCACGCCCTTTGCGCGCAAAGCCTCCGCGATGATCCTTGCGTTCTCCTTATAATAGCCGATATTTTCTTTAATCTGCGCCATGCCATCTTTCGAAAACACAGCAGCAGCGCCCCTTTGAATGACATAAGGAACGCCATTAAACTTGGTAGACTGCCGCCGAAACCACAATTTATTTATAGAAGCGCCGTCCACCGCCAAATCTTTCGGCACAACGGTGTATCCGCAGCGCACACCGGTGAATCCTGCCGTTTTGGAGAACGAACACAGCTCTATGGCGCACTTCTTGGCACCTTCTATCTCAAAAATACTGCGAGGCAAGGTTTCATCAGAGATAAAAGCCTCATATGCCGCATCAAATAAGATTACAGCGCCATTTTTCAAGGCATAGTCCACCCAAACCCGCAGCTGGTCGTGATTATAGACCGCTCCCGTCGGATTATTGGGCGAGCATATATAGATCAAGTCTGCTTTGACCGATTCATCGGGCAGCGGCAAAAAATTATTTTCCATATTCGCATTAACATAGTGGATCCGCCGCCCCGCCATCACATTCGTGTCCACGTACACGGGGTAAACCGGGTCCGGAATCAGCACCGTGTTGTCGCTCGAAAAAACGTCCAAAATGTTCGCCACGTCGCTCTTCGAACCGTCACTCACAAAAATTTCATCCAGGTCCAAATCGACGTTTCTGCCGCTATAATAGCCTTTTATCGCCTCTCGCAAAAAGTCATACCCCGGATAAGGCCCGTAGCCCCTGAATGTTTCCTTCTTGCCCATCTCCAAAATGGCGCTCTGCATGGCTTTAACAACTGCATCACACAACGGTAACGTCACGTCGCCTATTCCTAAGCTAACCAGCTTCGCCTCCGGATGCGCCTTAGCGAACTCGCTCGCCTTTTTTGCGATATTAGCAAAAAGATAGCTGTCTTTAAGCATCAAATAGTTCGAATTTATCTTCATTTAAGCCCGATCTCCTCTTAGTTTTTCGCGATTTACTGCCGTTTATTCAAGCTAGCCCTCACAAACTCTCGAAAAAGCGGGTGCGCATGGTTCGGACGGCTCTTAAACTCCGGATGATACTGCACTCCAACAAAAAAGTCCAGCCCGCTAAGCTCCACCGCCTCCACCAGAAGGCCGTTTGGCGACGTCCCCGAAAAGATCATCCCGTTCTCCTCAAAAAGCTCGCGGTACTCATTGTTAAACTCGTACCTGTGGCGGTGCCTCTCGGCCACTTCCTCGGTTTCATACACTCTCTGCAGCGTCGTACCTGGCTTTATCTTGCACGGATAAGCCCCCAACCGCATTGTACCGCCCTTTGGAGCGCCTTCCTGCTGATCCTCCATCAAGTCAATCACCGAACACTCACCCTCTGGCTTGAATTCGCTAGAGTTAGCCTCCTTAAGGCCCAAAACATTCCGCGCAAACTCCATCACAGCGGTCTGCATGCCCAAACAGATCCCCAAAAACGGCACATTATTCTCGCGTGCATACTTTATCGCAGAGATTTTCCCGTCCACACCGCGATCTCCAAATCCGCCCGGCACCAAAATCCCGTCGCAATCAGACAGCAACTCATCCGCACTAAAATCCGTAACCAACTCGGCATCAATCCACTTTATCAGCACCTCGGCGCCATTTTCAAACCCCGCATGGCTCAAAGCCTCGGCCACAGAGAGGTACGCGTCGTGCAGCTTCACGTACTTGCCCACCAGCGCAACCTTCACCTTCTTGTCCCGCGAATTTATCCGCTCCACCATGGCCATCCACTCGGACATATCGCCCTCACCGCAATCCAACCTCAGTTCACGGCAGACAATCTCCGAAAAGTTGCTCTCCTCAAGCATCAGCGGAGCCTGATACAGTGACGAAACCGTGATATTTTCGATGACACAATCCGGCTTAACGTTGCAAAACAGCGAAATCTTCTGCAAAATGCCCTTGCTCAAAGGTTCATCACAACGCGTAACGATTATATCGGGGTTTATGCCCAACGATCGCAGTTCCTTTACCGAATGCTGCGTGGGTTTCGACTTGTACTCGCCGGAGCTCCTAATGTACGGCACCAGCGTCACGTGGACGAACAGGCAGTTCTCGCGGCCAACCTCCAGCGAAATCTGCCGTATAGCCTCCAAAAACGGCTGACTCTCTATATCGCCAGTCGTGCCGCCAATCTCCGTAATAACCACGTCCGCATGGGACTTCTTGCCCACCAAATAGACGAAATCCTTGATCTCATTGGTAATGTGCGGAATAACCTGCACCGTCTCGCCCAAGTATTCGCCATTTCGCTCCTTCTTCAGAACGTTCCAATAAACCTTCCCCGTCGTCAAGTTCGAAAACTTATTCAGCTCTTCGTCGATAAACCGCTCGTAATGGCCCAAGTCAAGGTCCGTCTCCGCGCCATCCTCCGTCACAAAGACCTCCCCGTGCTGATACGGGCTCATCGTCCCCGGGTCGACGTTTATATAAGGATCCAGCTTTTGCGCCGCGATCTTAAGCCCTTTAGCCTTCAGCAGCCTGCCCAAAGACGCCGCCGTGATGCCCTTTCCGAGGCCCGAAACCACGCCGCCCGTCACAAAAATGTACTTCGTCATACCTCCACAACCCCTTCAAAAACTTTCTCGGCCTTGCCCGTCAAATACACGCGCTCGCCGGTGTACTCGACCTTCAAGATCCCGCCTCGCAGCTTAACCACAACCTCTTGCCCCTTGTTGCAAAAGCCGTTCAAGACCGCCGCAACCACAGCCGCGCACGCTCCAGTGCCGCAAGACAGCGTCTCATTGCTGCCGCGCTCCCAGACCCTCATGCTCAGCGTAGTATTATCCACAATTTTCACGAATTCCGTATTGATTTTTTCCGGAAAAAGCTCACTATTCTCAAAAACAGGGCCGATTTTCTCCAAATCAAGCCGCTGCACATCGTCGCAAAACACGACACAATGCGGATTCCCCATCGAAACGCACGTAATATCGTAGTCACTGTCGCCAAACCGCGCCCGATAGCTTATCACCTGGTTCAAATCCAAATTAACCGGGATCTTACTAGCGCTCAGCTCCGGGCACCCCATGTCCACCGTCACCAAATCTGCCTCCGAGCCACTTTCCAAAATCTTCAAATTCTTAATCCCGCTCAACGTCTCGACCGTAATCTCGGGCTTTTTAGCGATCCCGTTGTCAAAAAGGTACTTCCCAACGCACCGGACGCCGTTTCCGCACATCTTACCCTCGCTGCCATCAAGATTAAACATCCGCATCCTAGCGTCGGCCACGTCAGACGGGCAAATCAAAATAACGCCATCTCCACCAATCCCGTAGCGCCGGTTAGAAAGCCTCCTGCTCAGCTCGCCAGGCTCGCTAACATCCTGATCAAAGCAGTCAATATAGATATAATCGTTGCCGCAACCCTGCATTTTCGTGAACTTCAGCTCCACCACATCGCCCCATTTTTCAGTCTTTAAGCCGCTCGATCGTCGCGCATTAATTTAAATTATACCCCAAATTTTCAGATTTTTCAACTCGGCGCCACAAAAATTCGGCCCGGTGAATAAAACCGCGGCCGCCTGTCCATAATTCTAAAAGCCAATGGCGAAAAATCTAAAACGGACGGTGTTAAAACCATGAAACTCATTGAAAAATCGCTGATCTCGGGCTTTCTATTGACTCTAATCCTTGCTCTAACGGGCTTTGCAAGCAATTGCGAGAATCTTAGCACAAAGGTTTTGCGGCTACATATCCTTGCGAACTCCGATGCTGCCGAGGATCAAGCGCTAAAGCTAAACGTTCGGGACAAAATCATAGAAAAATCTGGTGAATTCCTGAACACCGCGACCAGTAAGGCCTCCGCGCAAAGTCTTACCACCGAAAACCTCGATAACATCAGAAAAATCGCCGAGCAAGAAGTCCAAACCCGCGGCTATAGCTATCCAATAAAGGTTCAGATGACCAAGATGTACTTCCCGACTCGAAACTATGGCAACACGACCCTCCCCGCCGGCCACTACGACGCGTTGAGAGTCTTAATTGGCGAAGGTAAAGGGAAAAATTGGTGGTGCGTGATTTTTCCGCAGATGTGCCTTGGAAGCGCGAAAAATAGTGCCGCCATCGACTCGGTTTTTTCTGATTCAGAAAAAAAGATAATCAACAGCAGCGAAAATTACGAAATTAAATTTAAAGTCGTAGAGTGGTTTTACGCGCTTAAGGGCGCCATTTCTAGCTGGCTCACCTAGCCTCAAGCCACTATTCTTGCGGCATCTCCCAGTTGTGCCACACGTTCTGCACGTCGTCGTTGTCCTCCAGCGCATCCAGCAGCTTCTGCATTTTGGCGCGGTTTTCCTCCTCCGCAATGCTGCTGTACGTGCTCGGAACCATCTCCACCTCTGCCGACGCAAACTCAAACCCCTTCGATTCTAGCGCCTCTCGCACATCACTAAAGTCCCCGGGCTCTGTGTAGACCTCAAAGATATCTTCATCCGCCAAAAAGTCC
>CAQKRU010000002.1 GCA_948823415.1 uncultured Eubacteriales bacterium
TTTATTGGCATCGTCGTCAGACTGCGTATCCTCGCGCTTGCTTACCGATAAAGTCAAAATCTCGGACCGACCATCGCCGTCAAAATCGCTCACAAGCATGTCAGAGTAAGTCTCCTCCGGCGTCAAATCGTTATAGTTACCGTCCTCATAAAGGATAACCGTAAGCTCCTTGCCGTAACTCGTGTAGCTGCTCCAGCCCAAAATGATGTCATCAATGCCGTCGCCGTTAATGTCGCCAAAGCAAACCTTGTCCAAATCGACACCCTTGGCGTCGATAGTCTTGATAACCTTCCACGTGTCGCCAACTTTGTCGATAACCATTATATAAGATTGCGCATCCTTTGAGGCCAGCTGATAAACCGCGATTGCCTCGTCTTGTGAGTCACCGTCCAAGTCGTGCATAATAATAGCGGACTTAAAATCGCCATTTTGCGGATATTTAAAGATGATATCCTCGCCGACCGTGCGCTCAATAAGCGCCTGAATCTGCGCCATTTCGCCAGTGGCCTTGGGCGGATGCATCAGATTGCTGGTGTTAAAGCTGCTAAGAGAACACCCCGAAGTAAAAAGCATAATAAAAATTGGCAAAATCAGGATTTTTTTCATTTTATTAGCTCCTTTTTGTTGTCTATTCGCCGTGACGTAGCCGCGCGATCAAGAATTTTATTTTTTTGCCCATCTCGCAAAACATTTTTTCGTGCTCTGTCGAGATATTCCCGTCAAACCCGGAGTTTAACAAATCTTTGGTCACATAAATTATCTCAAACCCGGACTCCTTAAAATAAGTTATGCTCTCGTAAAAAAGGCCATCGTCATCGGTCTTGAAGTAAATTTCGCCACCGGGCGCCAAAAACTTTTTATACTTTTCAAGCTGCCGCGGATGCGTTAATCGGCGTTTTTTGTGCCTCGGCTTTGGCCAAGGGTTACAAAAATTTATGTAAGTCCGCGAGATTACGTCACTTTCGCTAAGGATATCATCTATGCGCTCGATGTTTTGCGCTGTTAAAAAAAGATTATCAATAGGCCGGCTTAGCGCAGAGTATTGCCACTCAACATTTCTTTTTGCAAGAGCCAAAACCTCGCTTTTTATGTCGACTGCAATAAAGTTTTTGTCCAAATTTTTGCTAGCGATTTCTGCGATAAAAGAGCCCTTACCGCACCCCAACTCTAAGTAAACTGGCTGCTTTTTGCCAAAAAGATTATGCCAGTTGCCCTTATTTAGCGCGGGGTTGTCAACAAAAAACTCGCAAGCCGCAAGCTCTGGCCTGGCCCAAGGCTTTCTTCTTATTCTCATTGTACAAAGGTCACTGTAAAGAGGCTCGCGGCCCCCGTTTGCCTCCTTTTTCAATCGTTAAATTTTATTATATCATAAACGCGTGCAAATTAATATCCCCAAATTTTCGTAGCCGCGATGGCGATTCCAGCGCGGATTAAGTAAAACTACCCAGCAAAACTCAAGCTAACACGTGTGCTTGACAGTGCGCGTAAAATTTGATAAAATAATATTATAAATTTATTTTTGTTGCGGGGCGCAAAAAGGGAGAAATAAAGCGTTATGAAGTTTATAAACATCGGGTTTGGCAATATGGTGTCATCCACGAGGATTGTTAGCATCGTGTGCCCGGATGCGGCGCCGATAAAGCGGGCTGTTAGCGAGGCGAGGAACAAAAATGAGCTAATAGATGCGACTTGTGGTAGGCGGACGAGGGCTGTTATTGTGACGGATTGCGAGCTTATGATTCTTTCGGCTCTGCATCCAGAGACGATTGTTAATAGGCTAAAAGGTGGATGTTCTCAAAATGGCGGGGAGGAACCAGATTTGTATGAATAATAATGGCTTGTTGATCGTTTTGTCGGGGCCTTCTGGTTCGGGAAAGGACACCGTGCTTGAAAAACTCCTTAAGCTTGATGATAACATAGTGAAGTCGGTCTCTGCAACAACGAGGCCTGCTAGGGATGGCGAAGTTGACGGGAAGGATTACTTTTTTGTTTCGGAGGAGACTTTTTGCGATGCAATATCGAATAAAACTTTGCTGGAACATGCCAAGTATTGCGGTAATTACTATGGAACGTCAAAAAAAGTGGTCGAAAAACTGCTAAACAGCGGGAAAGATGTTGTGCTAAAGATAGAGACAGAGGGCGCCAGGCAGATAAAAGAAAAGTGCGAGGACTCGCTGAGAATATTTATATTGCCGACTTCCATGAAAGTTCTGGCGGATAGGCTGTTTAATCGCGGCACAGAAGATAAAAAAAGTTTGGAAAGCCGCTTGGCAAGGGCTGTGGATGAGATTGCATATTCGTTGGACTATGATTATATCGTTATAAATGACGACGTGGATAAATGCGCGCGGAATATATATTCTATTATAAATGCCGAAAAATTCAGGGTTTGCAGGATGAAAAATATTGTTAATGAGGTGTTGAACAATGCAAAAACCGTCGATCGATGAGATGTTGTCGGGAAAAAAGAGCAAGTATGCACTGGTAATTGGTGTGGCTAAGCGCGCGAGGGAGATTACCAGAGAGGCCGAGCAAAATGGAGAGCCGTTGGTGGAAAAGCCAGTAAACCTCGCAATACGGGACTTTAAGGCGCATAAATACGAAATATTTGAACCGGATATTAACAGTTAGGCCGATAAAATCATGGCTATAGGCTAAGATGCTGGGTTTGAGGAAGTTTTATGTCACAAAAATTCATTGTAAAAGTTGCGGTTGAGCATATTGTTTACCGACTGGATAAGCTTTATGACTACGTGCTGCCAAGGGAGCTTGCTAAGGAAGTGGCTTTGGGCTGCAGAGTGCTGGTTCCTTTTGGGATGAGCAATAAAAAGCGCCAAGGAATCGTGTTGCAGATAGAGGTTGCATTGGATAAAGCTGATGGGGCTGGGATTAAATTAAAGGAAGTTTTTGCGGTGCTAGATGAGGCGCCGCTTTTGAATGATGAGATGTTGAAGCTTGCCCAGTTTATGAAGCAGAAATATTTTTGCACGATTTTTGATGCCATTAAATTGATGATTCCAGCTGGGATGAGCTTTAAGCTACATGAGAAGTTTAGGCTTTGCGATGGATTTGATGAGACTCAAATTAGCGGCTGTACCGCTTTGGAGAGGGATTTGGTAACTTACTTAGAAGCTGCGACGGGATGGGTTGCTAAAGAAACTTTGATTGCCAGGTTTGGCGCGGATGTTTTGGTTTGTTTGAAAAGCCTAGAAAATACGGGCATGATTCAAAAAAAAGAGGCTAAAAAAAGGGCCGTGGCTGACGCTACGGTGAAGATGGTTCAGCTAAAGGCAGGAGCTTTGCGGGATAACGCTAAACTTACAGCCAAGCAAAAAATTGTTTTTGACGTTTTGAAGCAGCATTTGAGCGGAATTTCTTTTAAGGAAATTTTGTACGTAACTGGTGTGAGTGCTGCTGTTGTTGACAATTTGGTAAAAAAAAACATTGCGGAATATTTTGACGATAAGGTTTACAGAGACCCCTATAAAAACGTGAAGTTTTCGGGATTTTCAAGAGATGTGATGTTAACAAAGGAGCAGACGGATGCTTATGGATCTATTTATGAACTTTATAAAGCGCATGAATACAAGGTTTCGTTGCTTTATGGAATTACCGGAAGCGGCAAAACTTCAGTGTTCATGCGGTTGATAGAGGATGTTGTTACAGATGGGAAAAATGTCATTGTTATGGTGCCGGAGATTGCGCTGACAGCGCAGATGGTGGCCATTTTTAAGGGCAGATTTTTGGATAAAGTTGCGGTTTTTCATAGCGGGTTGTCAGTATCGGAGCGGCTTGACGAATATCGTCGGGTTAAGAATGGCTTGGTTAACGTGGTTGTGGGGACTCGGTCGGCTGTCTTTGCGCCATTTGAAGAGGTTGGGCTTGTCATTATGGACGAGGAACAGGAATCTAGCTACAAATCGGAGGCCACACCTCGCTTTCACGCTAGAGAAATCGCCAAATTTAGATGTTGCTACCATAAGTGTTTGTTGCTGCTGGCCTCTGCCACGCCGTCGGTCGAAAGCTTTTTTTTCGCAGAGCAGAATGTTTATAACGTGAATGTTCTGAAAAAACGCTACTCTGGCGCGGGTTTGCCGAGGGTTTCTGTTGTGGACATGAACAAGGAGCAAGAGGCGGGCAACTGCGGCGCGTTTAGCGAGCAGCTTATAGGTATGTTGGAGACGAACTTGAACAACGGCAAACAGTCGATTCTGCTGCTTAATAGGAGGGGCTACCACACGATGGTGACGTGCCGGAGCTGCATGCAGGTGGTGATGTGCCCTAATTGCAGCATCGCGTTGACGTTTCACTCTGCTAACCGAAGGCTGATGTGCCATTATTGCGGCTTTTCTATGGATATTACGGGCGAATGCCCAAGCTGCCATGAGCATGATTTGAAGTACATAGGCTTTGGAACGCAGCGGGCTGAGGAGGATTTGCAAAAAAGTCTGCCGGGTGCTAGAATTCTGCGAATGGATTCTGACACGACAATGACGAAGTTTGCTTACGAGAAAAAGTTGAACGCGTTTGCAAATGGCAGCTATGATGTGATGTTGGGGACGCAGATGATCGCGAAGGGGCTTGACTTCCCAAATGTCACTTTGGTGGGAGTCTTGTTGGCAGATCAGGCCTTGTATGGCGCTGATTTTAGAAGCTATGAGCGGGCATTTTCGCTGCTTACTCAGGTAATTGGCCGGGCGGGGCGAGCCACAAATAGCGGCTGCGCGGTTATCCAGACGTTCACGCCAGAAAACCCAATCATAAAATTGGCGGCAGATCAGGATTATGACTCATTTTATAAGGACGAGATAGTGCTGAGAAGGGCCATGCTATACCCGCCGTTCGCCAAGCTTTGCGTGATTAGCTTTGTGGGCGAGAGGGAAACTCGGGTTATAGATGCGGCATTTTTCTTTTTTGGAATATTAAAAGAGCTTATCAAAAATGATTATTCTGGCTTGGCTGTTAGGATTTTGGGGCCTTCGCCGGCTCGGATTTTTAAGGTTAATAATAAATTTAGATATAAGATAATTGTTAAGTTTATGGACGAGAAGACCTTTGACAAGCTCGTTAACGACGCGCTTTTCAAGCTGGATGAGTGCAAAAAATTTTCTGGAGTTAGCACTTTTGTTGACGTTAATCCGGAATCGATTTTATAAAATATTGAAAGGAATGTTGATATTATGGCGATCAGGAACATAGTTTTGGAGGGAGACCCGATTTTATCGAAGAAGTGCCGCGTTATTGAAAATTTTGACGAAAGACTGGCGCAGCTTATCGACGATATGATCGAAACGATGCGGCTTAATAACGGAGTCGGATTGGCGGCGCCGCAGGTGGGCATGCTAAAAAGAGTGGTGGTTGTTCAGGTGGACAGGGATGAGCCGGCCATTGAGCTTGTTAACCCCGAAATTATCGAAGCGGAGGGGCTTCAGGAGGAAGCGGAGGGCTGTCTTTCTTGCCCGGGAGAATATGGCATAACCAAAAGGCCCATGAGGGTTAAGGTTAAGACATTAGACAGGCTCGGAAAAGAGCATATTTACGAGGGTGAAGCTTTGTTGGCGAGGGCTTTTTGTCACGAGATTGACCATTTGGACGGAATTTTATTTAAGAGTCATGTAGTGCAGATGCTGGATGTATCGGACTTGAAGCGTTCTTGAAAGTTAACTAAAAAAGCCAAAAATTTGTTTGCGGGGCGATACAATGAGAATCATATTCATGGGAACGCCGGATTTTGCCGTACCGTGCCTTGAGGCTTTGATAAGGTCGGCGCACGAGGTGGTGGCGGTCTTTACTCAGCCAGACAAAAAAAAAGGTCGGGGCTACAAATTGGCGCCTCCACCAGTAAAAGAGCTCGCACTGAGGCACGGGATTGCAGTCTTTCAGCCAGAAACCTTAAACGATGAAGAGGTTTTGCGCGTAATATCGGGGCTGGCGCCGGATTTGATTGTTGTGGTGGCTTATGGTAAAATATTGCCAAAGGCGATTTTGGCACTGCCGGAGCGAGGATGCATCAACGTGCACGGGTCGCTGTTGCCCAAGTACAGAGGCGCGGCGCCGATCCAGTGGGCGGTGTTAAACGGCGAGAAGGTTACGGGCGTGACCACAATGCGCATGGACGAAGGGCTCGACACCGGGGACATCCTTTTAAAGGCCGAGACGCAAATCGGAGAAAACGAGACCTCGGGGGAGCTATTTGACCGGCTAAGCGTGATGGGCGCGCAGCTTTTATTGAAAACTTTACAAAGGCTAGAAAAAGGCGATATAATAAGGGAAAAGCAGGACGACCAAAAAGCAACTTATGCGCCGATGCTGAATAAATCACTTTCGAGAATTGGCTGGAATAAGCTGGCCGCCGAGGTGCACAACTTGGTGCGAGGACTTAACCCATGGCCAGTGGCCGAGACTACTTTGGACGGGAAAGTCTTGAAGATATACAAAACGAAGCCGGTTTTATTGGAAGATAAGTCGGCACATCCGGGCGAAGTGGTGAGGCTGATGCCTTTTGTTGTGGCTTGCGGAGGGGGATCTGCTGTTGAGGTTTTGGAGTTGCAGCTGGAGTCCAAAAAGCGGATGAGCTCGGCGGACTTTGTGAGAGGCTACAAATTGGGTGTTGGAGCAATTTTAGGGTGAATTTGGGAGGAAAATTTTATGTACGGATTTTATTATTTTGACTACAGCTATTTTTGGTTCATGGTGCCGGCGCTGATAATCTCGCTTTACGCGCAGTTTAAGGTTAGCAGCACTTTTTCAAAGTATTCGAAGGTCAGAAATTCTAGAGGGCTTACTGGAGCGGACGCTGCTAATCGGGTTTTGGCGCAAAACGGCGTTACGGGTGTTGAGGTTGAGCATGTTTCTGGCGATTTAACCGATCATTTTGACCCGCGAACAAACGTAATTCGGCTGTCGGACTCGGTTTATTCTTCTACTTCGGTGGCCGCTGTTGGAGTTGCCGCCCATGAGGCCGGGCATGCAGTTCAACACGCCAACGGATATGCACCGATGAACATCAGAAAAGCCTTGGTTCCTGTAACGAACATTGGCTCGACTTTGTCTATGCCGCTGATTTTTATTGGCCTTTTGCTACCGGTGCAATACGACTTCGTCGTTAATTTGGGCATCGCGCTGTTTAGCTTGGCGGTACTTTTTCAAGTTATAACGTTGCCGGTTGAATTTGACGCGAGCCGGCGGGCAATTGCAACGCTGGAGCAGGGCAGAACGCTTTGTGGAGAAGAGCTAACGGGTGCAAAAAAAGTTTTAACAGCAGCTGCAATGACGTATTTGGCAGCTACATTCACGGCTGTGATGTCTTTACTGAGGCTGCTTCTTATCGTGGCTGGTAGGCGGAGAGACGATTAGACGAGATTAAAAAGTGAAGGGATCAAAGATATGGCGCTGGTCGATATAAAGTCGATGTTTGAGGCGGAGCTTTTGGAGGATTTTAAGAAGTCGGGTTACCCGGCGTATAGGGCTAGTCAGGTATATCTGTGGCTGGTTAAGGGAGTAAAGCGCTTTGACGAGATGCGCAACCTGCCCAAGAGCTTGATTAGTGAGCTTTCGGAGAAATATTACGTTACGGGCGCTGAGATTGTGCGAAAGTTGGTATCTAAAATTGACGGGACGATAAAATACTTGTTTCGCTTAAACGACGGAGAGTATATCGAGGCCGTTGTGATGAGCTATCGGCACGGGTACACGATTTGCATATCGACGCAGGTTGGCTGCAAGATGGGCTGCAGGTTTTGCGCTACTGGGAAGGGCGGATTTGCGCGGAATTTGACTGCTTCAGAGATGATTTCACAGATTAAAGAGGCCGAGTTGGACAGTGGGATCAGGATATCGAATGTTGTGCTGATGGGAATGGGAGAGCCGCTTGACAATTACGAGAATGTCGTTAGGTTTTTGAGGCTGGTTTCTTCTGCGGAAAATTTGAACATCGGAATGCGCCATATTTCGCTCTCGACCTGTGGTATAATTGATAAAATCTGCAAATTGGCCGAAGAAAAATTTCAGCTGACTTTGTCTGTCTCGCTGCACGCGCCGGACGATTTGACTCGAAGCAAGATAATGCCGATAAGTAAGAAATATAGCTTGGACGACCTTTTGGCGGCCTGCAGATTTTACATAAGCAAGACGAATAGGAGAATTTCGTTTGAGTATGCGATGATAGCTGGGGTTAACGACAGCGACGAGTGTGCGAGACTTTTGGCAGAAAAACTTCGCAAAATGCTGTGCCATGTTAATTTGATTCCTGCTAATGACGTTGATTTTGCGCCGGGGAGTTATAAAAAAAGCGGGATGGAGCGAATAAAAAAGTTTGTTAATATCCTTGAAAAATATGGCATAAATGTTACAATAAGAAGGACGCTGGGCGCGGATATAAATGCCTCGTGCGGGCAGCTGAGGAGATCTACAAAGACGGTGGAGGTGTAATATGCGAGTATTTGGGAGAAGCGACATTGGCTTAAAAAGAAAGTCGAATCAGGATTGCTTTTATTCTGCCAAAGTGAACGAAAGTGCGCTGTGGGCCGTTGTTTGTGATGGTATGGGCGGAGTAAATGGTGGCGACGTTGCTAGCAATTTGGCGGTGAAGAGCATTAAAGAGTCGCTGAGTAACGGAACTTGGAAAGAGCTTGGTGAAATTCAAAGTAGCGATGTTAAAAAGATGTTGAAAAACGCACTAAAAAAGGCTAATCTTGAGATTTTTACTAATGCCCAAGACAATAAGAATTTGGCTGGGATGGGAACGACGGCGGTTTTAGTGGCTGTTGTTAATGACAAAATCCACGTGGCCCATGTTGGTGACAGCCGGGCTTATTTGGTGCGGCAGGGCAAGATTAATCAGCTTACAATTGACCACTCGATGGTGCAAGAAATGATAGATGAGGGCGAAATTACCCATGAAGAAGCCAAAATGCATCCTAACAAAAACATAATTACGCGCGCGCTTGGGATTAGCAAGGACGTGGATGTTGATTATTCTATGAAAACAAAGAAGGCGGGGGACGCTGTTATAATCTGCACCGACGGTTTGACTAATTATCTTGACCAGAAGGAAATTTTGGATTATTTTAAAGTAGAAAAGGGAGAGGCTTTTGTGGATGGCTTGATTTCTGCAGCGAATGAACGCGGTGGAGCGGATAATATTACGGTTGTGGCTTTGTGCGAATGACGAAAACTGCGAATAATTGGCGCTTTTAGTGATTATATTATAGAGGTGAAAATTATGGATAAATACGTGGGCAAAAGGCTGGATGGCCGGTACGAGATAAACGAGCTGCTTGGCTGCGGTGGCATGGCCAGAGTGTATCGCGCTTATGATATAATTGACGATAGAACGGTTGCTATAAAGATTTTGAAGGACGAATTTTTGAGCAATCGTGACTTTATAAGAAGATTTAAGAATGAGTCCAAGGCTATTGCGGTTTTGTCGCACCCGAATATTGTGAAGGTCTACGACGTCAGTTTTGGCGACAAAATTCAGTATATTGTGATGGAAAACATCGACGGAATAACGCTGAAGGAGTACATTGATAAACAGCACGAGATTAATTGGCGCGATGCTGTTTATTTTACTATTCAGATTTTAAGGGCCTTGGAGCACGCCCACGAGAAGGGGATTGTGCACCGTGACATAAAGCCGCAGAACATCATGCTTTTGAAGGACGGGACTATTAAGGTAACGGACTTTGGCATTGCTCGGTTTTCTAGAGACGAGACCCGGACCATTACGGATAAGGCGATTGGTTCGGTTCATTATATATCGCCGGAGCAAGCGCGCGGAGACATCACGGACGAGAAGTCGGACATATACTCTGTTGGCGTTATGATGTACGAGATGCTGACTGGCCGTCTGCCTTTTGAAGCTGACAATGCAGTTTCGGTGGCTATTATGCAGATGCAGTCTGAACCGAAGAGACTAAGAGAGATTAATCCTGATATCCCAGAGGGGCTGGAGGATATCGTCTTGAAGGCTATGCAAAAAAATGCCGAGAACAGATATAGCTCTGCGGCCGAAATGCTGCAATCCATCGAGGCTTTTAGAAAGAATCCGAGTATCCGCTTTGAATATAAGTACTTTAACGACGATGCGCCCACGAAGTATCTGGACGCGATTAATAATATTAAGGAGAACAAGTCTGGCGCTAGCTATGCCGACGGCTATACATATCGCGAGGAGCAGGAGACTTCGGAGAAGCGCTCGAAGGCTATTAATATCTTGATTGGCGTTGGAATCGCGCTTGTTATTTTTCTTGTTGTGATGGGGCTTGGGATGGTCTCTGGCTGGTTTGGATTTGGCAACAAGGACATTGACGTGCCGAACTTTTTGGGCATGAAGGTTACGGACGTGGTGGACAACAGCAATTATAAGTTCACGTGGAATATTGAGCAGGCCTATGACGCCAACAAGCCGGAGGGGGTTATAATTGATCAGGACCCGAAAGCTGGCTCGAAGAGAGTGAAGGAGAACTCGAAGATAACGCTGACGGTGAATAGTTCGGGCACTTTGGTATCTATCCCGGTTCTGCGCGGGCTGACTCTTGATGCGGCAAAGGCTAAAATTAAGGATGCTGGCTTGGTTTACGAGGTTTTAACGGTTGAAGACAGCGAAACTGCCGAGGGGATCGTGAAGGGGACGGACCCCAAAGAGGGCACGGAAGTTGTTGTGAACAGCATGGTTAGGATCCTTGTGAGCAAGGGGCCGGCCGAGAAGAAGGTCGCTGTGCCGGACGTGATAAACAAGAGTTTGACTGAGGCTGCAAAGCTGATTTCTGAGAAGGGGCTCAAAGTCTCGGAGAATGTGGTTAAAGAAAAAAGCTCCAAGCCTAAGGATACCGTGATTTCGACGGATCCATTGCCTGGGGTTGAGATAAACGAAGGTACGGCGGTTACTTTGACGGTTAGCTCTGGAGAATCGCAGGAACGGACGCTGAAAATTAACGTTGATTTGCCGTCGAGCGTAAGCAGGGAAGTGAGCATGAAGGTCTATGTAAACGGCGTTATGGACGCTGGAAACTCTAAGACTGTTGTCCCGGCGTATAATTCGAATTATTCTTTCTCGATAAAGGGCTCTGGAGAGGCAAAGAGCGTGGTTGTGAATTTGGATAACCAGAAATACCGAGTCTATGAGCTCAACTTTAGCCAAGAGACGGTGCGCCTGGTCGAGAGGTATAATTTTAATGACAGAAATTCTGCTACGGTTAGCCATTAAAAAGCGGGAGATTCAAGCTTTCTTCCTAAATTGCAGGGCTCCCATGATTAAAAGAAGAATTGCGAACAATTTTGAAAGAACGCGGCTCTCGATGAAGCAGGCTAGGTAAGCCCCTGCCAAAGCGCCAACCAGGCCGAGCAGAGAAAAAATTATGGCGAGTTTGAAATTCACAAGATTTTTCTTGATGTAAATTATGATGGCGACGATGGCGGACGGGATGAAAAAAAGCAGGTTGATGCCTTGGGCCAGCGTTTGAGGCGTTTGCGTGAATAGGTTGAAGTAAATTAGCAGAACGCCGCCGCCGCCAAGCCCCATCGCGCCGATTATGGCCGAAAGTGTGCCGGCTATGGCGGCCATTACCCAGTTCATCTTAAAAGCAGCTGAATCGCTGCCCAAATCATGAATCCGCCAAAAAGTTTGCGCAAAAGCTCTTGGTTTATCTTGGCCAAAATTAAGGAGCCGATAATCGCGCCCAAAACGCTAAAAGGCAGATATGGCAACGCGTCGAAGAGGGTGACGTTGCCTTTTATGAGGTAGACTATGGCGCTCAAGAGGCATATTGGCAGGATAATGCAAACAGAAGTGGCGTGGGTAGAGCGCTGGTCGAGGCCATATTTTTTCAATATAGGAACGATCAGCATGCCGCCGCCAGCCCCTAAAAGACCGCTGATTATTCCGGCGCATACCGCCAAAATAGGGTACAACTTTTTAGCCAAGCCGCTGTTCAAAGGGATCCCTCCTTCGCTAAACTTAGTATTATCAACGTTTTTGAAATTATTAATCGGCTAAAAATAAATTAAAGTAAAACAAAAAGCTAGCATGGTAAGGCCCGTGCTAGCTTAACTTTTTGAAAGATTTTTCGAGATAATCCAGGTTTATTGAGCTTTACGCTTAATGATAAAAACAGAAATGCCGATAAAAACTATAGACACGGCCGCAAACAAAATGGCGTTAAAAGCACTTTCTTTAACGACGAGCGGTGCCGACGCTTGCTTAAGGGCAAAAGCATTATTTTGAGCAACGGATTCATCGGGAATGTCGCTATCATCAAGGCTGTTGATACCGGCACCATTGGTGGGAAGCTCAAAATTGCCGTCAGTAGGCAAGCTTTTCAAATTGGCCGGAGTGGAATCCTCTTTGTTAAGCCGGTTTACCTTAACGGTATAAACTTTTTTTGATTTCTTATCGGCAGAAGTAACCGTCAAGTTAACGTCCGTTGCCGTACCAGCGCTTTTTAACGTCTTGCGGTTAGCCTTAACATTGGCGGTGTCGTCCAGCGGAGCAGCGCTAAACTCTATGGTGCTCTTAGAGTACGGTACGTCAACAGAGTAGGAGGTAATATCGGCGGAAAAGGCTGGCGTTATCGCATAATCAGCAAGAGAAAGAGTCGCGAGGTCACAGTTGGCGTCGCCGGTCTGAACCACATTAATTTCAACCGGATCGATATTTGGCAAAGGAATGGCGGTCGCATTATAATCGCAGAGGCCATCAACGACGGCAGAAACTTCCAAAGACCCGATATCGCAGTTGGACAAAACTCTGAAATTTAGCTCAAGCATAGCTTGAACACTGCCAGCCTTAAGGTTGACGCCATTTTCAGAAGTCACAAACAAAACGGTCAAGTCGCCATCTTTTCTGTAGCTTTTAAAATCGTCATTGTTTATGTAGGAGTAGAGGCCTTTGTACGACAACTTCGAGCTATCGAACTTGACTTTTAGGCGATAGGCCGAGACATTAATGGGATCGGAGGGCAGAAAATTCAGGCTGAGCGTGATTTCCTCACCGCTAACCGGATAAGGATTGTCGCAAGCAAGGGAGATGGCAAGGGCATCGTCGCTGTAAGCAAAAGTCGAATTAGCGCGATTAATCGAGAAAACAAACGCGCAGCAAAGACAAAAACACGATATAAATTTAAGGCATCTCAACAAATTTATCAACCCATTTTATTTTAATCTGTTAAAATTATATCATGTTTTTGAAGCGACGCAAGTGTTTTTAAAGAAATTTGTCGAATTATGAAACGCGGCTTAAGGGTTAGGCTTCCTCTTTTTAATAAAGAGCACAGCCAAATAAACCACGATAAACCCGATCAAAACGGCGACCAGACCGAATGGATCTTTTTGTTCGCCGGTCTTTATATTGATCCAGAGCGAATCGATAAGCGAGTTGATGTCGTCTGGCAGATAGGTAAAAACCTGGGTGTTTTTTAAGGTAGAGTCATCCGGGTAGCAGATTTTGCTGCTGGCGACTTCCGGGTCAAGCCGATTCTTAACCGCAGTCTCAGGTGAAGAATAGCCGATATGCTTGATATTTTCAGTCGCAACGGCAGGGTCGCACATAAAATTTATGTAAGCCAAGGCCTCATCGAAATGCTCCGAGTTTTTCGGAATACACATGGCGTCAACAAAGCGATTGGTGCCTTCTTTTGGAATAACGAAGCCAATATCCTTGTTTTTTTGCGTCAAAAGCGCGGCGTCGCCGTTATAATAAGGTGCCAGCGCGGCCTCATTGTTCGCCATTTTGTCAAAAATTTGGTCCATAACATAGGCCTGCACAAGCGGTTGCTGCGATTTCAATTCTTTGGCAGCCAAAAGCCAGTCCTCTTTATTTTTGGAATTCAATGGGCTCCCGAGCCTAAACTGAGAGATTGCAAATGCATCGCGAGGATTATCAAACATCAGGATTTTCCCGGCGTATTTGGGGTCCCACAAAATGTCCCAGGTTATCTTGTCTTCCGGCTCTAAGACAAGCTTTTTATTATAGAAAATCCCGACCGTGCCCCAAGTGTACGGCACAGAATACTCGTTTGTAGGGTCGTACTCAAGGCCACGAAAGGAATCATCAATGTACGAAAAGTTAGGAATCGCATCAAAATTGAGTTTTTGAAGCATCCCCAAGGCAATCATCTTAGAAATCATGTAGTCGGAGGGGATAATCACGTCATACTTGGTGCCACCGTTTTGCAACTTCGCAAAAAGCGCTTCATTGCTAGAAAAAGTACTGTAATTTACATGAATCCCCGTCCGCCGAGTAAATTCCTCGTTAACATTTAAGCTGCCGTCCGTCCCGTCGGAGATATATTCCCCCCAGTTATACACATTGATAGTAACAACGGGATTGTGGCTACTTTTGTGTATGGTGACGTACGCTAAAAATGCAGACGCAGCGGCTAAAAAGAGGATAACAGCGGCCAAAACTAACCTGGACTTTTTTTTCAATATTTTCTCACCCAAATTCCTTAAAATCTAAATAATATCAACAGCCTAGTTGCGATTCTTGCCCTCATCCTTAATTTGGCGCAGGTTTATGGCAATCAGAAGCAAGAGAACAACCGCGAATAATATCGTCGAAAGCGCGTTTATCTCGGGGCTGACGATCTTTCGAGTCATAGAGTATATCGCAATGGGCAGCGTTTGCGTGGCGCCGCTGGTAAAATAGCTGATCACAAAGTCGTCGAGCGAAAGGGTAAAAGCCATAATAAACCCCGTGACGATGCCGGGGAAGATGTCCGGCAAAATAACCTTAAAAAAGGCACGAGCGGGAGTGCAGCCCAAGTCTTGAGCCGCTTCGTATAAATAAGGGCTAATCTGGCGCAGTTTTGGCAAAACAGAGAGCACAACGTACGGCAGACAAAACGTGGTATGAGCAAAAATCAAAGTAACGATTCCGGGCCGAAATATACCGAAATTCTTATAAGCAAACACGAAAAGCAGCATCAAAGAGACGCCCGTAACAATCTCCGGATTAACAATCGGCAAGTTGTTCACGTTCATAACAGAGCGCTTGGCCCAGCGCCTCATCTTCAAAATGCCAAAACAAGCAATGGTCCCAATAACGGTGGCCAAAAACGAAGCAACAACCGCGACGATTATAGTATTAAACAGGGCGCGCAAAATTTCTTTATCGGCAAATAATTTTGTATACCACTTTAAAGAAAACCCCGTCCAAACGTTGCGACTCTTGGATTCATTAAAAGAGAAGACGATGAGCACGACAAGCGGAGCATACAAAAAGAAGAAAATAAGCCACATGTACAGCTTAGATATCAATTTAAACCTCGAGTTTACCAGTGATTTCAACATGCATCCTCCTTTAGCAAAAAGCGATTTTCTAGCGATACGCCGCCGGCACAGAAAGTTCATCCGAGTCGTCAAACTGGTTCATAATCCCAATAGAGATGAAAATCAGAATCATCAAAACAAAAGAAATAGCCGACCCCAGGTGCGGATTATATGTACTGCCCAAAAATTGCATCTCGATGAGATCTCCAACCAGAATGTGCGCACCGCCGCCCAGCATTTTAGAGATAATAAAAGTGCTAACGGCCGGCACAAAAACCATAGTGACGCCAGAGATAACGCCCGGCAAACTGAGGGGCAACAAAACCTTAAAAAAGACTTTTCTTCTGCCAGCGCCCAGATCTTGCGCCGCCTCGATAATTTTTTTGTCTATTTTAGAAATAGCAGAGTAAATCGGCAAAATCATATACGGCAAAAAATTGTAAACCATCCCCAAAACTACGGCGCCAGAAGTGTTTATAAAAGAAACAGGATGCGAGACTCCCAAAAAAGAGAGAACCTTATTCAAAAGCCCGTTATTCTCAAGAATAGTCATCCAAGCGTAAGTCCGGAGCAAAAAGTTCATCCACATGGGCAGCATAATGAGCATAACGACGATGCCCTGCCTTTTGGCGGGAATTTTAGCAATAATATAAGCAAGCGGGTACCCTAAAAGAAGGCAAATGGCGGTAGAAAGAGCCCCTAGCCCAATTGACCGTAAGAATATATTCGAATAATAGCCCACGTTAATAATATTTTCAACAGTGAAGTTCCAGGTTTTATCGGTAAAAGCAAAAACCAAAACCAAAAGCATCGGCACAAGCGTGAAAATAGCCATCCAAACGATATAGGGCAGCGACAAAGCCTTAACCCTCATTTTTATCACCAGCCTTAGTGATGCCTTCATCCGGCGAATTTTCCTCATAAACTTCGTACATTTCGTCACTAAAGGCACTGTAATCGCCATACTCGCCAGAATGCTCCGACTTTTTCATGATGTGAATATCATCCGGCTGCAGCAAAAGCCCAATAACATCGCCTGGACTTTGGCTATCGGTAGACTGAATCATCCATTTAAAGCCATCGATATCCACAATAATCTCATAATGCACGCCAATAAACGTGACCGAAGTAACCGTGCCCGAAATATGGCCGTCCTCTGGCGAGGTAACCTCAATATCCTCCGGCCGAATCACAACATCGACATTCTCTTTTTTAAGAAAGCCCGCATCAAGGCAGTCAAACCTCCTGCCAGCAAACTCCACAACGTAATCCTCGTGCATAATGCCGTCGATAATGTTACTTTCACCAATGAAGTCCGCAACGAAGGCGTTTTGGGGCTCGTTGTAGATATCCTGAGGCGAGCCAATCTGCTGAATTTGGCCACTGTCCATAACCACAACGGTGTCGGACATAGAGAGCGCTTCTTCCTGATCATGCGTGACGAAAACGAAAGTGATGCCCATTTTTTGCTGAATTTTTTTGAGTTCGGTCTGCATATCTTTGCGCAACTTCAAGTCAAGAGCCCCCAAAGGTTCGTCCAGCAAAAGTACTTTAGGGTTATTTACAAGCGCCCGAGCGATGGCGACGCGCTGCTGCTGACCTCCGGATAAATTTGCAATATTTCGATTTTCAAACCCAGAAAGGCTCACCATTTTAAGCATCTTAGCAACCTCAGAGCGTATCTGGGACTCCGGCTTCTTCTGAACCCGCATACCAAAGGCGATGTTCTCATATACATTCAAATGGGGGAAAAGAGCGTAATTCTGAAATATCGTGTTAACAGTACGTTTATGGGCCGGCAGCTTCGTAACATTTTTGCCAGCAAAAAAAACCTCGCCACTGTCGGGCTGAACAAAGCCACCGATTATGCGCAAAATCGTGGTTTTCCCGCAGCCAGAAGAGCCTAGCAAAGTGACGAAATCGCCATTTTTAATATTAAGGTTAAAATTCTTCAAAACGGTATTTCCATTAAAAGAAACAGTAATATTTTTTAATGAGATTATCACATCTTTTTCCAACCCAAAATATCTCCTTCAAAACCCTTTTAATCGCTAAAATTTTAGCACAAATAAAATGATAATTTGAAACGTGCAAAATGTCAACAAAAAGAAGGATGGAAGGCAAAAAGGCATGCACGAAAACAGTTGATAATTATGTACAAATATTGTGCTAAAAAAGAAAATTATAAGCAAAGTTTATCAAAATGTAATTTAACTTTGAAAAAGACTTGAATAAAGTGAAAAAATTTGATATAATCTATTACGTCTTGCGGAATGTGATTTTTAAATAATTAAGCGTGTGCATTATAAATTTGCAAAGGGGGGTCAATTATTAAGTCTTTCTTTTGATAATTCTTAATTTTTGCGCATGCTAAGGTCATAGCAACAAAGTCCGCAAAATTTATTACCTTTAATTTAAAGGAGAATGTAAAAAAATGACAACCCAACAACAAACTCAAACTAAAGAGTTTAACAAGTTTCAAGAATTGGTTTGGCCCATTCATACTTATGAGCTAAAAAAATTTTTGCCTATGAGTTTTCTTATGGCGTTTATCCTTTTTTTCTACACCTTGGTTCGCGATTTAAAGGACATTTTTGTACAGTACCATACAAACATATGGGCTGGAGCCGGTAAGGCAGACACAGCACAACTTATTAGTGCGCTTAAAATTTGGTACGTTCTTCCGGCTGCGTTTTTGGTGGTTATTGCTTTTAACTTTTTAATGAATAAATTTGACCTTAAGAAGACATTTTACATAATTGTCGCTTCTTTTATGGTCTTTTATGCGGTGTTTGGCTTTGTGCTTTACCCAAATCTCGACAGTTTGATTATGTCTACAGAGCAAATTACTGCTATGACCGAAGCTGCACCACAGTTCTTTAGAACATTTCTTACCTGTTTGGGCAACTGGCCAACTACTTTGTTTTATGTGATTTCGGAAATTTGGGGAACTATGGGAATCTCTTCGCTGTTCTGGATGTTTGCAAACGCTACAACTATGAGGCACGAGGTAAAGAGATTTTTTGGACTGTTTTCGTTAATTGGTAACATCGGCGTAATTTCTGCTGGCGTTACAATAAAAACAGCTTTAAAAGATGCTTCTATTGAAAATGTTAGAATGCTTATGATAGCACTTTTGGCCGTTGCTGCGACTATTATGGGAATCTTTTGGTATATAAATAATGTTGTTTTGAAAGACCCAAGATTTTATGACGAAGCACAAATTAAGCCTAAGAAGAAGAAAGAAAAAGTTAGCGTGCTTGAAGGCATCAAGATTTTGTTTACAAACTCTTATTTGTTGCTAATCGGCATGCTTGTTATGGGCTATGGAATTTCCATCAACTTTGCAGAAATTATTTTGAAAGCCCACATGAGAGAAGCTTTTGAAGGCGAGCAATACGCTTCTATGCAGGGTAATATATCCATATTTACTGGTGTTTTCTCTATCTTGGTTGTTTTCATTGGTGCTTTCATCTTAAGAACCTGCAAATGGAAAACTTCTGCCGTTATCACTCCTTTAATGTTCCTAATTTTGGGCGGAGTCTTCTTTGCGCTGGTTCTTTATAGACAATTTGTAGCTGCACAAATTTTTGGAATGTCCGCGCTAATTTTGGCAACTTGGGTGGGGATTATTCAGGACGCTTTGTGCAAGAGCATCAAGTATTCTCTGTTTGACACAACCAAGAGTATGGCGTATCTGCCTCTTGATGAAGACACAAAAACAAAAGGCCAGGCTGCGGTTGAAGTCATTGGTGGCCGTGCGGGCAAAGCTGGTGCATCGCTTATTCAGCAGATTATGTATGGCATAGTTCCAAACATAATGTCGCACGTTGTGACTATTGTTGGAATCTTTGGCGTTACAGTGGTTGCCTGGACATTGTCGGTGTTCGGCTTGAGCAAAAAGTATGAAACAGCTGTTGCAGCCAAAAACGAAGAAGAACTTAAGTAATAAGTTTTAGATTTAAGTTAATAGGCATAAAAATGAGCCCTGTCGCGGTTGTTGTGACGGGGCTTTAACTTTTTTGTGCTGTTTTAGATTCAGTGGTTTCAATTATTTTTTTGCCAGTTCCAAGTATCTGTGCACATTTTTTCTATGTCAAATTTTGCTCTAAAGCTGAGCTCTTTTTCGGCCTTTTTTGTGTCGGCAAAAACTATTGGGAGGTCGCCAGCGCGGCGGGGGCCAATTTTATAATTAATTTTTTGCCCAGAAGCCTTTTCAAAAGCGCGTATTAGCTCCAAAACGCTGTAGCCCTTGCCGGTGCCAAGATTATAAATATTCAGGCCGCCGCTAGAATCGCACATTTTTTCTAAAGCCTTTAAGTGGCCATTGGCAAGGTCTACAACATGGATGTAGTCCCGAATGCAGGTCCCGTCAGGGGTGTCATAGTCATTGCCAAAAACGGTTAGCAAGGGCAGCTTTTTTGCAGCTACCTGAGAAATATAAGGCATGATGTTATTGGGGACTCCGCAAGGTTCCTCGCCCAAAAGAGAACTCTCGTGCGCGCCAATAGGGTTAAAGTAGCGCAAAATGGTGATGCTCCAACTGGGATCGGCGGCGAAAATGTCTTTTAAAATCTCCTCAATAAAATATTTCGTGCGGCCATAAGGATTGCACACGTTGCCAGTTGGCATGGACTCATCGTAGGGAGCCTCCGAACTATTGCCGTATACGGTCGCAGAGGAGCTAAATATCAACCGACTAACGTTAAATTTCTGCATCACCTGGCACAGAGCCACGGTCCCAGTGACGTTATTATCAAAGTAAGTCAGCGGATTTTTAACCGACTCGCTAACAGACTTTAACCCGGCAAAATGGATAACGGCGTCGATCTGGTTTTCACCAAAAATTCTCTCCAAGGCCTCTTTATCGCGAATATCGCCAACGTATAATTTTACTTTTTTGCCCGTAATTTTTTCAACGCGCGAGATAACGTCAGCCTGGCTGTTACAGAAATTATCAAGAATGACAATCTCGTGCCCAGCGCCCAAAAGCTGAACGCAAGTGTGACTGCCAATATAGCCCGTGCCACCGGTCACAAGGATATTCAAAAGATCAACCCCAATAGCAAGATTTTTTAAGACAAAACGCGAACTTCAAATCAAAAACCGGGGCAAATATTCGATTATAATGTAGCAAATCGAGATAAACGGGATAATTTTAAAATTAACGCCGCCAAATTTATTAATCTCATCCTCAAACAGTTTGCGGTCGCCCTTGCAGAGGACTTTAATCTTCTTAATCTTAGAGCAGCAGTTTTTGTAGTAAATTCTGTTAGCGCAAAAGCCCGAAAACAGCATGATGGCGAAGGTTATGATTTTTACAATGGATGGCAAAAAGACAATAAATTTCTGCAGCAGCGGCAGGGCGTAAAATTGAGCTAAAATTAGATCGTATTTGTCCAGCGTAATGTCGGCGCTGCTTGTGACGCCGACTGCCTTAAAAATAGAAACCAAAATGTTGTTTGCGTAAGTAAACTCGATAAACGTGGACAAAACCGAAAGGAAAATAATCAGCGAAGTAAAGATAATCCCGATTTTATATAGCTTTCGGTACAAAAACCAAGCGCCAGAAAACAAAAAAGCGCTAAAATTGAATCTGCTTTTGCCCACCTTGCCAATATTCTTGAAAATTGGGATATAATACAATAAATTCCCCTTGATATATCGGGCAAAGTCCGAGATTTTTATGTCGTCAATCGTCTCGTTCTCGTTAATCTTAAAAATCGGCTCAAAACCAGGCGCAGGATTAATCGGAAACCCGTTAATAAACGTAGTAGTGTGCACGGGGCCGCCAGTTAAAGGGCACCCGCAATTGCTGCAAAAGCTGGAATCTTTAGAATTCTCCTTTAAACAGCGGGGGCATTTTTTAGAGTTACTCTCAGCACCAGGCCCTTGAGGTTGAGCCTCCCCACCTTGAGCATTTGGATTAACATAAACATAGCCTTCGCCGTGCTTTTTGCTATATAAGCATTGGCCGATAGACTCATAACATTTGCGGTGATACGGCGTGCCGCATTCTGGGCAAACAACGATATCGTCATCTATTTTACATTCATTTTTACAAACGGCGCAGGGTCCGAATTTTCTATAATTTTTCATTAATTTTGCTCCTTTTTCTTTTTTTATTATACTTAAGTTAGATTTTACATAATTATTCTATAAAATTCAACACCGACTTTTAAGCACCGTACGTGCGCCGACTTATAGTGGAGCCTTGGCTGCGCGCGGGTTTACAATTGTGGAAAGTTAAGGTATAATTATAGCTATGTTAAGTGTTGTGGAGGAATATTATGTTGCAACTTGAAGAGTTAAAGCTAGCTCTTGCGGATATGGCAGGCCCTTTAAAGGATTTGGCCGAGGCTATTGGCCTCTCTAAGATAAAAGAAGAAATATCGCAGCTTGAGGCCGAATCTGCCGCGCCGGACTTTTGGGACGATATGGAAAAGTCGCATAAAACCTTGCAAAAAATTAGCTTTTTAAAAAATAAACAGCAGAAATATTTAAAGCTGAAGTCTCTTTATGACGACGTAAAGGTGCTGATCAGCCTGGCAGAGGAGGAGCAGGATGACTCTTTGCTGGAGGAGATAGAGTCGAGCTTAAAGACGGTGCAGACAGAGCTAGAAAGCCAGCGGCTAGAGACTTTGCTAAATGGGGAGTATGATGCTAAGAATGCGATTTTGACACTGCATGCCGGTGCTGGCGGAACAGAAGCGCAGGACTGGGTAGAGATGCTTTATCGGATGTATTGCCGGTGGGGCGAGCGGCATGACTTTAGGGTTAAGACGCTGGATTATCTTGACGGCGAAGAAGCCGGGCTTAAGAATGTCTCGATTTTGATTGAAGGAGTTAATGCTTATGGATATTTGAAGTCTGAGGCTGGGGTGCATCGGCTGGTTAGGATTTCGCCCTTCGATTCTTCTGGCAGGCGGCACACTTCGTTTGCCTCGGTTGAGGTTATGCCCGAGATTGACGACGATTTTAATGTGGAGATTGCGCCGGACGACATAAAAATGGACGTTTTTAGGGCAAGCGGAGCCGGTGGCCAGCATGTTAACAAGACTTCTTCGGCTGTTCGGCTGACGCACATACCTACGGGGATTATCGTTGCCTGCCAAAACGAGAGAAGTCAGCACCAGAACCGGGAGGTCGCCTTGAAGATGCTGAAATCTAAGCTGGTTGAGATCAAAGAGCGCGAACATCTGGAGAAAATTGAGGACATTAAGGGCGTTCAAAAAGACATTGCGTGGGGGTCCCAGATCCGATCGTACGTTTTTATGCCGTACACTTTGGTTAAGGATCACCGCACAAACTTTGAAATTGGCAACGTTAATGCCGTCATGGATGGCGACATAGACGGGTTTATTAACGCTTACTTAAAGGATGCTAGCTTGAAGTCGCGATAAAATTGGTCTTTGTTGAAAATTAATTTTCGTTTAAAGAAAAATAATGTTTGAGGTTGAAGCTTTTGCGGGGGTTAATTTTGCAGTGAGGCCGGTTTTGGAGAGTTTATTTAATATGCTGGGCGGCTTGGGATTATTTCTATTTGGAGTGCGCGAAATGACGCAGAGCTTTGCGGGGGTTTCGAGCTCGCTTTTTAGAGGGATGATTTCTAAGATTGCTTGCAACAAGTACATGGCGGCTTTTGTGGGGTTTGCGGTCACGGCGATTGTGCAGAGCTCTTCGGCTGTGACGGTGATTGTTGTTGGCCTGCTGGACGCGGGATTGCTGGAGTTGGCCCAGGCGGCAGCGATAATCATGGGCGCAAATGTGGGCACGACCGTAACGCCGCTGATTATGGCTATAAATTTGCTAGGATTTGCACCATTGATAATTTTTGGGGGAGTGGTTCTTGAGAGTTTGAATGGGGAGGCGTTTAAGGCGGTGGGCAGCGTTTTGCTTGGGTTTGGAGTGCTGTTTTGGGGCATGAATATGATCAGCTGTGCTGCGAAGCCAATTTCGACTTTGCCGGTTGTGAGGGAGTTTTTGATGTCGCTTAGTAATCCGTTTATCGGGGTGCTTTTTGGAGTCACTTTTACCGCTATAATGCAGAGCTCTTCGATGTCCATGGGGTTGCTGGAAGCTTTGAACCTAGCGGGGGCGATATCTTTTAAAAATGCGGCGTTTATAATTTATGGCCAAAACATCGGCACTTGTGTTACCGCGCTGATTGCTTCTTTTGAAACTAGGAAAAATGCGAAACGGGCGGTTGTTATCCACTTTTTGTTTAACTTGATTGGCGCGGCGATTTTTACTTGCATTAGCTTGACGACCCCATTTTTACGGGTTTTTGAGGCCGCTTTTGCTCAGAGTGTTATGTTTGAAATTTCTGCTTTGCATATTTTGTTTAATGTGGTTTCGACTGCCATTTTGCTGCCTTTTAGCGAGGTTCTTGTAAAAATTGCGTGCAAGGCTGTTTCGGATTAAGAAAAATTAATGTGAGGATTTTGCTTTATGAAATTATACATAAAAAGCGCACAGTTGCAGCCCAGATCGGGGTTTGTGGTTTATAATTCTACCGGAGAAGAGAAATATTTTGTACCGGTGGAACACAGCGTTTTGGGCATGAAACTGGATGTTAACAATGCGCTTGGCAAGCGGGTTTCTAAAATAAGGCAGCACGGTTTTTCTTTTAACAAGACGTACAATATTAGCGCGGGGGACAGGAAGTTTAAGCTGATTTTGAAAGTGCAGGAAGACAATGTATCGGCGTTTATAAAGGGCTACGCGATCGCGATTGTTGGCGACATTTTGAAGAAGGAATTTTCTTTGATTAACGAAAATAAGGCCGTAATAATGACGCACAAAGACAATTTTAAAAATTATTACGAGCTTGATATATTGCAGGACGAGCTGGAGCTTTTGAGTATCTGCGTTTCGCTGTGTATTGAGACTTTGCTTTTGGACGACGAAAAGACGGGGCAGAACGACGGCAACAAAGCGTTTTTTGCAAAGTATATTTTGAATAACAAAAAGATCTTGGGCCCGATTAGAGAGACGTTTTCGGCGAATGTAAATAAGCTTGATAGGTTAAAAAAAGCAGGGACAAAAAATAAAAATTAAAAAGAGGATGTTGGTAAAAATGGATTTGCGAGAAAATTTGAGGAACATTGCGATCATTGCGCACGTAGACCACGGAAAGACGACGCTTGTAGACAAGTTGCTTAGGCAGAGCGGAGTTTTTCGGCAAAACGAGTCTGTAGCGGAGCGGGTGATGGACTCAAATGACCTTGAGCGCGAGCGAGGAATCACGATCCTTTCGAAAAACACAGCTGTCATGTACAACGGCGTAAAGATAAACATTGTGGACACGCCGGGGCATGCAGATTTTGGCGGCGAGGTTGAGCGAATCCTCACCATGGTGGATGGAGTTTTGCTCTTGGTCGACGCTTTTGAAGGGTGCATGCCGCAGACGAGATTTGTGTTGAAGAAGGCCTTAGGGCTTGGCAAGAAGCCGATTGTAGTGCTTAACAAAATAGACAGGCCGGGCGCTAGACCGCAAGAAGTCGTGGACGAGGTTTTGGACTTATTCATTGAGCTCGGTGCGGACGACGATCAGCTGGACTTTCCGGTTATTTACGCCTCTGCCAAGGAGGGCTACGTGACTTTGGACCCGACGCAGAGGGGCGAAAACATGGCCCCTTTGTTTGAGAAGATTGTTGCAGAAGTCCCACCGCCTTGCGGAGAAATGAATGCGCCGCTTCAGATTTTGTTCTCGAACATAGATTACGACGAGTATGTGGGCAGGATCGGCATTGGTCGGGTTGAGCGCGGTGCGATTAAGTCGGGCCAGAGCGCGGTTTTGTGCCGGCTGGATGGTACTACCAAAAACGTGAAGATCGCCAAGCTGTACCAGTTTGAGGGCTTAAAGCGTGTTGAGGTTGAAGAGGCTGCTTTGGGCGACATTGTGGCGGTTTCTGGCATCGACGAGCTGAACATTGGAGAGACGGCCTGTGCGCCGGAATGCCCGGAGGCTTTGCCGTTTATAAAGATTGATGAGCCGACTGTTTCGATGCTGTTTATGGTGAACAATAGTCCATTTGCCGGGCAGGAGGGCAAGTTTGTTACTTCGAGGAATATTCGCGACCGCCTGTTTAAAGAGGTTGAGACGAACGTTGCGATGCGGGTTGAGGAGACTGATTCTGCCGATACGTTTAAGGTTTCTGGCCGTGGTGAGTTGCATTTGTCGATTTTGATTGAAACCATGAGGCGCCAGAACTTTGAGTTTCAGGTATCACGGCCAAAAGTCATAATGAAGAAGATAGACGGAGTTTTGAACGAGCCCATGGAGCTCTTGATGATCGAGGTGCCGGACAATTACGTGGGCGCTGTTATGGAGAAGATCGGGGGCAGAAAGGCCGAGCTTTTGAATATGTCGGCAAAGGGCACGGGCACGACTCATTTGGAGTTTAAGATTCCTGCCAGGTGCTTGATGGGCTACCGCTCGGAGTTCTTGACCGACACCAACGGCAATGGCATAATGAACCACGTTTTTGACGGCTATGAGCCTTATAAGGGCGACGTTTTGCAGCGGAGTTGCGGGTCTTTGATAGCGCACGAGACCGGAGAAGCCACTACATATGGCCTTTTTGCAGCGCAGGAAAGAGGCAGACTCTTTATTGGCGCCGGTATACCGGTTTATGAGGGCATGATAGTGGGCGAGAACCCAAAAGCGGAGGACTTGGTGGTGAATGTGTGCAAAAAAAAGCATATAACAAACACGAGAGCTTCGGGCTCGGACGATGCTTTAAAATTGACGCCGCATACGGTTTTGAGCCTGGAGCAATCGCTTGAATTTATTACCGACGACGAGCTGGTGGAGGTCACGCCGCAGAATATTCGCCTTAGGAAGATCATATTGAATAAAGAGCAGCGGATGAAAAAGGCCAGCCGGAGCTAAGTTTGAGGTTTTTGAAATAGTCAGATTCGTACAATGGGGGGCGCTCGAGTTTATGATAAAAAAAGAAGTTTTGACGGAGAAGGCCAGGCTGCGCTTAAAGAAGCTGAAGGAGTTCAACTTGCCGGAATATTCGATATCAGAAGAATTAATGAACGCGATATCTCACGGAATTGGCGCCGTGCTTTCGATTATCGCTATAATCTTGCTAATTTTAAATTCGAATTTTGGAATAAAATCCATAGTTTGTGTCACGATTTATTCGGCGTCTCTCTTCGTTTTGTACATCATCTCAACGCTTTACCACTCGCTTTTGCCGTGCAGAGCCAAGAAGGTCTTTAGAGTGCTGGACCATTGCTCGATTTTTCTGCTGATCGCGGGCACGTATACGCCGATATGCCTTTTGGTGCTTGACAGCGCGGTCGGGTGGATTTTATTTTTTATAGTGTGGATCGCGGCGGTCGTTGGAATCGTTTTTAATTCGATTGACATAAAGAAGTTTGCGAAGTTTTCTATGATCTGCTACATCGCGATGGGATGGGTAGTTGTGATCGCCTTCAAACCGCTGATCGAGAGCATTACGGCAGGGCAGCTTGCGCTTTTGGTCTGGGGTGGAGTCGCTTACACTGTTGGCGCGGTCTTGTATGTCATTGGCAAAAAGCAAAAATATGTGCACTCGGTGTGGCACCTGTTTGTTCTGCTGGGTAGCATACTGCACTTTTTTATGATTTTTAGTTGCATCAAAAACATTTAAACCGCCGTTGGGCTCAATTTTTATCTGCAAAAAGGTAATTTGTGCGTGATTTTGTTCATATTAATTTGGTAGACATGAACGCAAGGGAGGCAAAAGGGCCGGGGCCTGGCGCGAGGTTGCGGCCGCTTTGTTGTATGAACGAAAATACGCAGGTTAATGATGGCTATTCTTTGGGCGAAGCGGAGAATTCGAACAGTGCAGAACAAAAAAAACGCTCACGATACGAAGGAGCGCCGCTACTTTTGGCGGTTCAGCTGGCGGTGAGTATTATCTTTTTGACTGTGATGTTTGCTTTTAAATTTATTGGCGGCGAATATTTTAACGTGGTCCGCGGATGGTATATGGAGAATATCAACAACTCGATAATTACCGCGGCAGACAGCGGCGAGAGTGCGGATTCTTTTAATGTTAAGGTTCCGTTTATAAATTTGAGAAACAAGGAAAAGGTGATAGAGACTTTTGTCGTCAATGATGAAAACAACGTGGAGCCCGCAACGGTGGAGCTTTCTGTTGGTGTTTCTAACCCTATAGACAGTGGGGTCATTACTTCTAAGTTTGGCAAGCGGGTTGACCCTCTTTCGGGGGAAGAGAAGCTTCACGGCGGGCTGGACATTTGTGCAGAAGACGGTACTCCGATATATTCTATTATGCCAGGGACGGTTGAAAAGGCGTGGAATAGCGCGTCGTTTGGTAACGCGGTGATTATAGACCATGGGAACGGCATAAGGACGCTGTATGCACACTGCAAGGAGATAAACGTCAGCGAGGGAGACCATATAAAACGCAAGCAGAATATAGCTCTGATGGGCAACACGGGTAGCCATTCCACAGGGGTGCATCTTCATTTTGAATTGATTATAAACGGCAAGAAGTACGATCCAGAGCCGTTTTTCGATAATATATACGTTTGATATGCAGTTTGAGTTTTTAGGATGCACGTTTACCGTGAGCTTCCCGTTTTTAACGATAATCACCTTGCTTTTGCTGGTTGACAACAACGGAATGATAGTTTATGGCGTAGTGGCGGCGCTGATTCACGAGCTGGGGCATATATCTGCAATGATGATCAAAAAATGCCGGCCTCAAAGAATTAATTTTAGAGCGTTCGACATAAATATAATCGACAAAAACAGGGCCAAAAGGCATTATAACGACGATGTGTTCATCCTAGCTGCAGGCCCGCTGGCAAATGTAATTTTTTGCGCGCTGCTCTGCTGCATATTCAAGGCTACCGGACATAGCTGGCTGCTAAAGCCCATATACGAGAACCTCTTTATTGCGGCGTTCAACATTTTGCCCATAGAGTCGCTGGATGGAGGGCAAATTTTTTTTAATTTATTAAGCCGAAAATTAAGCATAAAAACAGCCGAAAATTTTACGGTGCTGGTGTCGTTTATGGTGCTGCTGCCGGTGGCAGTTTTGGGGTTTTACATATTAATCGTTTCGAAATATAATTTTTCGCTGTTACTCTTGAGCTGCTATTTGATGGGGATTTTGCTTTTAAAACACAGGGAATTTTACTATTGATGCGGTAAGTTGTCCAAACAGTGAAATAATTCCAGGAGTAATGTTGTAGAAAAAGTGCAAAAATGTTATTAGTTAGCTTGATTTTAATGTCAAAGCTAACTGAAATATAACGGTTTAAAACAATAAATTGTGCGTTTGCTTGTTTTAAATTGTAAAAAGCTGCTCACCAAACAAAGTGAGCAGCAAAATTTATATTACAGATTTTTATGATTTTTTAGTGATATTAAAGTTTACGACTGCCGGGTTATGGCTTTAATTGAGAAGCCGTAAATAGAATTGCAATTTGACAAGGAAGTTACGTCACAAAATTTATTTCCCGACAAAATGAAGCTTTTGCCCGGTGTGTTAGGACCTAAAGTTAAATTTTCGTGCGGCATCATACAACCAATGCGAGGGACGGAGGAATCAGCCGCTTGCTCCATTTGCGCGATTATAGCATATTTGCCTCTGTTTAACTGGACTTTATTTTGAAGTGAAAACGTAAAGTACCCATCGTATGGGACGCATCCACTGTATAAATGCTGCCAAGTTGATCTATCGCTGTTAGGAGATCCATCACCCAACACAGGAGCAAGGTGTAATGAGATTGGTGCATCAGGAGAACTGCTATTTACCATAACAGATTCAAGTTCTTCGTTGCCTTCAAAGTCAAACATGTTAGCAACAGCAAAATTTTTATCACGATAAAAGCCGGTAACACCGTATTCGTCGTGTTGATATCTTTTTAAGTTATCATCGAAGGCCCTCACGTCCGTTATGCATACAACTTCTATAAATTGGGTTGAATATGGAATCCAGACATAATTGTTTGGATTTTTTAAACTATCTTTTACAAGCCAACTTTGCTTTGAATCGTCCCACCCCACAATTGACACGGCGTGGTTAATTGTATCATTCACAATAAATATAGCAGCAACAGCGCCATATTCTGCAACAGCCGCTTTAATAGAGTCAATGTCTTTGTTAACATTCTCGATACCGTCAACAAAAAACAAAGGTTGAATATTTAATAAATTTCGTCTAAACCCAATATTGTTATAGTTATAAGGGCAGTCACGTTCAGAAATTGGGCTTAAACCCGCGGTAAGGCAAGCAAGTGCGGCCACAAAATTTCCGTTATGTTTTAAATTGTTCCAACCATAATCAGAAGGATTATGACTACATAAGTTAGCCATTTGTTGTTCCGATAGGCTCCCCGTGTATAAACCATACTTTTTGAGATACGTTTCCAAAGCTGCGATAACAGCAAAAGCCCAACAAGTGCCGTTTATTTGTTGGTCTTTATTTTTTACGGTTGGAGAAGAGTGTCGCGCAGATAAAATGGGCCCTGGCTTAATGGCTACAGCAGGTACATTTGCGCACACAGACACGCTGGCAACAAGAAACAAAGCCAAAAGTTTTTTAGCCAAAATACCTTTTTTCAAATTTTTCATTCCTTTTCTTTTTGTTTGATGTATATATTATATCACAAAAATTTTAGCTATAGTTTCTATAAAAGAAAAATACAAAAATTTTTTCAAATATTTGTGAAAAATCACCTTGACTTTTTTGAAGAGGTCTGGTATAATCTGTGTAAATAAAGTAGAGTAGTTTTACTTTCACCTATTTGGCAGGGCTGTGGGCTTTGTTATGCGGCGGCAGACGGCACTTGCATAGGTCAATATTATTTATGGTTATTTGGTTTGATATTGATTTATACGCACGGGTGGGAGTTTTCTGTCTGTGCTTTGTGTTTTATATTTATTTTTTATCGTTACTTTGTGTGGAGGTGCATTTGACATTAGCAGTAAGGGACTTCAAATTAACGAAGAGATTCGTGATAAAGAACTAAGACTTATCGATTCGGACGGGAGTCAGCTGGGGGTTGTCTCTCTTAGCCAGGCTTTGAACCTTGCTTCGGAGAAAAATCTCGACTTGGTTAAGATTGCTCCACAGGCGAAACCCGTTGTTTGCAAAATTATGGATTACGGTAAGTATCGGTTTGAGCAGGCTAAACGCGAAAAAGAATCTAAGAAAAATCAGCGAATTATGACTTTGAAGGAGATTCGGCTTTCTTTAAATATTGATACTCACGATTTTAACACTAAACTTAAACACGCTTCTAAATTTATTAGCGGCGGCAATAAGGTTAAGGTGTCTATCCGATTTAGAGGGCGCGAAATGGGTCACCCGGAGCTTGGGATTGACATTATGAACAAGTTTGCGCAAGAATGTTCGGAGTTTGCAAACGTGGAAAAGCCGGCAAAACTTGATGGTCGTAACATGTTAATGTTCCTTGCACCTAAACCTAGCAAGTAACATCAAATTTTTAAGGAGGAACTTGAATATGCCTAAGTTGAAAACACATAGTGGAGCTAAAAAACGTTTTAAATTATCTAAAACTGGCAAGGTTATTAGGGCTCATGCGAATAAATCTCATATTTTAAACAAAAAGTCGACTAAACGTAAGAGGGGTTTGCGAAAGACCACTGTTGCGGATAAGACGAATGTTGTTGCAATAAAAAAGTTGATTCCTTATAAATAAATTTATTTTTTAGATTCATTATTATAACGGAGGTAATATAAAATGGCTCGTGTAAAGGGTGCCTTGGCTACTCGCAAGAGGAGAAAAAAGGTTTTAAAACTAGCTAAAGGATATTGGGGCGCTAAAAGTAAGCACTTTAAAATGGCTAAAGAAGCTGTTATGAAGTCTGGAAATTACGCATATATTGGCCGCCGGCAGAAGAAACGCGACTTTCGTCGCTTGTGGATTACGCGTATAAATGCGGCTTGTAGAATGAACGGAATGACTTATTCTGCCTTTATTAATGGCCTTAAGAAGGCTGGCATTAATTTGAATAGAAAGATGTTATCTGAAATTGCAATTGCTGATGAGAATTCTTTTAAAGAGCTTGTAAATCAGGCAAAAGCTGCACTTTAATATATGCTTTTTGGATGCGCTCTGGAGGGTGACCTCTTTTGAGCGCATATTTTTGTATGTTTGATTGTTGGGCTTGTTTGTGTGCAAGGGTGCGCGGCTGAAAGTGCGAATGAGGCGGTGAAGAAGTTTTTGAGTTTTGATATTGTTAGCAGGGAGAACGCTAAAATTAAATATGTAAGAAAGCTTGTGATTAATGATAATTTTCGCAAGAGGGAGCGGTGCTTTGCTGCAGAGGGGCTTCGGTTATGTTATGACGCCTTTTTGAGTGGCGTTTTGATCGATGAGATTTATTATACTGACGAAGCGGCGCAGAAATTCTCGGAGAAAATCGGTGAGCTTATTAATTATGCTGGACGGGCTTATTGCGTTCCTGCTGACATTTTAAGGGAGATTTCGGATACCAAGACTCCGCAGGGCGTGGTGTGCGTGTGCGAAAAACTTGACAAACTGTTTAGCTTGAATACAATAAGTAGTGTGAATAAAATTATTATCCTTGAGGATATTCAGGACCCGCGGAATTTGGGGACTATTTTGCGAACGGCCGAGGCTTTGGGGTTGGGCTTTGTTGTGATGTCTAAGGGCTGCTGTGATGTTTATAATCCTAAAGCTTTGCGAGGCAGCATGGGAGCGGCTTTTCGGGTTAGGACATTTTTTGCTGACAAAATTTGCGATGCCATAGAAAGCCTGAAAGAGAGCGACTTTAAGGTCTTGGCGGCAGTGCCGGATGAATCTGCAAGTTTGATTACGGACGTAAATTTAAGCGGGCGGACTGCTATTGCGATTGGGAACGAAGGTAACGGGCTTACTCGCAGGGTTGTGGACGTTTGCGACCAGGTGGTTACTATCCCGATGCACGGTAGGGCGGAGTCTTTGAACGCCGCTATTGCTGCGGGGATCTTGATGTGGGAAATGATGCGTGAAGTTGGGGGGTAGAATTTGGCTATGGACCTTAAGTTTAACGAAGCTTATTGGATTGCGATTGTGGATGCTTTGGGGTTTGGGAATAGCCGGATTAATAATATTTTAGAGCATTACAAGGACGCTAAGAGCTTTTTCGACGCTGGCCTTGACAGTTGGAGGCTTTGTGGCTTTTTGAGCGCCAAGAATATTGAAAAGCTGCGGGCTATGAGCTTGAACAAGGCCTATAAGGTGATTGAAAAGTGCGAGAACTTGGGTTATGGGATTGTTACGATCGAGAATCCGCAGTATCCCGACAAACTTAAGAATATCGGGAATCCGCCGGGAGTGCTCTATGTTAAGGGGCGGCTGCCCAGTTTTGACGACAGTTTGTGCATATCCATTGTTGGCACGCGGAGTTCTTCGGCTTATGGCAATAAAATTTCGTTCGAGATGGGCTATAAACTGGCGAAGGCTGGGGCTATTGTTATAAGCGGAGGAGCTATTGGGATCGATTGCCTGGCGCAGAAGGGCGCTCTGCAGGCGCGCGGCAAGGCTATTGCGGTTTTGGGATGCGGCATTAACTTTAATTATTTGATGGCGAACAAAAGTTTGAGAGACGCTATTGCGCAGAGTGGAGCGCTTATTTCGGAATATCCGCCGGATTATCGGTGTTTTTCTTGGACGTTTCCGATGAGGAACCGCGTGATATCTGGAATGTCAGATGGTGTTTTGGTGGTGGAAGCGGGCGAAAAAAGCGGATCGCTTATCACGGCGAAAATGGCTTTGGAGCAAGGTAGAGACTTGTTCGCGGTGCCTGGTAATATCAATAGCAGTGTTTCTGACGGGACTAATAAGCTGATCAAAATCTGCGCAAAGCCCGTTATGCGCGTTGAAGACATTTTGGAAGAGTATTATCACTTGTACCCGGGGCTACGGCGGGTGTCGGACGTGAACGTGCCGGCTGCGCACGTTGCAAAAGAGCCGAGTGCGCGAGATGAAGGTGATAAGAATAAACCTGATTTTAAGGTGTCTAATGGGCCGTCGAGTCGGGAAGTTTTAGATAGGCTATCTGTCCGAGCCAATGCTGTTTTTGAGATTTTAACGGATAGGCCTATGACTGTTGATGAGCTATCGGAACTTGCCGAGCTGAGCGTTCCGGAAGTTTTACAGGCCATTACGGAGCTTGAATTGCATGAGCTTATTCGGCCTCATGCGGGCAAGCGTTATAGCAGAATATAGATTTAATCGAGATTGAGGTGACTTTTGCTGTGTCTAATTTGTTGATTGTGGAGTCTCCGGCCAAGGCGAAGACTATAAAAAAATATCTTGGCCCCGGGTACGAGGTCGTGGCGTCTATGGGCCACGTGCGCGACTTGCCGGCCAACAAGCTGAATGTGGACATCCGGCACGATTTTAAGCCAAATTACGAGATCATCAAGGGGAAGGAGGACTTGGTCAAGGAGCTCGTGACTCTGGCCAAGAAGAATAAAAAAGTCTTTTTGGCGACTGACCCCGACCGCGAAGGAGAGGCGATCTCATGGCATTTGGCGTATATTTTGAAATTGAACCCTGGCGAGAAAAACCGCGTTACATTTAACGAGATAACGAAGTCTGGCGTAACGAAGGGGATGGAGGAGCCGAGGGCTATTGATCTTGACCTTGTGAACGCGCAGCAGGCGAGGCGGGTTTTGGACCGAATTGTGGGCTATAAGTTGAGTCCGTTTTTGTCTGGCAAGATCAGAAAAGGGCTTTCTGCCGGCAGGGTGCAGAGCGTGGCGTTGCGGATAATTGTTGACCGGGAGAACGAGATTCAGGCTTTTGTGCCTGTGGAATACTGGACCATCGATGCAAAATTTGCGGCAAAGGGTGTAAAGAAGACGTTTTTGGCCTCTTTGCACGCAGATAAAAATGGAAAACTCGAGATAAAAAATGAGAAACAGGCCAAGCAAATTTTAAAAGACCTCGAAAATGCCGTTTATACCGTTGTGAGCACCAAGAAGGGGACGAAAAAGCGCTCGCCGGCGCCACCTTTTATTACTTCTACTTTGCAGCAGGACGCCTCGCGAAAACTGGGCTTTCAGGCAAAACGGACGATGAAAGTCGCGCAGGAGCTGTACGAAGGTGTTGAGGTCGAGGGGCAGGGCGCCGTGGGACTTATCACTTACATGAGGACGGACTCTTTGCGGATTTCTGACGATGCGGCCGATGCGGCGAAGAAGTACATTGAATCGACGTGGGGCGAGAAATATCTTCCGCCTAAACGGAGAGTCTTTAAGACAAAGGCCAATGCTCAGGACGGGCACGAGGCTATTCGGCCCACTATGCCCGAACTGTCGCCAGCCAAAGTCAAGAGCTCTTTGAGCACGGATCAGTTTAAGCTTTATAAGCTCATTTGGGAGCGCTTTGTGGCAAGCCAGATGGCTGACTGCTTGATGAACACTACTCGCGTGGAGATTGAGGCGAACGGGTACATTTTTAAGGCTTCCGGTTTCACCGTGGCTTTTAACGGATTCACCGCGCTTTATCAGGAGAGCAAGGACGAGGAAGAGGAAAAGGCCAAGGAGCTGCCTGTTTTGGAAAAGGGCACGGTTTTGAACTTGAAGGAATTGCTGGATGCTCAGCATTTTACACAGCCTCCTGCCCGATATACCGAGGCTTCTTTGATTAAGGCTTTGGAGGAAAACGGAATCGGACGGCCTTCTACTTATGCTGCGACGATATCCACCATAACGGGGCGAGAGTACGTTAAGCGCGAGAGTAAGGCTTTGATTCCTACTGAGCTCGGTGAAGTTGTGACTAAGCTGATGAAGGAGCGGTTTTCGGACATTGTTGATATCAAGTTTACCGCTAAGATGGAGAGCGACCTTGATACTGTTGAGTCTGGCAAAGAGGAATGGACGCAGATTTTATCGGACTTCTACGGCGGTTTTAATGAGAATCTGAAAAAAGCTAAAGAAGAAATGAAAAACGTGAAGATCCGCTTAAAAGAGGACGAGACGGACCTTGTTTGCGACAAATGCGGCAGAAAAATGGTGGTTAAGGTGAGCCGCTATGGTAAGTTTATTGCCTGCTCGGGGTACCCGGAGTGCAAGAATATTGTTAGAAATGTCAACAAAGACGGCGAGGTTGAGCCTAAGGCTGAGCCGGAAGAGTCGGATGTGATTTGCGAAAAGTGCGGTCGCAATATGGTGATTAAGACTGGCAGATACGGCAAATTCTTGGCCTGCCCGGGGTATCCGGAGTGCAAGAACATTAAAGGGATAGACGTTACTGTGGGTGTGCCGTGCCCCAAGTGCGGTGGAGATATTGTGGAGCGCAAAACCAAGCGTGGGCGCACGTTTTACGGATGCAGCAATTATCCGAAGTGCGATTTTGTCTCGAACGACAGGCCTATGGAAGAGAAATGCCCGAAGTGCGGGAAGAATTTGTTCAAGAAAAACGGCAAAAAGAAGAAAATTTATTGCATGACGGAAAATTGCGGGTATGAGGAATTAGAAGAATAATGAGCATAAATGTGATTGGAGCGGGGCTTGCGGGTTGCGAGGCGGCTTGGCGGATTGCTGAAAGTGGCGTGGGAGTTAATCTTTTTGAGATGAAGCCCTCTAAGTTTACGCCCGCGCACAAGAACGCGAATTTTGCTGAGCTGGTCTGTTCGAATTCTTTGAAGGCAGAGCGAACTTCTAGCGCGGCCGGGCTTTTAAAGGCGGAGATGAGCATTTTGGGGTCGCTATTATTGCAGTGCGCTAAGGAGTGCAGGGTGCCGGCGGGCGGAGCTTTGGCGGTGGACAGAGACAAATTTTCTGCCATGGTTACGGCGAAGATTCGGGCCCACCCTTTGATAAAGGTCGTCGAAAAGGAAGTTACGGCTTTGCCGCAGGATGGGGTCACGATTGTTGCGACGGGACCTTTGACGAGTGAGGGACTGTCGAGAACCATTGTTGACATGTGTGGCGGGGCGCTGAGCTTTTTCGACGCTGCTGCGCCGATTATAACCGCCGAGAGCGTTGATATGGGCCACGCGTTTTTGGCTTCTCGCTATGGCAAGGGAGATGACGCCGCTTATATAAATTGTCCGTTGAACAAAGCCGAATACGAAGCCTTTTATAATGAGTTGATTACGGCGCAAAGAGCTGAAATGCACGACGTGGACGTGCAGGACCCGAAGGTTTATGAGGGCTGCATGCCGGTTGAGGTTATGGCGCAGAGGGGCGAAGACACTTTGCGGTTTGGGCCGATGAAGCCGGTTGGGTTGCGCGACCCTAAGACGGGGCATAGGCCGTGGGCCGTTTTGCAGCTGCGTATGGAGAACGCTGAAGGCACGCTTTACAACCTGGTGGGATTCCAGACGAATCTTAAGTTTGGTGAGCAGAAGCGAGTTTTTTCTCTTATTCCGGCGCTCAAAAATGCAGAGTTTATGCGATATGGCGTTATGCATCGCAATACTTTTATTGATTCGCCGAGGGTTTTGAGCTCTGATTTTAGCTTGAAGGACAATTCTAACATATTCTTTGCGGGGCAGATTACCGGGGTGGAAGGCTATATGGAGTCGGCCGCAACTGGCATAATGGCCGGGATTAATGCGGTTAATTGGTTGAAGAACAGGCCCAGCGTGACTTTGCCGTGCGAGACCATGATTGGCGCTTTGAGCCGGTATGTGAGCGCTGGTGGGCAGAATGAATTTCAGCCGATGGGTGCAAACTTTGGGATTTTGCCGGCTTTGGAGACTCACATTAAAGACAAAAAGGCTCGATATGAGGCTTTTGCCAATAGATCTATTAAAATTTTGAGGGAGAGTTGTGGTAGTTATGAAAATAATAGTTGACGCTTTTGGTGGGGACAACGCGCCTTTGGAGATCCTCAAGGGCTGCGCGGAGGCCGTGGCTGAGTACGGAGTCAATATTTTGCTGGTTGGCTCTAAATCGAAAATTGAGAAAATTGCCAACGAGAATGGTATAATTTTGTACCACATGGAAATTAATGATGTTGAGGATGTTATCACCAACGAGGACGACCCGTCGGAGATTATCAAGTCTAAGAGCGAGTCTACCATGGCACAGGGGCTGCGACTTTTGGCGCAGGGCGAGGGTGACGCGTTTATATCGGCCGGAAACAGCGGTGCACTCGTTATGGGAGCGACTTTTATTGTTAAGCGGATAAAAGGGATCAAGCGATGCGCATTTGCTCCGGTGATTCCTAAAAAAGAAGGCTGCTTTATGCTGATTGACTGCGGAGCCAACGTTGAATGTCGGCCAGAGATGTTAAAACAGTTCGGCGTGATGGGGTCTATCTACATGAACAAGGTTATGGGAGTTAAGAACCCGAGGGTTGGCCTTGTGAATGTGGGGGTTGAGGAGCACAAGGGCGGCGAGTTTCAGCATGAGGCTTACCATAAACTTAGGGAGAGCAATTTGAATTTTGTGGGCAACGTGGAGGCAAGAGAGGTTCCGATTGACGCTGCGGACGTTGTGGTGACGGACGGTTTTACCGGAAACGTTATGCTAAAGCTTTTTGAAGGCGTGGCGCTGACTTTGATGGGCAAGATAAAGGAAGTCTTTAACACAAATTTAAAAACAAAAGTTGCTGGAGCTTTGGTGCTGCCAGAGATGAGAGCTTTGAAAAAGCAAATTGACTATAACGAATTTGGCGGCGCGCCTATAATGGGGATCTCTAAACCGGTATTTAAGGCGCACGGAAGCTCTAATGCGCGGACGTTTAAGAACGCGATCCGCTTGACTATGGAGTATGTTAACGGCGACGTTGTAAATGAAATTAAAAGTGCTATAAACTTTGAGGAGCCGGAGATTGCTGGCGATAATAATTCGGAAGAAAATTGATTTGGTGAGGGAAAAATGAAGGGATCGGATACAAACATAAAAGTGCTGGAGAAGAGCCTGGGGTATAAGTTCAAGAATCTTAACTACTTGAGCACCGCTTTGACGCATTCTTCTTATGCTAATGAGTCCAAGTCGAAGACTAAATGCAACGAACGGCTTGAGTTCTTGGGTGACGCTGTTTTGGGGATTATTGTTTCGGACTATATTTTTGCGCACTGCCCGGACTTTCCGGAAGGCGAGTTGACGAAGCTTAGGGCCTCTTTGGTTTGCGAGAAAAGCTTGTGCAAGTTTTCTAAAAGCCTAAATGTTGGGGATTTTTTAAAACTGAGCCACGGAGAAGCTAATAGTGACGGTGCTAAGCGGCCATCCATTTTGGCAGATGCCTTTGAGGCTATCATTGCGGCGATTTATCTGGACGGCGGAATTGACTGCGCCCGGGAGTTCATTTTGAGGTTTATAATCCCGGACATAAAAGACCCAAAAGCCAGCATGTTCAAGGATTATAAGACTCAGCTGCAGGAGATTGTCCAGCAAAACCGAGAAGAAACGCTAGAGTATGCGTTGGTAGATCAGACCGGGCCCGACCACGACAAGAGATTTTGGGTGCAGGTGTGTTTAAATAATAACGTTATTGGCAAGGGCAAGGGCAAAAGCAAGAAAGAAGCTGAGCAGCAGGCCGCAAAAGAGGCGCTAAAACTGATGGGTTACTGATTGCGCTTTGAAACTTTTGAGGTTTAATCGAATTAATCTAAGATGCAGGTGAGGTTGTGTTATTAAAGTCTTTAGAATTGCAGGGGTTTAAGACCTTTCCGGAAAAAACGGTGCTAAACTTTGACGCGGGAATAACCACCGTGGTGGGGCCAAACGGCAGCGGAAAAAGCAATATCAGCGACGCAATCCGTTGGGTGCTAGGGGAGCAGTCTGCAAAGACGATACGGTGCTCCAAAATGGAAGACGTCATATTTAATGGGACAACCGAGCGCAAGGCAAAGGGGTTTGCGAGCGTTACGCTTATTATCGAAAATGCCGATAGGAGGCTGCCTGTTGCGGCGGACGAAGTTGCCATCACGCGCAGGCTCTATCGTTCGGGCGAGAGCGAATATTTGATAAACAAGAAAGAGGTCCGACTTAAGGACGTCAACGAGCTTTTTATGGATACCGGGCTTGGCAAGGACGGATATTCGATGATAAGCCAGGGGAAGATTGATAGCATTGTTGCGGCCAGGAGTGAGGACCGGCGCGAGATTTTTGAGGAAGCTGCGGGGATCTCGAAGTATAGGTATAGAAAAGAGCAGGCGCAGCGGAAGCTCGAGCAGACAGAGGAGAACTTGCTGCGCTTGAATGACATTTTTAAGGAGCTAAAAGAGCGCTTGGGCCCGCTGCAGGAGCAGGCTGAGAAGGCCAAGGCGTACCTTGAGTTAGCCAGCAGAAAAAAGCAGATTGAGATCGGTTTGTGGCTGTTTACCTTGAGCAGATCTGGGGACATTTTGAAGGATTACGACGACAAAATCGGCATTGCTAGGCATCAATATGACGAAATAGAAAAAAATCTGGAGGCATTTAACCTTCAGATTGAGGCGCTTTCTAAGGAGATTTTGAGCCGGACGATTAAAGTTGACGAAACTAACCGCAAAATTTCGGATTGCGAGGAAAATGCGATCAAAAAGAGCGGGCAAATTTCTGTTTTGGAAAATGATATTTTACATAACAACGAGAATATTCAGCGAATATTGAAGGAAGTTTCGGGCTTGGAGCAGAATTTGCCGGGATTTGAAATTTCGATAAAAGAAAAAAACGAAAAAATAGAAGCATTAAAAAAAGAATTAGCAGAAAAAAATTTGGAACTAAAAAGAAATGAGGAGGTTTTGAGGGAGCTAACGGAGGAGATAGAGGCGTCGGAGGGCAAGAGCAAGGGGGTCGCCGAAGAGCTAGCGGAGCTTAACAAAATGCTGACGAGGACCCAAGTCGAGATGATGACGGCAAAGTCCGGCATAGGCGACTTGACGCAAAAAAAGGCTGAAGTTGAGCAGAATTTAAATTTGCATGAGGGAAAAATCCGTGAATTAAATGAGGATTTGCGAATAAAAGGAGAAACCTTAGCTGAGTCTAAACTTAAGTTGGACGAGGTTTATTCGAAGTTCAAAAAATCCGAAAGGAATATAAGGGTTACGTCGGGTGAATGCGAAAAGTTAAAGCAAAGCGCAGACAAGTTGACCTTAGATGCGGAGGCGCAGCTGCGAAAGATCCACTTTTTGGAGGAACTCGAACGAAACCTTGATGGGTTCTCTCACAGCGTAAAATTTTTAACGCAGGAAGCGAAAAAAAGCACGGTGAGTGGGATTCATGGGCCAGTTTCTAGGCTTATCAAGGTGCCGAGCGAATTTTCGGTTGCTATAGAGACGGCGCTGGGCGCGGCGATGCAGAGCATTATTGTTGACACCGAGGATTCTGCAAAAAAGGCGATACAATTATTGAAGAGCAAGAAGGTTGGCCGGGCGACGTTTTTGCCGATATCAAGCATAGACGGGGCGGAGATGCCGGAAAAAGATCTTCCTAAATGCGTGGGGTATGTAGGACTTGCTAGCAGGTTATGCGATTGTGACAACGTTTATAAGAGTATACTCAAGTTTTTGCTGGGAAGAATCGCTGTTGCAGATACGCTTGACAACGCGACGATAATCGCGAAAAAGTTTGGTTATAAATTTAAAGTGGTCACGCTGGACGGACAAGTCATAAATGCGGGAGGGGCCTTGACGGGCGGGGCTTTGGCCAAAAATGTGGGCCTTTTAAACCGCAAAGAGCAGATAAAAACGCTGCAAAAAGAGCACGATGAAATGAGCGCGATGGCGAAAAATGCGAAAGACGACTTCTTTAACGCGCAAAAAAAGTTAGCTGAGCTTAATAAAGACCTTGAGATTTTGAAGTTGACTGAGGCAGAGGCTAAGCAGAAAGTGGATTCTAGAGAGCGAGAGTATCAGCAAAGGTTGTTAGAATTGCGCTCCGCTGAGGGGATGCATAAAAATTTATCTAAGGAAATATTAGAGGTTAGCCGGAGGATTGACGCTTTGGCGCAGGCTGCCCAAAACGCTGAGGAGGAAGTAGAAAAGCTCGATGCCCAAATTAGCGCGGCGGAAGGGGATTTGCAGAGCGCGGGAGAAAATAAGGCTGAAATAGTTAAACGACGCGATGCGGTGAACTCAAAATTTAGCGATTTGCGGCTAGAGGCGATGTCATTAGAGAAGGATATAGAAACGATGAGCGCGGAAGTGGATTCTGCTTTGAAAAATTGCAAGTTAGCCGAGGGCCAACGCGAGAAATTATTGGCGGAAATTGATGCTTTAAATTCTAGAAACGCCGCGACTGAGGCGAAAATTAGCAATACGAAAGCTGAAATTGAAAATTTAAAAGTGCTATCAACCCAGCTAAGCTGCGATATTTCGGGATTTAATGCAGAGAAAATTGAATTCGAAAAGAATATAACGGAGCTCAGAAATTCGGAGCGGTCCACTTTGAACGAAAAAGAAGCGATCGCGCTCGAAGTTGCGAGGTTAGAGGATAAAAAAATCGCGGCGCAAAAGGAATACGACGCGATTATTGCAAAACTTTGGGACGAATACGAGCTAACAAGGCGTGAGGCGGCTGTAGAGTTCGAAATGCTTGAAGACACGCCAAAAGTTGCGAAGGAGCTTAATGAGTTGAGGCTTAAAATAAAGACTTTGGGGATGGTAAACGTTGCTGCGATCGATGAATACAAGGAAGTGGCGGAGCGATATGAATTCATGGGTGGTCAAATAGACGACGTAGAGCGATCAAAGAAGCAGTTGTATCGGTTAATCTCCGACCTAACGGGACAGATGCGGGCGTTGTTTGCTGAAAAATTTGCCCAGATAAACAAAAATTTTGACTCGGTTTTTAAGGATTTGTTTGGTGGCGGAAAGGCAACGCTTGAATTGGTTGACAGTGCGGACGTTTTGAGCTCGGGGATAGAGATCTTTGTACAGCCACCGGGAAAGATCGTTACACATCTAGAGGCTTTGTCCGGCGGAGAGCGGGCGCTGGTGGCTATTACGCTTTACTTTGCCATTATGAAGGTCAGCCCGGCGCCATTTTGCGTGCTGGATGAGATCGAGGCGGCCTTGGATGACGTGAATGTGGAGCGCTTTGTGGCATACTTGAGAAAGATGAACGCGAACACACAATTCATTGTGATCAGCCACCGACGCGGGACCATGGAGGAGGCAGACGCTCTTTATGGCGTCACAATGCAGAATGAGGGAGTTTCTAAGTTGCTGAAGCTTAGATCCTTCGAGGTAGAGAAGACTTTTGTGAGTTAGGGAGATGATTTGATTGGGTATTTTTAACAAATTTAAGCAGGGCCTAAAAAAGACGAAGGACAGCATCGTGGGGCAGATAGACTCGATGCTGAAGTCGTTTACAAAGATTGATGAGGAGCTCTTTGAGGAGCTCGAGGAGCTGCTGATTATGAGTGACGCTGGGGTGGCAACGGCTCAGAAAATTTGCTCTGAACTTCGAGAAAGAGTAAAAAAACAAGGAGTGAGCGACCCGGCCTTGGTTTATGAGATTTTGGAGAAGATTGTTGCAGACATTTTGTCGTGCGAAGATGTGGAGCTTGATTTATCCACGAAGCCGTCGATTATACTGGTCATCGGCGTGAACGGCGTGGGCAAGACCACCACGATCGGCAAGTTGGCGGCTCAGCTGAAAAAGGCCGGCAAAAAGGTCATTTTGGGCGCGGCGGACACTTTTAGAGCAGCGGCGATCGATCAGTTAGAAATTTGGGCAAAGCGAGCTGAAGTGGATATCGTCAAGCAGAATGAAGGGTCTGATCCGGCTGCGGTCGTTTTTGACACGATATCCGCAGCAAAGGCGAGGGGCTGTGATGTGATAATCTGTGACACGGCTGGAAGATTGCACAACAAGAAACACCTTATGGACGAGCTTTCAAAAATAAGCAAGGTGATAGCCCGCGAATTGCCGGGCGCTGCGACAGAAACTTTGCTGGTTTTGGACGCTGCTACCGGACAAAACGCGATTAATCAGGCGAGAGAGTTCAAAAATGCGGCAAATATCACAGGCTTAGTTTTGACAAAGCTAGACGGGACGGCCAGGGGCGGGGTTGTTTTGGCAGTGAAGGAAGAGCTTGGCATTCCGGTGAAGTTTGTGGGCGTAGGGGAGCAAATAGACGACCTGCAGCCGTTTGATGCCGCAAATTTTGCCAAAGCGCTGTTCGAACGGGAAAACGCATAGAAAAACAACTTGAAAATAGCATGAAAAGGAGAAATTTTTATGATTACAAGCAAACAAAGGGCGTATTTACGGGCGCTTGCCAACGGGTTGGAGACCATCTTGATAGTGGGCAAGGGCGGCGTCAGCGCAGACGTCATAAAACAGGCGGACGAAGCCTTGACTGCGCGCGAAATTTTTAAGGGTAAGGTTTTGGAATCCGCTAAAGAAAGGGCACGAGAGGTTGCGACGATTTTGGCGGAGGCTACGACGTCAGAAATAGTGCAGGTTATCGGCACGAAATTCGTTTTGTACAGAAAAAATGAAAAAAAGCCGAAAATAAATTTGCCAAACGGCTGATTGTGCGACTAAACTTAGATTTAACAGGGGCTTTGAATTTTTGTATTGTGCCGAGGCCTGATGTCGTGGTAAAATAGTGGTGTTGACTAAATGCGGATTGCGGAGTGTGGCTTATGTTGGAGGAGTATTACGAGGTTTTGCGGGCGAGGCTGAACGAAAAGCGGTATGAGCACAGCTTGAATGTGGCAAAGCAGGCATCTTATCTTGCAAAAAAATATGGGGCTGACGTTAAAAAGGCTGAGATTACGGGGCTTTTGCACGATGTAACCAAGCAGACCGAAGAACAGGAACAACTGCAGCTTATTTCTGACGCTGGGATGCGACTTTCTGATTTAGAGATCGAGAATAAAAAGCTTTGGCATGCGGTTTCTGGCATGGCTTTTTTGAAAACAAAGCTAAACATCGTGGACGAAGACATATTAAATGCTATAAGGTACCATACCACGGGCAGAGCGGGGATGTCGTTGCTTGAAAAGATCGTGTTTGTGGCGGACATGACGACAGTGGACAGGACATCGCTCGAGGCAAAGAAGGTTAGACGAGCCGTGGAGGAGGACCTAGACAAGGCGGTGTGCCTGACGGCGATTTTCTCGATAGAGTGGCTAACCGAGCGGAAGGCCGTGGTTGCGCCGGACACATTGGGCGCCTACAACGACAACGTTAAGGCTTTTAATTAAAACAAAAAAGGGCGTGCAAGGGCGATGAAATCGATGGAGAAGGCACAGCTGTGCAGAGATTTTCTTGAAAATAAAAAAGGGCTGGACATAAAGATCATTAAGGCCGATGATAGCAACGTTTTGGCGGATTATATTGTGATTGCAACTGGAACGAGCACGACGCATGTTAAGGCGCTTGCCGATGAAGTCGAGGTTAAGTTTAAGGAAGTTGACATTTTGCCGCATCATATTGAGGAATCTAGCTATAACAGCTGGATTTTGCTCGATTATGGCGATGTTATTGTGCATGTGTTTTTGGAAGAATCGCGCAGATACTATAATCTTTATGGTGAAGTTGAAAATTTGGATAATGAATAATTTTTGTTAAGGAGTTGAGGTGCAAGTGAAATATAATCACACAGAAATAGAAAAAAAGTGGCAAAATAAATGGGAAGAGGCTAAGATTTTTCACGTAGATAATGATTGTAAAAGTGAAAAGAATAAAGAAAAATTTTTTGCACTGGTGGAGTTCCCCTATCCATCGGGAGAAGGGTTGCACGTTGGGCATCCGAGGAGCTATACGGCTATCGATATTATTGCAAGAAAGCGCAGAATGCAGGGTTATAGTGTGCTTTTTCCTATTGGCTGGGACGCTTTTGGCCTTCCGGCGGAGAATTTTGCGATAAAAAATCATGTGCACCCCAAGATAATAACGAGGAAGAACATCGAGAACTTCAAGCGCCAGCTAAAGTCGCTGGGTCTTTCTTTTGACTGGAGCCGCGAGATCGACACGACCGATCCGGACTACTACAAATGGACGCAGTGGATATTTTTGCAGCTGTTTAAGCGCGGCCTGGCGTACAAAAAGGAGATGAGCGTTAACTTTTGCACGTCGTGCAAGTGCGTTTTGGCGAACGAAGAGGTCGTTGGCGGAGTCTGCGAGCGCTGCGGTAGCGAGGTTGTCCAGAAGGTCAAGTCGCAATGGATGCTGAAGATTACCGAATACGCCGAGCGTTTGATCGATGACCTTGACTTGGTGGATTATCCGGAACGAGTTAAAGCTCAGCAAAAAAATTGGATTGGCCGCTCGGAGGGCGCGCTTATTAGGTTTGACACCACCTTGGGCGAGGAGGTTGTTGTCTACACGACCCGGCCGGACACGATTTATGGCGCTACATATATGGTGATTTCGCCGGAGCATCCCATTATTGAGAGGGTTTGCGGAAATATCAAAAACTTGGCGGAGATAAAAAAATATCAGCAAAAAACGGCGAAAAAGTCCGAATTTGAGCGCACTCAGCTGGTCAAAGACAAGACTGGAGTGCGAATTGACGGGATTTTTGCGATAAATCCGGTTAACAATGCGGAGATTCCTATATTTGTCTCGGACTATGTCTTGATGTCTTACGGAACGGGCGCCATCATGGCGGTGCCGGCTCACGATGAGCGCGATTATGCCTTTGCTAAGAAGTTTTCTTTGCCGATAATCGAAGTTGTGAAGGGCGGAGACGTTGCAAAGAAAGCCTTTACAGACTGCGAAACGGGCGTTATGATTAATTCAGGAATGCTCGATGGCTTAACAGTGGGAAGCGCGAAGGAAAAGATGCTCGCTTGGCTAAAAGAAACGGGCAGGGGAGAGGCAAAAGTAAATTACAAGCTGCGCGACTGGGTGTTCTCGCGCCAACGATACTGGGGGGAGCCGATTCCGATTGTGCATTGCGAAAAATGTGGCTATGTGCCGGTGCCAGAGTCCGAACTGCCGCTAAAGTTGCCAGAGGTAGAATCATACGAGCCTACAACGACCGGAGAGTCGCCGCTTGCAAATATCGATAGCTTTGTAAATACGACTTGTCCCAAGTGTGGAGCCAAAGCTAAAAGAGAAACCGACACAATGCCGCAATGGGCGGGCTCTTCGTGGTATTTTTTGCGATACACCGACCCGCACAATACGGAAGCGCTTGCTGGCAAGGAAAATTTGGACTATTGGTTGCCGGTGGACTGGTACAACGGCGGGATGGAGCACACCACGCTGCACCTTTTGTACAGCCGGTTTTGGTATAAATTTTTGTACGACATTGGCGTTGTTCCGACGAAGGAGCCTTACGCCAAGCGGACCAGCCACGGCTTGATTATGGGCGAAAACAACGAGAAAATGAGCAAATCCAAGGGAAATGTGGTTAATCCGGACGAAATTGTAAATGAGTTTGGCGCCGATACGATGCGGCTTTATGAGATGTTTATTGGCGATTTTGAGAAGGCCGCGCCGTGGAGCACAAATGGGATAAAGGGTTGTAGCCGCTTTGTGGAGCGATATTTTCATTTGCAGGACATTTTGTCGGGCGAAACTGGAGTTAGGAAAGCGCTGGAAGTGCCGCTAAATAAGGCGATTAAGAAGGTTAGTGCGGACATTGAAGAGATGAAGTTCAACACGGCTATTGCGTGCTTAATGTCACTCATAAACGAGATTTATGACGTCGGCTCGGTAACGGTTGATGAATTGAGAATATTTACGAAATTGTTGAATCCATTTGCGCCGCATGTAACAGAAGAAATGTGGCAAAAGCTGAGCTTGGGTGAGGGATTTGCTAGCATCTCTGACTGGCCGGCTTACGACGAATCTAAATGTGTGGATTCTCTTATTGAAGTTGTTGTGCAGATAAACGGCAAACTTCGGGCTAAAATGCAGGTGGAGGTTGGGATTTCTAGAGATGAGGCTATATCTTTGGCCAAGCGCGACCCGAAAATATCTGCTGCACTAGAAGGCGCCAGGATTATTAAAGAAATTTATGTACAAAATAAACTAGTGAATTTTGTTGTTAATTAAATAAATTTGCGCGGTTTTAAAGTTGCGTCTTGACATGTTGTTCACAATTGTTGTATAATTATTTTCGTAATTTGTGATTTTGCAATTTGAGCTTTATTTTATAAAATAAAAGGTTTAAGATATTACATTACCTCTGCCGGCTGGCGGATGGGAGGGATATGGATGGCTGAAATTAAAGTTAAGGATAATGAGTCTTTGGACAGCGCTATGAAAAGATTTAAAAAACAATGCACCCGAGCTGGAATTATCGCCGAAGTTAGAAAAAGAGTTGCTTACCAAAAGCCCTCGGTTAAACGCAAGAAAAAGTCTGAAGCAGCTAGAAGTCGTAAATATTAATATTGAAGAGAGATAGGTTTAAAGGCGGGCTTTTTGCCCGCTTTTATTTAAATTTGGAGAGTGATTTTTATTTTACGACCGTCGAGATTTTTTCGTGCTATTTCTAGTCCTTTTTTTATTCCTGCTGCTTGTATTTCTGTGATTTCAGTATTGAGTTCGCCGAATTTTTGTTTCGACAATGTTACCGATGTTGATATAGATTTTCTAGAGTGGAATGGCATAAAGGCCGTTTTACTGGATATTGATAATACATTAACACAGCACAACGGCACGGAACCTTATGATGGGGTGCGCGAATGGGTTGATTTTATTAAGAGCGCTGGGCTTAAGGCTGCGATAATTTCTAACGCTAAAGATGAGCACCGGGTGCGGCTTTTTGCAGAAAAATTAGGGATAGACAATTATATTTGGGATGCCAAGAAACCTTTCCCAAAAGGGTTTTGTCAGCTGACAAAAGATCTTGGAGTCAACAAAAGTGAAGTTTTGGTAATAGGGGACCAACTGTTTACAGATATATTGGGTGCGAACTTAGCCGGGCTAGCAGTAAGTACGGCATTAGTTAAGGCAAAAGACAAAAAGGAACCAATTATAATCAAGATAAAGAGGATTTTAGAAATTCCAATTAAATCATTAAATTGGTGTAGAATGAGGCACCCGTATTTTTATAGAAATAGAAAATAAAAAGTTAGGATTTTGCTAAAAATGAAAAAAATATTAGTATTATTGGGACCAAACTTGAACATGGTTGGCGTGAGAGAACGTGATATCTACGGAACGGAGTCTGCTGGCGATATTAATGCGCAGATAATTTTAAAGGCCAAAGAAAAGGGCCTGGAGTGCGAGATATATCAGTCCAACTGGGAGGGGGCTCTGATTGATAAGATCCAGGAATCTGTCGAAAATTTTGACGGGATAATCTTAAACGCAGGGGCATTGACGCATTATAGCATAGCCTTGCGGGACGCGATTGCGAGCGTATCGGTGCCGTGCATTGAGGTGCACATGTCGAACATTTACGCTAGGGAAGAGTACCGCAGAAAGTCGGTAATTGCTGAGGTCTGCGCTGGACAAATCTCTGGCTTTGGCAAAAACAGCTATTTTCTGGCGATGGACGCTCTTTTAAACTTGATTTCTTGAGTAAAAACTTCGGGAGGGCTGGCTTTGATGACGGACAGATTAAACGCTTTAACGAATGAACTGCAAAAACGAACCGAGAATTTTGACGCAGCGCTTATAACCTCGGAAGTGAATCGGATGTATTTTACGGGCTTCAAATCCAGCGCGGGCCTGGTTTTGGCAACTCGGGACGAGGCTTATTTTATCGTGGATTTTCGGTATTATGAGGCGGCTGTAAAAAAAGTCAAAAACATGGATGTCGTCTTGGCGACTGACTTTAAGAGCGAGCTTTTAAAGATAATAAAGACGCACAAAATCAAAAACATATTGCTAGAAAATGCCGGAATAACGCTGGCCGAAGTTTTGAGGCTGGAGGCCTGGGCAAAAGACGCGGGCGTCTCTTTTATAAAAACGAGCGCGCTCGATGACGCGATAAATTCGCTACGGGCAGTTAAAACCGAGGAGGAAACCCAAAGCATCAAAACAGCTCAAGAAATTGCGGAAAAAGCTTTTGAAAAATTTTTGCCTACAATAAAGGCGGGCATGACGGAGAGGGAAGCCGCATTTGAGCTTGAGTTTTTGATGAGAAAAGAGGGCGCGGAAGCATCTGCGTTTGACATGATTGTGGCAAGCGGAAAAAACGGAGCGGTTCCGCACGCGCAGCCTTCGGAGAAGAAGTTTGAAACTGGAGACTTCATAACAATAGACATGGGCGCGGTTTACAACGGGTACCATAGCGACATGACCCGAACTATTGCGCTGGGGAAGGTTTCGGAAAGGCAACGAGAAGTTTATAATTTGGTACTGCAAGCTCAGAATAGAGCGATTGAGCAAGTTAAGCCGGGAGCTTCGTGCAAGGATATCGACGCTGTAACTAAAGATTTTATCTATAAAAATGGCTATGAGGGCTGTTTTGAGCATGCTTTGGGGCATGGCGTGGGACTGGAAATTCACGAAAAGCCGAGTTTATCTGTGCGCTCAAAGGACGTTTTAAAGCCAGGAATGGTCGTCACCGTCGAGCCGGGAATATATTTAAAGAACGAGTTCGGCGTGCGCATAGAGGACATGCTTGTGGTTACGGCGGATGGCGCGCAAAACTTGACTTCTGCGGCTAAGGATTTGCTAATTTTGTGAGCTTTTCGTGCTTAAAAAATCGCGTAGAAACACAAAACAAAAGGACGGAGGCGGGAGAGATATGCCACCAAAAGTGAAGGCAGTTTGGGTTTGCTCGGAGTGCGGGTATGAATCGCCAAAGTGGAATGGTCAGTGCCCGGCGTGCGGGGAGTGGAACACTTTTAATGAGGAGATTCGGGACACTTCGAAGCAGGCGGCCTCGGCGTTGCATATAAAAAATAAAATGTACGAGAAGCCGGTTTTACTGGGGCAAATAAACGACGCGGACGAAAATCGCTACAAGACGGGCTTGAATGAGCTTGATAGGGTGTTGGGTGGCGGAATCGTCAAGGGTTCGCTTGTGCTTTTGGGAGGTGATCCGGGGATCGGTAAGTCTACTATACTTTTGCAAGTTTGCAAGAATTTGGGCAGGTCTTTGAACGTGCTTTATGTGTCGGGTGAGGAGTCTAAACGGCAGATAAAGCTTCGTGCGGCGCGGCTTGAGGTGGATAGCGAAAATCTTTACATTATGACGGAGACGGACATAGAGGCGATATTGAGCGAGATTCAGCAGAATCGGCCCGACATTGTTATAATCGACTCGATCCAGACCATGAATCACCGAGAGCTGCAGTCCTCCACCGGCAGCGTGACGCAGGTGAAGGAGTGCACGAGTCTTTTGATGAGATGCGCAAAGGAGCTCGAAATTTCGATTGTGATTGTTGGTCACGTCAATAAAGACGGTGGAATTGCCGGCCCAAAGGTCTTGGAGCACATTGTGGACGCGGTTTTATATTTTGAGGGCGACAAGCAGATGTCGTACCGGATTTTGCGCGGGATTAAGAACAGATACGGCTCCACGAACGAAATCGGCGTGTTTAGCATGACTCGCGCTGGGCTTACGGAGGTTGAGAACCCTTCTTTGATGTTTTTGTCTGGCCGGCCGAGAGGAGTTCCTGGCACGTGCGTAGCTTGCATTATGGAGGGGACCCGGCCAATTTTTGCTGAAGTTCAGGGCCTGGCTGCGACCTCTGGTTTTGGCCACCCAAGGCGAATGTCGACCGGTTTTGATTATAACCGAATGTTGCTAATTTTGGCTGTGCTCGAAAAAAGAGCGGGGTACTTCTTTTCAAATCTGGACGCCTACATAAACGTGATCGGCGGTATTAAGCTGGACGAGCCCGCTTCAGACTTGGCTGTAGCGCTAGCGTTGATTTCGAGCTTAAAGGGGAGTGCTCTTTTTGATAACGCCATCGTTTTTGGAGAGGTAGGCCTGGCGGGAGAAGTCAGAGCAGTTTCTTATTCAGAAGAGCGAGTTATAGAGGCGCAGCGGCTGGGTTTCGAAAAATGCGTGCTTCCGTATTATAGCCTGAAATCGATGAATTTGAATCTTCAAAATAAAATAGAATTAATCGGCGTAAAAACGATAAAGCAGGCATTTGAAGCGCTAACTTTATTGTAAAAATCAAAATTGTTTATAAAAAATAACAGCTCGAGTTTTTAATAAAATACGAGCTGTCTTATATTCAGTTTGATCAGAAAAATTGTTCTTTAAAACTTGTTGATTTTTATAAATTTAGCTAAAATGAGCTAAAAAACCGTCTAAGTTTGTTGCTTCCGCAAGACTTGGTTGTAAGATACCTGCAGCTTTTTGCGCGGCCTCGAGTGCAGCAACTTCAGTTTTACAGTTTATAATATCGGTAGAAATTCCGTGACTAATCGCACTCTTTACAGCACGATCTTTATTATGATGCTTATAAACAGCATTATTTATAGGGTCTGGTACAAAATAGCAACCATTTTGGCCTCGACCATAAAAAATAGTTCCCCCGCTTATGGCTTGCTTTTCACAATTGTTTAATTTTTTTAAATTCCTTTTTTCTTTTGCCATTTTTATTACTCCCTTTCTTTTTTTTACTTGCTAAATTTATTTTAATTTTAACATAAAATATAAATTTTGTCAAGCGATTTGTGTTGAGTATGCAACAAAAGGCAGGCCAAACTTACAAAAATTTGATCTGCCTAAAAAAATTTTATTATTAATTTATTGCTAAAGAAACGCGCCCAAATTTAAGTTTCTTTATTTTTTAAATCTGTTGTAAACCTCAGTGATTTTCTCAGCGTCCTTTTGGGATATAGGTTTGCCTCCATACCAATACTTGTCTTTTGACCAAATATTATGCTGCCAACCTACACCAGCTTTGTTGTATTCTGCAGCTGAATACTTATCTTCACCCGCGTAACCTCCTGCTATGCTACCTAAGCTTTGCTCGTCAACCTCTTGAAATCCCTTATTTTTGTCATTTGCCATTTTTATTACCCCTTTTCTTTTTAATTTGCTAAAATTAATTTTAGCTATTTAATTTTAACATAAAAAAGATAAATTATCAAATACTTTTTATTGGAAATTGACAATGAAGAGCGGTATTTTATCCCAGAATTTTGTAACAAAAGTTACAAAAATTTAAACAAATAATTGTTGAAATATAGAAGTAAAGGCAGTATAATTTACTTAGTACGGGGCAAAATTTTAAGGAAAAGAAGATGTATAAATGTCAAAATTTAGAAATTGGATTAAATTAAAAAGAAACAAAAGTTTGACAATTATTTTTTTAATAACAGCAGTAGCCATCGTGATAAGCTGCGTGAATTTGTTGCAAACGACCCAGCCTAAGGCAGATCCAGAAGATCAGTTAGTGGAAAATAAAACAGAAGAGAACGACTCAAAACCTGAAAATAATGAAGAAAAATCGCTAAAAACTGAGGATGCACCTAAAATAAAAAAATATCAACAAGAAGCACCGCAATCTCAAGCCTCAAACGCAAAGAATTATCAGGAGCTGTACCCGGACCTATATTGCACGCGGCCGCAAAAGCAGATAAACCCGGACAAGACCATTTTTTTTACGTTTGATGATGGGCCTTCGGACAGAACGCTAGAGATTTTAGATATTCTGCGCGAAAAAGGCATCAAAGCGACCTTTTTTGTGACCGGAAATTGCCCTGCAAAAGGCAAATCTATAATGAAAAAAATTGTGGATGAGGGACATACCATCGGCGTTCACACTTATACGCACGCTTTTAAGAAGATTTATGCGAGCGTGAACGCGTTTTTGGACGACTTTAATAAGATTTACAATTTGATTTACGACGCAACTGGCGTTAAACCGACGATTTTCCGCTTCCCGGGTGGTTCCAAAAATGGCTTTAACAAGGGGAATTACAGGGAGCTTATTGCGGAGATGACCCGCCGTGGCTTTGATTATTTTGACTGGAATTTGTCCGCCGGAGACGCCGTTAGCCGCACGCCGACGCCAACGTATAGGTGTATAAGCAATGTCCTGAATGCTTCAAAAAATTGCAGGCATGGAGTGGTTTTGATGCATGACGCTAGACCAAAAACCACGACAGTAGAGGCATTGCCCGCGATTATTGATGGCCTAAGGAGCCAGGGATTCAGCTTTGATAAGCTCTCAAATAGCATTAACCCTGCTGCTTACTCGCTTGTGAAGCCATATAGATGACTTAAAATCCGTTATAATGCGAATTCTTTATGATAGAAGGGTAGTCTTTATAGCAATAATCTAAATCGACGCGGCCTCGAATTCCTGGAACGCTACCGTCACTGGTGTGTTGCCACATTCCGTAAGGCGAGGTGCATCCGCAGGTTGGGTGCCAATGGGCAATCCACAGCTCGTGCCCGCTGAGCCTGTTCATGTCTAGGTGGTATTTTTGAAAGTTTAAAAATGTGTAGAGGCCGCAATAATAGCCGTTTTCCTTTAGCTTTTGCAGGAAGGTTAGCACTATGTCGGTCCGCTGTGAGTTGCTCAACGTCATGTGGCACTTGTCTTCGAAGTCCATGAAGACCGGGTACTCCCACTGTGTCCACCGGAGCCTATTTATGAAGAACTCTGCCTCTAGCAAAGCCTCGTGAGTATTGGTCGCATAGCTATAATGGTACGCACCGATTGGCATTCCGACGGCTTTGGCGCCCGATATATTTGCGCGAAGTTTTTTATCGGTTTGCTTCTCCCAATTGCTCCAGCCGTAGGAAGTCCGGATGATTGCGAACTCTATGCCAGAATTTTTCACAGCCTGCCAGTCGATATCGCCGTTGTGATAGGAAACGTCGATGCCTCTTTTGCAAGAAGAATTTTGTCTGGCCGCAATAGCTTCGGCATATCCGGGTGCATTTGGATTTATAATTCCTGAACCGAGGGGAGCAACTGCCTCGTATCGCGCAATGTTTGGGTTGATAATCGCCTCCGACTTGAAGTTTATGTAGGAACCGGTGCCCAAAATCGCGAAAAAAACACAAAAAATAACAACCAAGAGCTTATTTGCACATTTGACCATTTTTTCAACTCACCTCAACAATAAATTTGCCAAATTATAATAAACTAAGGTTAATTATACCGTCTTTTAAGACAAAATTCAACAGAATAATCTGAGTTATTTTGTAAAATTCTCAGCGGGATTTTTGTTCAATATTTTAAAATGAGTATTGATTTTCACAAAAAAATGTGTTATAATAACAAAGTAAGTTCGAGGGGCGATGGCGTTAAGCTTGGCGCCGGTCAAGGTAAGGTTTTGCTTGTAAATGTGCGCATGAACATTGAATAGGCACATGAAATATATATTTTAATATGTAAGCGGGTGGGCGCTGCGCGGTCTGGCGCCGTGAACCATGTCAGGCGGGGAACCGAGCAGCATTAAGCGGAGTGCCGGGGGCGATGCAGTCAGTTTGCTCGCTTGCATATTTGAGTGTATATTATTTATTTTTTGATTTATAGACATTGGCGGTTTGTTGCGGTTTTTGCTTTTTGTTTATCTTGTTTGCGAGAGGTAAATTACGTATGTATCAGGCTCTTTACAGAAAATACAGGCCCAAAACCTTTGCGGACGTCGTGGGGCAGCCGCATGTTACGGTGACTTTGCAGAACGAAATTTTGTCTGGCCGCATTGGTCATGCCTATTTGTTTATCGGCTCGCGTGGAACGGGCAAAACGACTTGCGCAAAGATATTTGCAAAGGCGGTTAATTGCCGTCACGTTGAGGCTGGTAATCCTTGCTGCAAGTGTGAAATGTGCGGAGAGATCGATTCTGGCGAGGCTATGGATATTGTTGAGCTGGATGCAGCTAGCAATAATGGGGTAAACGATATTCGAGAGATCTGTGAGTCTACCGTCTTTACACCGGCTAAGGCCAAGTATCGAGTTTACATCATAGACGAAGTGCACATGCTTTCTGCGGGCGCGTTTAACGCTTTGCTTAAGACTCTTGAAGAACCGCCGGCGCACGTTATTTTTATTTTGGCCACTACTGAGGTACATAAGATTCCGGCTACGGTTTTGTCGCGCTGCCAGCGGTTTGAGTTTCATAAAATTTCTGCGGAGGACATTGCTGGCCGAATTGACTATGTTGCATCGCAGGAAAATGCCAGTATAACTAGGGACGCCGCTTTTTTGATTGCTAAAATCTCCGACGGGGCAATGCGAGACGCTTTGGCAATTCTCGACAAGTGCATGGGGACAGCCAAAAATGTTACTGCAGATGTGGTTGCAGACACGGTGGGACTGGCTTCTGGCGAACAGATATTTTTGTTGATGCAGGCTATTTTGCGAAAAGTTCCACAGGACGCACTGGCCGCGATTGGCGAGTTCGATAGATGCTCGAAAAACATGACTCGGCTGGCGTTTGAGCTGATAAGCGGCTTTAGAGACGTGATGCTGATTAAAACCCTAAAAGACGCGAAAAAGCTGATGGTTGTCTCGGATGATGACTACTCTAGGTTGCGTGACTTGGCCAAGGAAGTTTCGCTTGAAACGGTAATTTTTATTATGGACACTTTGCAGGCGTCGTTTGAGAAGATGAGCCGGGGGTGCGACGCTAAAACGGAGCTCGAGATGTGCATAATTAAATTGTGCGCGCCTCAGTTAAACTACAGTAATGAGGCGCTTGCGAGCCGGATTAATGAATTAGAAAGAAAGATTTCGGGCTTAGCTTCGGGCATTAATCCTGAGAGAATCCCGACAGGAAGAGATTTAAAGGCAGATAAGGATGAGAAGCTAGCAAAAGATTTGGTCCCAGAACAGGAGAGGGCAGAAACTGCAGAAGGGAAAGGCTCAAAGGCGATTGCAGCGGAGGATACAGAAAAAAGGGTTGGTTCTAAGCAGGTTGCTGCGGGGACTATGAAAAAAGAAGTCGGTTCGAAACGAGTCACGGTGCAAGCTGTGGAAAAAAATGCAAACGACTCGCTAAAAAAAACTGTAAAGAACGAGCAAGAAGTTGCTAATTCTAGTACTTTCAGCGTTGACATGGCAGTTTTGCACAAGAATGCTCAAAAGATGGAGAATTGGGCGGAGGTTTTGGACGTTTTGAAGGAATACTCGCGAACAGTTGCGATGGCTTTTAAGGGCTCGGACGCTTATATTAGCGGGGACTTCGTTTTGATTGACTCTAAAAACGAGATGGCGTTTGAGTTGTTGAGGAAGTCGAGCCAGCGGGACAAAATAAGGGACGCTATTCGGAGCGTTACGGGGCGAGCCTATAAGCTGGGGCCTTACTCTGCGGAGGTTAATGCGAATTCAAATGCGGATAATAGCCGACAGGTGGTGGACCCTTTGAATGATTTAGCTGAGACGGCCCGAAGGCTTGGGATTGACGTTACAGAAGTTTGAATTTTTGGAGGATGAATTATGAAGGCAAGGTTACCCAAAGGGTTTGGCGGCGGCGGAGCCGGGAATTTGCAGCAGTTGGCGATGAAAGCTCAGAAGATGCAGAAGGAGATGGACGCTTTAACTAGCGAGCTTGATGAGAAAGAATACGCGGCGACGTCTGCTAGCGGCGCCATTAAGGTGACTATTACTGGTAAGCCGGAGGTTAAGAACATTGAGATTGACCCTCAGATTGTGGATAAGGACGATGTGGAGATGCTTTCGGACTTGATTATAGTTGCTTTGAACGAGGCTATCCGCGCGGCTTCGGCAGAAAGAAGCGAAAAAACGGACGCGTTATCGGCGGGGCTCAATATGCCGGGGTTGTTTTAGGCCATGAGGGAGTATAATGTATTGCCGCTTGCGAGGCTGGTTGAGCAATTTGAGCGGTTGCCGGGGATTGGGAAACGGACGGCGCAGAGGCTGGCTTATTTTGTTTTGCAGATGTCCGATGGTGACGCTAAGGAGTTTGCGGCTGCTATCATTGAGGCACATGAGAAAATCAAGTATTGCAAGGTGTGCAAGAATTTAACGGATCAAGATCTGTGCCACGTTTGCCGCAATAGCGCTAGGGATAAAAATATTATTTGCGTGGTGGAGGATCCGCGCGACGTTTTGGCTTTGGAGAAAACCGGCGAATTTTCGGGTTCTTATCATGTTTTGCATGGGGTGATTTCTCCGCTAAATGGCGTTGGACCGGACCAAATTTATATCAAAGAGCTGTTGGAGCGAATTTCTGCTGAGACTATAAAAGAAGTCATAATGGCGACGAACCCCACGGTGGAGGGTGAGGCGACGGCTATGTATATCTCTAAATTGCTAAAACCGCTTGGAGTTAAGGTTACTCGGCTGGCGTATGGGATTCCGGTGGGCGGAGGCCTTGAATATACGGATGAGGTGACCCTTTCACGTGCTTTAATTGGCAGAAGCGAGATTTGACGCGGTTTTTTAAGATTTGTTTTTGAATTTTGAGCAAATTTTTGTTTGGCTTTTGCTGTTGACAAGGAAGCGATTTTGTGCTATAATTTAATTTAAGAATCTGCGCTTTTGGCTGTGGATTTTTGCATTCTGAAAAAGTGCGAAGGTGCTTGGCATGAAGAATGAGACTTTTAAAACGGTTGCGCAAAATAAAAAGGCTTTTCATAATTACTTTGTGGAAGAGAAATTTGAGGCTGGAATTGAGCTTTTTGGCACAGAAGTAAAATCAGTCCGCTTGGGCAAAGTCTCTTTGAAGGAGGCTTGGTGCAGCATTACGGATAGTCAGCTTTTGCTCAATGGGATGCACATTTCGCCTTATGAAAAGGGGAACATTTTTAATAAAGACCCGGTGCGAGTTAAGCGGCTGTTGATGCACAAGCGCGAAATTATGCGGCTTTTGGGGCTCATTAAGCAAGCGGGGTATACTTTGGTGCCTTTGTCGGTTTATTTTAAGGGCTCGCTGGTTAAGGTCTGCGTGGGCCTTTGCAAGGGTAAAAAGCTCTACGACAAGCGTAGCGTGATGGCTAAAAAGGATGCTCAAAGGAAGATTGAACGCACTATTAAGGAATATAATCGTTGAGGCCGGTATAAACATGGGGATGTAACGGGTTCGACGGGGATTGTGAGTCTTGGTAAGCGAGTAGCGGTGCGGATACGCTTTAAATTTCGCAATTTTTTAAAATTAAACGCAAATAACGAAATTTTAAATGCAGCTTAACTAAGCTGCCGTCTTTTTAGGGAATACTGCGGCCCTTAAAAGGCGTTGATTAGCAGTGAACGTGAACTAGGCTTTGGCTCAGGCTTAGTCATGATTTAGAGCCTACCGCGGCTTAAAGCCTGTTATTGGGCGTTTTGCCAAGGGAATTTTTAATTCAATAACTACACTCGTAGAAAGCCCTGATAAACGGTTTTCGGACAGGGGTTCAATTCCCCTCATCTCCACCAGATGGCGCTAAACTTGAATTTGTATGATTTTTATTGTTGGGAGAAGGCTATTTTATGAAAAAGAAACATTGGTTTTTGAGGATTTTTTCATTTTTTGCGATATTTTCATTTTTGATAAATTGTATGTGCTGTTCTGCATCCGTGGTTCAAGAGGAGCAAAATGTCAGCTTGGAAGAAGAGTTAGATAGTTTTGGGTTTTCTACAGAAGAGCAGCAGGATGCATTTAAGTTTATCTGCGAAAAGGCAGGTGTACCATTGCCCGAAAGATTTGGCATACACGAGCTTTTGCAACTAGTTGAATCGACGCAAAAACGCTTTGTGAACAGGGCAGATAAACAAGAACGCTGGGAAACAACTGACCTTAATTGGATGGACCAAGACGTAAAGCTTTTGAATGAAAATTTTGCAAAATTAGGATTTGTTGACGCCGTTTACTCAAGTAAGATGCATTATGATGCTGTTTGTATTTTGGGAGCTCGCAGATCTGAAATGGAAAAGCGTATTAAATTTGTTGAGCGCTTAGTTGCGCGGGGACATGATTTTGATCGAGTTGTCTTACTAACAGGTGAAAGGTATGCGACAGTTGGCGTAGATGGAACGGCAGAAGAGATTGAAAAAATTGCTCAGCATTTTGGAATAAGTAGCAGCGAAGTCACTGAGGCGTATATTTTTAAATATTTGTACAAACAATCTTGGCTAAATAAGGGCGACTTTACCCTTGTTGTGATTGATACTCCGGCAAGAGATGGCAGAAGACCAATAACGCAGACGACTGTTGAGGATTTTTGCAAGTGGAACAAAGAGCATCCGGGGGCAATTGAGGATGCATTGTTTATCTCTAGCCAGCCCTATGTTGCCTATCAAACGGCTATTATTGAGGAGATTTTGCGGCAAAACAATAGTGATTTGTTGTTTAAAGTGGCGGGAGATAGCTATGTGCCGAGTAATGATTCTGCTAAAACCTTGGCAGGGGCTTTGGGATCATATATTTGGGCAAAGATGCCAAATTGTTTGAGGCATTTTAATTTTAAAATTAAGTCTGATGAAGATTTAGAGATGACCAGGCGTTTATACGGCCACATGATGTGGATTTATAATCATCTGCCTTTTTCGCGGGGCTTAATTAATGAAGGTTAGTAGGTAAATTGGGAATTAAAAAATTTATTGGGAGGATTTTAAATTGAGAAAGTTTATATCGGTTATATTGTCGGCTGCGGTTTGTTTTGGGTTTGCTCCGTCTGCGGGGAGGATTCAGGCCACTTGTCATCGCGAAAATTGTCAGAATTACTCGCGTGAATGCAAAGCTATAAGTAGCATCGATAATGTAGATACTGGAGAAATAACATTGTCGCGCCCTAGTCGGGATGACTTTAATAAGTTAAAAAAATATTATAAAGACGTGAATATAAGATACTATTTAGAGGCTATGGATCGAGAAATGACGGAACAACAGGCTTTATCAGAACTGAATCGCTATAATTCAGGCTCAAATTTTACTTTTGTTATCAAAGACAAATCTGGCAACGCGGTTGGAGCCGTTGTTTTGGCGTGTCTGTCGGAGTATGTTAACATTGCTTATTGGGTTATTCCTGAGTCTAGAGGGCATAGCTATGCGGCAAAGGCCTGTGAGGCGCTTATAAAAGAGGCTCACAAGATAGACCCTTCGATAGTGTTTTTCATTAAACTAAATGCGGAGAATATACCCTCGAAAAATGTTGTTAGAAAGCTGAAGGCGGCTTTGGTGGGCACCGATGAAAACCGAGCAGCGATGGATTCTAATGGGCTGCATTATGAAATAGAAGAGCTGGATCCGCTTACAATTAATTACAAAATTTTCCCTTGGGGTGACGGGAATTACTGGTTTTGCATTTTTGAAAACGACAGGCAAACTTACGCGGGCTTTTGCAGCAAGGAACAAATTTTGAACTTTACATATAAAAAGATTTTTGATTCTAATGAGTTGGAGCTTGTTAGATTGAGGCATTTTATAAGATTGGTGCATTAATTTTTAAGTTTTAATTATTACAATAGATAGGGGAGCCGGCTTAATTTATGAATGTTGATAGTATGGTTGTTGAAACGGTCGCAGTAATGGGACGGATTGTACCTCGGGATGAAGCGGAGAAAGGTTTAGAGCCTGAAAAGAAAAAGAGGAAAGTCTCGCCGAATGTAGGTTTGGGCCTTAAGAAACATGTTGATAAAATGAGGAACAATCCGGAGTATCGGCAAATGATGGTTGAAAAATATAAAAAAAATAGGCCAAATGCGATTGCTGTGGATATGATAGATAAAGAGACTTTGGAGGTTGTTAAGACTTTTTCTAAGATCATGGACGGTGCGAATTGGATTCGCGAGAACACAGCGTACAAGAAGGCTGACTACGCGACGATAAATAAAATTTGCAAGAAGCAGGGCAAGACCGCATATGGCTATAAATGGAGATATGTGAAGGATAGGTAACCTGCCTTGCTTTGGGAGGTTTTTGTATGAAGCGCCCGTTGCTGCTCATTATAATGGATGGGTTTGGGATTACTCTAGACTCTGATAGAAGTGCAATAACTTGCGAAACGGCGCCGCATTTAAATGATCTTTTTAGAAAGTATCCTTTTGCATTGCTAGAAGCTTCTGGTGAGAATGTCGGTTTGCCGGCAGGGCAGATGGGGAATAGCGAAGTTGGGCATATTAACATTGGCGCTGGTCGCGTGGTTTTTCAGGATTTAACGAGGATTAACAGTAACATCGAGGACGAGAGTTTTTTTGAAAATGCCGTGTTGAAGCAATCTATGTTATCGGCAAAAAAAAATAATTCGCGATTGCATTTGATGGGCCTTTTATCCGACGGTGGAGCTCATAGCCATATTGGCCATTTGTTTGCGCTGATTAAGATGGCGAAGGGCCTTGGTTTGAGGAACGTTTATGTTCACGCTTTTTTGGATGGAAGAGACGTTTCGCCAAAATCTGGAGCGGGATTTATCAAAAAATGTGAAGCTGAGATGGAGCGAATTGGAGTTGGCAAAATCGGCACGATTATGGGCAGATTTTATTCGATGGATCGCGACAATCGCTGGGAGCGTACGAAAAAAGCCTATGATGCAATTGTGTGTGGGGCTGGTATATGTAAAAAAAATCCGATTGCAGCGGTTGCGAATTTTTATGACTCGGGCGTAACAGATGAATTCATTGAGCCGATTATTTGTGATCGGGATGCTGCGGTGAGCGCTGGAGATTCGGTTATATTTTTTAATTTTCGCCCGGATAGAGCTTGCCAGCTTACCAGGGCCTTTATTGACGAGGGCTTTGCTAAGTTTGCAAGGCGAAAAGAGCTTTGCGGTCTAATAAATTTTGTATGTATGACGCGGTATAGCGATGAATTTGTTGGTGCTCTGGTAGCTTTTAAGGACGTGAAGTTGAATAATACTTTGGCGGAGGTTCTTTCAAAAAATAATTTGACTCAGTTGAGAATTGCGGAAACAGAAAAATACGCGCATGTGACCTCCTTTTTTAATGGAGGCTCTGAGCGGGTATATGCAGGAGAAGACAGGACTTTGGTGCCATCGCCGAAGGTGGAGACTTATAATTTGAAGCCGGGGATGAGTGCGTATGAAATTACTAGAATCGTTAAGGAAAAAATAAAATTGCGAACGCACGATGTGATAATTTTAAACTTTGCTAATTGCGATATGGTCGGGCACACTGGCAATTTTGAAGCTACTAAGGCTGCGGTTAAAACTGTGGATTCTTGTGTTTATGAGTTTGTTAATGAAGTTCTAACTGCAGGCGGATGTTCGCTTATAACTGCGGACCATGGAAATGCCGAAAAAATGCTTGACGAAAATGGATCGCCTTTTACTGCGCATACGACTAACCCGGTGCCATTTTGCGTTGTAGGATATGAGTGCAAACTTAGGTCTGATGGGAAACTTGCAGATATTGCGCCGACTGTGCTTGATGTTTTAAACTTGAGTAAACCTAAAGAAATGTCGGGAGAAAGCCTCATAATTAAATGAACTTTTGCAGTGCAAAAAAATCTCCCGAGTTTTAAGCTCAGGAGATAAAAAATAAAAGGGAGCTTTGTCTATAGCCATCTATCGCGGTTCACATTGAATGATGCACGGAATCATCGCTGTCTTTGAACAGCAAAGAAATGCACCAAATTGCGGCAAGCGCCACGGCTGTATAGATTATACGGCTTACGATGTTCAGCTGGCCGCCAAACAGCCATCCGACTATGTCAAACTGAAAAATCCCGATGGAGCCCCAGTTGAGACCGCCGATGATAACTAAAATTAAGGCTAGTTTGTCCAACATAATTCTCACCCCTTCTTTTTTTACGGTATAACCGCATAAATAGTATCGACCGTTTCGCGGCTTTTATGCATCGGCCTTTACAATATTTTTTGAAATACACATTATAATTCAGTGGACTGTTTTACCATATTTTGCAAAATTTTGTTTATAGCTATTGAATAATCAGTTTTTTTGATTTATAATGTAAAAATGGGGTGGTTAATTATGCCAATTTCAGAAGGTCCGGTAAAGGACAGCACATTAAATGCAAATAGAGACACATTTCGAACAAAATTCGGATTCATTTGGGCGTGCGTTGGTTCGGCAGTAGGAATCGGAACTGTTTGGATGTTTCCGTATCGATTGGGGCAGTATGGCGGCGCGGTGTTTTTGATCGAATATATTATATTCACGGTGCTTTTAGGAATACCCGGAGTTATCGGCGAGATGGCGTTTGGCCGCGCGATGAAGTCCGGCCCCATAGGCGCATTTGCAGGCGCCACAAAAAAGAAGTTTAACCGACCATTTGGCAAGTTTTTAGGTGTGATCCCTGTTTTGGGCGCTTTGTGCATTGCAATCGGTTATTCTGTAGTGGTTGGATGGATAATACGCTTTTTGGCTTCGAGTATTTCTGGAGAATTGCTACAGCAAAAGGATACAGTAGCTTTGTTTGCAAACATTTCCGGAGATTTTGGCAATGTGGTTAGCCATCTGGCGGGGTTTTTGATAGTTTTTTTGATAATGATATTCGGAATTTCGAACGGGATAGAAAAGCTGAACAAAGTCCTGATGCCCCTGTTCTTCATATTGTTTGTAATCTTAGCGATAAAGGCGGCGCTTTTGCCGGGCTCGTTTCGAGGGTACGACTATCTGTTCAATTTCGATTTTGCACAATTCCTTGAGCCACAAAACTGGATTTATGCATTGGGACAAGCCTTTTTTTCGCTATCGCTAGCGGGTTCCGGAACGCTGATATATGGTAGCTACTTGAAGGACGACGAAGACATAATTTATTGTGCAAAAAATGTGGCGCTGTTTGACGTCTTGGCGGGAATTATAGCCGCATTGGCGATTATTCCTGCGATGTTTTCCTTTGGATTAGAGTCGCAAGCGGGGCCGTCATTATTGTTTGTTGCGATGCCCCAGGTCTTTGCTGGAATGCCTTTTGGGCGTTTTTTTGAAATTATTTTTTTCACAGCGATACTCTTCGCAGCCGTAACGTCGATCATAAACCTCTTTGAAGTGCCGATAGAAGGCCTGCAGACCAAATTTAACTTGCCAAGGAACTTAGCAGTGACCATAGTTATAGCCACATCCGCGGCGATAAGCCTATTCATAGAAAACGGCGAGACAGTCGGCAAATGGATGGATATGGTGTCTATTTACGCCATTCCGCTCGGAACATTGTTAGCAGGAGTGATGTTTTTCTGGGTTTGCGGCTCAGACTTTGCACTAAAGCAGATAAACAAAGGCGCCAAAAGAAAAATCAACGGGAGCTGGTTTGTTCCGCTAGCGAAATATGTTTTTATTATCGGCACAATGGTTATTTTTGCCTGCGGGATCTTTTTAAATATAAGTTGAATTGAGACTATAGATGAGGGGAGTGGAGAGAAAGCGTATGCTAATAGGATTAAGCCCGATTTTTCCGTGCAATGACATCGAAAAAACGGCCGATTTCTATGTTAATAAATTGGGATTCAAAGACGTAAAGTATCTGAACGCATCGGAGCCGCACATTTGCTTGTATAAAGACTCTGTCGAAATAATTCTTATAAAGGCGTTAGCAGAACCATACAAGCCAAATCATGCGTTGTATGGCTACGGTTTTGACGTGTATTTTTATACAGAGAATCAAGAAGATTTAGAGCAAGAATTTAAAGAAAACGGAGTAAAATTTGTTAAGCCGCTGTGTACCACAGATTATAACAACAAAGAATTTGTATTAGAAGATTGTGACGGCAGGCACATTGCCTTTGGCTGCAAGCTTAGCGATTGAGAAGTAATTTTTGAATTGAAGATACAATCAAAACAAGAAAGAGATAGCTAATTTTAAGCTATCTCTTTTTAGTAAAAAACAGGTATTTTAATGCTATCTGCTATTAACAATTTTATTTTTTTCGAGCCATTTTACGGCTTCTTCAAAAATTTTCAGATCATTTCGATGATTCAAGCACTTGTATATATCATCTTTTTTTAGCCATTTGTACTTTTCTATCTCGCTGTTTTGGGCGGTAACTTTTTTGCTGTTGGCCTTTGCCACAAAAATCACAACTTTTTTCTTTACCTGGCCAAAAAGCCGATAAACACTAGTTTTGCGAAAGCCATCCAGAATGGTAACGTCCAGATTAGTCTCTTCTTTAACCTCTCGTATTGCGGTCTGCTCTTCGGTTTCGCCAATTTCTATATGACCTTTTGGAAAGCCCCAATACCTGCCGTTGGTGTTTTTAACGACCAAAAAATAGCGTTCATCTGATAAATCGTTAAAAATAACGGCGCCGCAGGACTTTTCATAAAGACAAGTTAACCGGTACGGAAACTGATTTTTGATTCTAGAAAGGCGACTTCTAATCTCGGGCGAATAATAAATAGCACCCTTGGGAGCCAAAATTAATTTTTCGCAATGTTCGCCCTTGTTGGCAATAGCTATCACCGTGCCGATGGTCGATTTTTGTACGGGTTTGTTCGAGATAAAATATACTTTTTTGTTAAAGAAGCTCGGCAGAGGATCTACAATATGTGCCGCATATAGCGGGGCACAATATTTTGCACTGGAGCCGTAAGCAGATCCGTCAATCACCACCTCAAAAATTTTTCCAAGCATTGTGGAATCACACTCCTCTATTATGTATATTTTACATGTCAAAACAGATAAATTCAAGTTTAAATTGGCGTTAAAGATTCAAAAAAATCAATAAAATTGAAGTGTAAAAAAAGTTTGATAGTACATAGACAAAATTTATAAACGATATTTGTCAAAATTGAGGAGGGCTTTTTGACGGTTAAATAAAAAACTTGTGAAAATTTTAAAGGCAGATTTTTGCTTTAAAAGAAAAAAATAAAAAATTAATTATCTTATCATTTTTTGAAGTTTAATTTTAAAATTAGGAAAAATAAAATTTGAAAGTTTGTTGTAATTTTGAAGGCAGCGCAGTATAATTAAATAGTCCTTATAATAAATGCTTTAATTTTTTTAGGAGGGTTTTTATCATGGATTTTAAAGGAAGCCGTACAGAAGCCAATTTATTGGCTGCTTTTGCTGGAGAATCTCAGGCAAGAAATAAGTATACCTATTATGCCTCTGCTGCAAGAAAAGAGGGATATCAGCAGATTGCGGATATTTTTGAAGAAACAGCGGATAACGAGAAAGAACATGCAAAATTATGGTTCAAATATTTACATAATGGGGAAGTTCCAAAGACGGCCGAAAATTTAAAGGATGCCGCAGCCGGTGAAAATTACGAATGGACAGATATGTATAAAAAATTTGCCGAAGTTGCCGACGAAGAAGGTTTTACCGAGATTGCAGAGGCTATGCGGCAGGTTGCAAAAATTGAAAAAGGCCACGAAGAAAGATATAATGCTTTGCTAAAGAATGTGCAAAATAAAAAAGTCTTTGAAAAAGACGAAGTGGTAGTGTGGATCTGCAGAAATTGCGGGCATGTGCACGTGGGTAAATCTGCGCCAGAAGAGTGCCCAACATGCAAGCATCCGCAAGCTTATTTTGAGATAAAAGCCGAAAATTATTGATTTTACATTTTAGCTTGTTTACCAAAAAAGCAAAGGAGCCCTAAAGTTTGGGGCTCTTTTTTGTTTGTATATTAATTTTTGAGTAAAATTTAATTCACATCTGCCTTTAACTGGCAATAATCCTCGCTTTTTGGATGTTTGTCATAGATCGATTTTTGCGAGAATAAGTATTAATAAAAATCTCAAAAAGTTTGAAGGGTGAAGCAAAGTGTGCATTTATATCACAAAGAAGTACGCCAGAGTCGCGACCAGCTTGATTATTATATTTTCGATTGTGTTTATTTATATTATTAAGGGGAGTGTTTGTGCGAACGAAGCGGCGAATGCTTCGAATATAGAAATTTTGGCTCCGGCGGCGGTTTTGATGGAGCCTAAGACTGGGAGAGTGCTTTTTGAAAAAAATTCGCACGAGGTGCGCTGTTGTGCGTCTATAACCAAGGTCATGACGATGATTTTGGTGATGGAAGCTTTGGACAGCGGAAAGATAAGCTTGCAGGATACAGTGTCTGCGAGTGAGCATGCGGCATCCATGGGCGGCTCGGACATCTGGCTAAAGCCGGGAGAAACCATGACGGTGGATGAGCTCATAAAAGCCGTTATGGTGGCCTCTGCAAACGACGCGGCTGTGGCTTTAGCAGAACACGTCTGCGGTTCGGAGGACTTGTTTGTTTCGGAAATGAACCGCAAAGCCAAGGAACTCTTTATGGCTGAGACGGTGTTTAAAAACTGCAACGGTCTTGATGAAGAAGGCCACGTGACGAGTGCGTACGATGTTGCCTTGATGTCGCGGGAACTCATCAAGCATAAAAAAATATTCGACTACACCTCAATCTGGATGGACTATTTGAGAGACGGCAAGACGCAGCTGGTGAACACGAATAAGCTTTTGAAGAGCTATAAGGGCATCACAGGGCTAAAAACCGGCACAACATCGCAGGCCGGAAGCTGCATCACCGCAACGGCAACCAGAGAAAACCTAACGCTAAACGCGGTAGTGCTGGGAGGGGCCAACGGCAAAGAGCGCTTCAAAGACGCCGCAGCGCTGATGGACTTTGGGTTTGCAAATTATAATATGCTAAAACCGGTTGTGGACGAGAGCATCTTTGCGCCGGTTCGGGTAACTGACGGCATGCAGCCAAGCGTGGCGGTCGAAGCGGACATTGCGAACGAAGTACTGGTGCCAAAGGGCAAGGAGCACAGCATAGACAGCAGCATGGAGATAGCTGATGAAACCTCGGCACCCGTGCAAAAAGGGCAAAGTTTGGGTCGGCTCATTTATAAACTTGGGGACGAAATCGTCGCAGAGTACGATATCGTGGCGGCAGAAAGCGTAGAGAAAATAAATTTTGGCGCGGTTTTTAAAATTTTGCTAATGGACTTTTTAAAAATTTAAATTGCAGCAAAACCGTTGCAAAAAGCGCGCCCATGCGTTAAAATGAACCTAATATTCGTTTGAATGTTAGAAAAAATGCGAGCAAGGAGCGCAAAGCCATGCCTGTTGAGCTGAACACGAAGTATTTGGATTCATTTATTAGCGGCGAGGATTACGAGAAGATTGAGCCCTCGGTGAGTTTAGCGCACAATTTTTTGCATAAAAAGACCGGTTTGGGGAGCGAATTTACGGGTTGGGTCACGCTGCCTACCGATTACGACAGGGAAGAATTTTCCCGGATAAAGGAGACTGCCCGTAAAATAAGCGCTAACACGGACATTTTTATAGTGATCGGCATTGGCGGCTCGTATTTGGGCGCTAGGGCTGTGATTGAGCTGATAAATTCGCGAAATTATAACACTCTGCCCAAAACCACGCCGGACATTTATTTTGCTGGAAACAGCATTAGCGCCGCGGATTTGAGTGATCTGTTGAAGATCTGCGAAGGTCGGGACGTGAGCGTAAATGTGGTGTCGAAGTCTGGCACTACGCTGGAGCCCGCGCTGGCCTTTAGAGTGTTTAAGCGATTTTTGGAGGAGAAGTACGGCAAAGAAGGGGCCAGAAAGCGGATTTTCTGTACCACGGATAGGCAAAAGGGCAAACTAAAGCGGCTGGCGGATGAAGAGGGGTACGAGACCTTTGTGATTCCGGAAGACATCGGTGGCAGGTATTCTGTGCTGACGGCGGTGGGGCTCTTGCCAATAGCAGTGGCGGGCATTGACATCGATGAACTAATGCTAGGAGCCAGACGTGCGCAGGAGGACTTAGCTTGTGCTGACTTAGATCAGAACGATTGCTACAAATATGCGGCAATTCGCAATATTTTGCACAGCGGGAAGGGCAAAAGCATTGAGATTTTGGCAAGTTACGAGCCGAATTTTGCGATGATGAATGAGTGGTTCAAGCAGCTGTTTGGCGAGAGCGAGGGGAAGGACGGCAAGGGAATTTTTCCGGCCTCTGCGATTTTTTCTACCGACTTGCATTCGATGGGGCAATACATTCAGAGCGGTACTCGCAACATTTTTGAGACTATTGTGTACTTTGAGAAGCCGCGGAATGACATTTTAATCGAGACAATTGCCAGCGATGCGGACGGGTTGAATTTTCTCTCTGGCAAGACGATAGCATTCGTCAACAAAAGTGCGTTTTTAGGGACATTGGCAGCGCATGCCGGTGGCGGCGTGCCGAACATTATCTTAACGGTGCCAGAGATAAACCCCTTTGAAGTGGGGTATTTGATATATTTTTTTGAGAAAGCGTGTGCGATTTCGAGCTATATTTCGGACGTCAATCCATTCGATCAGCCGGGGGTGGATGCTTACAAAAAAAACATGTTTGCGCTTTTGGGCAACTGAGAGTGCATGTGTTGTCTGAAAATTCCAAAAATCCAGGACGATTTTAAATTATTTTAGGGGGAACGGCAAAATGATAGACTTGATCGTGGGGCAAAAGGGCCTTGGCAAAACCAAAAAGTTAGTGGAGCTTGCGAATAATCGGGCGGCTAAGAGCGATGGCACGGTTGTTTTAATCGCGAAAGGAAGCAACCTTACGCTTGACTTGGACCACAGCGTGCGGCTCATCAACATAAGGGACTACAACATCTCAGATTTTGCGGGCCTGCATGGATTCATCTGTGGTGTTTGCGCCGGCAATTATGATGTTACCGACATTTTGATTGATTCGATTTTTGAGCCGGATAAAATCAACATAGACGAGTTGGTCGGCTTTATAGAAAGTCTCAGCGAGGTTTGCAAAAAGAATAATGCCACACTGACGCTGGCTGTGCCTGTTGTTGTGTCTGATTTGCCAGATAAAATGCGAAGTTTGGCGATGATAAAAGAGCACTAATTGATTTAGATTTAATTTTAGACGACGAACAAAAAGAGTGGCCGCGTACTGGGCTGCTCTTTATTTCTATATTTTTGCGCCTCATAAAACCTGTGTGAATATATTTGGTGCCAATTTGGCAATAATAGCCATGGGTGATTTTATGTACAAGCGGGTTGTAATATTTTTTTCGATGCTCATGGTTGCGATGGGAATCGCGGTTTATAACACTTACAAAATTTCAAAAGGAGAGATGCTTTGCGACGCCGCGGCAAGACAGAGCTCATACAAGCTGAAGGTTGCCACGATGCGGGGCAAAATATACGACTGCCAAAAAAGGCCGCTTGTTGGGGTGGAGGACGAGACTTACATCTCTGTAACGCCCGAGGTGGAGACTTTGGGCGTTTTGCCGCAGATTTTGTCGGAAGACGAGAGGAACTTGGCGTTTGAAGAGATGAAGGCCGGCAAACCGTTTGTGTTGAAATTGTCGGACGAGAAGCAAGTAATCGCAAGGGGAATTAAAACCTTCAAGGTACCCCAAAGATACGCAAAAGAGCAGATTGCTCCGCACATAATAGGATACTTAAACGGCGACATGCAGGGAGTTTGCGGCATAGAGAAGGCCTTTAATGACTATTTGAACAGCGCCAGGGGCAGTATTTTTGTGAAGTATAAGGTTGACGCGCTGAATCGGCGGATTCCGGGCGAGGGTGCGACCATTGAGAACACGATGTACAAGTGCAGCAGGGGGATTGTTCTGACTATCGACCAGAAGATTCAAAGAATGGCCGAGGCCGCGGCGCAAAAATATATAAAAAAGGGCGCTGTTATAGTAACCGAGGTCCCGAATTGCGAGATTCGCGCCTGTGTGAGCATGCCGACGTTTTCTCCAACAAACGTTGCAGACGTGCTAAGCGACGAAGACTCGCCGCTTTTGAATAGAGCTCTGCTGCCGTACAATATAGGTTCGGTGTTCAAACTCGTGACTGCGGCGGCTATTTTGCAAGAGAACAAGAATCCGAACGCAGTATATGATTGCGTGGGGAGCTGCGAGGTGGACGGCCACAAGTTTCACTGCTTTAACAATAAGGGGCACGGGCCCATAGATTTGGAGAAGGCCGTTGCGTTCTCGTGCAACGCGTATTTTATTGAGAAGGCGCTAGAAATTGGTGGCGAGAAAATCCTCAATTTAGCCAAAGATTTGGGATTTTCAAAAGAAATCGAGTTAGCGCCGGGGATTACCTCTAAGGCTGGGGTTTTGCCGACTTTGAAAGACCTAGAACAAAGCAGGGCTCTTGCGAATTTCTCATTTGGTCAGGGCAAATTGCTTGTAACCCCGCTGCAAGTGGCGGCGCTAACAAACGCCATAGCTGCAGAAGGGCTTTACTGCGAGCCGCGGCTAGTGGAAGGGCTTGTTAATGAGGGTTTGAAGTACGTGCAAAAGGCAGCAAAGCCCAAGCCGACCCGGGTGCTGACCGCCGAATGCGCAAAACATTTGGTGGAGTACATGAAAGCCTCGGTCGAGTATGGCACCAGCAAGCAGGGCAAGCCGGAAGTCGGCATAGCAGCGGCAAAAACCGGCACAGCGCAGACGGGAATAAAGTCCGGTGACCATGCGGTAGTTCAGGCTTGGTACGCTGGGATTTTTCCGGCAGAAAAGCCGAAATATTCGATTGTAGTCTTTGCCGAGGATGCCAAAGGGGGCGGAGAAAGCTGCGGGCCGGCATTTAAAAAGATTGCAGAAGAAATTTTTGGGAACATTTTAAAGGATAACTAGGCCCGTTGCGATTTCAAATTTTTATGATCTGATTTTTGGATTCAAATCCGCACGCCATAGCCCGCGGCAGCATAAGATTATATAAGTCGAACGCTTGTGACTCTATTTTGAAGAATTTTGCCGCGACAGGATCATCGCAAAGCTTTTTTATGTCCGAAGCCTTAGTTACGATTGGCAATTTGGCGCGTTTTTTTGCGATTTTTAAAATTTCTTTTCCGCGCTCATTAAAGCCCAAAACCTTGATATATGGCGGGTTAAGGCTGAGAATTTCTTTGTCAAGCCCCAAAAAGGCAGCCAAAATAATTCGCTGAACCCGAAGTTGCGTGTAACGCTTGCTCTTTACGCCAGAGTAAAGCTCCGCAAGCGACGTCGCCGTTTTGACAGATTTGTGAATTTTATTTTCGAGCCCTTCGCAAACGTCCGGGACTTGCAAGAAGTCATCAGACTGCATGCAGCGAAGTTTAGCCAAAATAGCGCGTTCGCAGTTTAAAAGTGACGCTGGAGCGCGGCCGCAATCAACTTCTCTCTTTAAAATTTTGTAGGCACTTTGAGGCATAAAATTTTTTATTTTTTCGTCGGACTCAAAAAGCATCTTGCGCAAAACAGTAGAAGTTGCAATGCTTTTGACAGTCGCACTACTTGAGCGATCACATTCTTTGCGCAAAATGGGCATTGGAATTATGCTGGATCCCAATGCGCTCAGGCTTTTGATGTATTCTGCGGCTAAAATGTTGTTGGGGGTGGCGAGTAACGTAGCAAGATCTGTGCCAAAGAGAGCTTTTATGGCGTTGTGGCGGGCTTTTACAAAGGATACGCCGCTTTTTAGATTTTCTTTTGTAAGGACCAAAACTTCGGCAGAACTTGAGACGTGCGCTGCTTTTTGGAGCTTTGATAAATTGTCATTTTCGCAGCCAAAACTCAAAACATCCACGCAATTAAGGGCATCGGCCAAAAAGGTGGCGCCAAAGGCGAAGCGCTCTGCACTGGCGACGGCGTAGGGAGTGGGGAGCTCTATGACTAGGTCGCACCCATTTTTTAGGGCTATTTCGGCTTTAGCGGTCTTTGAAATCACCGATGGAATCCCACGTTGAGTAAAGTTCCCACTTATGATTGCCACGGTGTGCGTAGCGCGAGTGCGCTTAATTTGGTATCTATGCCCGTTGTGAAAGGGATTGTACTCACAAATTATCGCAGATATTTTCATAATAAAAACTCCCAAATTGTTGTTTTTTGGCAAATTTCTTGATTTTCGCCTCTCCACTATGATACTATATAGGGAGCGTGAATTGAAGCACATGATAAAAGGAGGCCGTGCATGAAGGTTTTGGTGATAAATGCGGGCAGCTCGTCGCTGAGGTTTCAGCTTATAGACATGGCCGACGAAACGGTGTTGGCCAAAGGAATTTGCGATAGAATCGGATTGAACGATGCTTTTGTTGAATACGAAAATTATAAAGGACATAAAAAGATATTCAAGTCCAACCTAAAAAGCCACGAGGAAGCGGCGTTTTTTGTGAAAGGGCTCCTTTTAAACGATGAATATGGCGTTATAAAGGACCTGACAGAAATCTCAGCAGCTGGGCACAGAGTGGTGCAGGGCGGCGCGGAGTTTAGTAAATCTACGTTGATAGACCAAAAGCTTATAAACGCGGTGGAGAGGTTCACGCCGATCGCACCTCTTCATAATAGCGCCAACCTGCATGGGATAAACGCTTGCAAAGAAATTTTTGGTGAAGACTTCCCGCAGGTGGCGGTTTTTGATACGGCGTTTCATAGTACCATTCCGCCAAAAGCCTATATTTATCCGCTGCCGTATGAATTTTACGAAAAGTATGGCATAAGAAAATACGGATACCACGGGCTTTCTCATTATTACGTTAGCAACGAGTGCGCAAAACTTATGCACAAAGACATTAAACAGACTAAGATTATCACGTGCCACCTGGGCAATGGCGCCTCGATTGCTGCAATAGACTGCGGAAAGTCTGTGGACACGACGATGGGCTTTACTCCTACGGACGGCATGATAATGGGAACGCGCAGCGGGTCGCTGGATCCGGGGATCATCACTTTTGTTGCCGAGAGAGAGAATTTATCGCTAAAAGAGTTTAATGCGGTTATCAATAAGAAGTCTGGTCTGCTGGGGGTTTCAGGCGTTTCTAGCGACGCTAGAGAAATTGAAAAGGCAGCAGAGGCGGGCAACGAGAGGGCGATTTTGGCTCAAGATATGTTCCGCTATCAGATTTTCAAGGTTATTTCTTCATACATAGCGGTGCTGGGTGGCTGCGACGCGATTGTCTTCACTGGCGGCATAGGCGAAAATCGCGTTGAGCACAGAAGGGCGATCTGCGATTCGCTTTCGTTTATGGGAGTCAATATTAACGACAACTTGAACGAGCAAACTGTCAACGGCAGCACGGCGGAGATCTCTGAGAAAAACTCTTCTATAAAAATTTTTGTCATCCCGACGAACGAAGAAATAGTTATAGCCCGCGATACGGCGGCAGTTATAGAGAGTTTAGAAAAATAGAGAAAGCAGAGCGCTTAGTTGATGGGCGCTTGCTTTTTTGTTTTGAAGATTATTTTGGAGAACATTTTAAACAAAAACGAGGCGAAGAAGCAGAGCAGCACGGCAACGGCGACTAGTTTGATGTTGGGTGAGGCGAGCGAAAAGAAGGATTGGAAAAACAAGAGGCAAACTAAAAAGGCTGTGGACATCGCATAGAATAGGGATTTTCGAACGAAGTTGAACGGCAAACACAAATTAAATAGCAAAGAGAGCCCTGAAAACCCAGTTAAAATAACGCACAGCGTGGAGATCTCAGCATAGCTTAGGTAGATGATCTTCGATATAGCCATGATAGTCAGTATCGACGAGACGATGGTTAGCGCGCACGGCAGGGATTTGCTTATTATGTTTGTGAACAGATTGCCGTTTATTCGGCTTTTGTTGGCCTCCAGCGCCAAAACGAATGATGGAATCCCGATGGTGAAAACGCTTGTCAACGTCATTTGAATGGGCATGAACGGGTACGGCGTGTTGAAAAACAGGAACAGAATGGCCAGCAGGGTAGAGTATATTGTTTTGACCAAAAACAGCGAGGCGGAGCGCTGGATGTTGTTTATTGACCGGCGGCCTTCGAGCACGACTTTGGGCATGGATGAAAAATCCGAATTCAGCAAAACCAACTGAGCGACGTTTCTGGCTGCATCGCTACCGTTGGCCATAACCACGCTGCAGTCCGACTCTTTTAGCGCCAAAACGTCGTTAACGCCGTCGCCAACCATCGCGACAGTATGGCCCTGCTCCTTGAGCGCGCAGATGATCTCCTTTTTTTGCGTGGGAGAGACCCGCCCGAAAATGGAGCATTCTTTTACCGCGGCTTGGATGTCTTCTGCGGTCTTCAGTTCGGCCTTTGCGTCGATGCATTTTTCGTAATTCTTAACCCCAACGCGTTTTGCGATGTTTGCGACGGTTGTGGGGCTGTCGCCAGAAATTATCTTAACGTCCACACCTTGGTCGTAAAAATATTTCAAAGTGTCCGCCGCAGTCTCTCGGATAACGTCTTTGATTAAGATAAATCCCATCAAATCTAGGCTCTGCGGCAGATTTTTGTTAACAAAATTATTCTTGGAATGCGCCAAAACAAGGACGCGGTTCTCCTTGGCGTGTTGATGGAGTTCTTTCTTAAAGAGCCTAAAATTTTCTCCAAAAACAAACTCAGCGGCGCCCATCACAAAGCTGCCCAAGCCGTCAACATACGCGCCAGACCACTTCTTTTCGGGCGAAAAGGACACAACCTCACTAGCCTTTTTATATTCAACTTGGGTTTCGTCGATAAACTCTTTTATCGCACAGTATGTAGGGTTTGTGTCCGCAGTGTTATTCACGATAATCGACAAAGCCCGAAGCATGGCGGCTTTATCGGTGCTAGAATTTTTACCCGAGTAAGGTGAAATATCATTAACCCGCATTGTACCTTGAGTTATAGTACCAGTTTTGTCGAGGCACAAGGTATCAACCCGCGCCAAAGTCTCGATGCAGTAAAGCTCCTGCACCAAAACTTTATGTTTAGATAGCCGCAGAACGCTAACCGCCAAAACCGTGCTAACCAAAAGCATCAGTCCTTCGGGGATCATCCCAATTAGCGCAGCAGTGGTGTTTACAACAGCGCCCTCCAAAGAGTTATGGCTCAACTGATGCGTAAACAAAGAGAAGCCGATGGGGATGATGAGTATCGACAAAATCAGGATAATCCTGTTGAAGGCAGACATTATCTGAGAATTTATTTTTTTAACGTACTTGGCGCCGCAAGAGATCTTGGAAGCATAGTTATACTTGCCGACGTGCTCAACCCTCGCCTTGCACGTCCCGTTAACAATATAGCTGCCAGAGAGCAACAAGTCGCCCTCCGTCTTAGATATAGAGTTGGATTCACCGGTCAGCAAGGATTCATTAACATCGCACCGGCCACATATAATTTTACAATCGGTAGGCACTTGCGCCCCCTGAGTCAACTCAATTATGTCGTCCAAAACAAGCTCGTCAATATTAACTTTTTGCACAGCACCATTTCGAGTAACCGAAACTTTTGCAAGCGATAATATCGACAATTTGTCCACTGTTTTTTTTGCACGAATCTCCTGAACAGTACTTATAATGAGGTTAGAGATAACAACGCCCATAAACAGCAAGTTTTTAAACGAGCCTACATAAATTATGGAAGCGGCCAAAAAGAAATTTATAAAGTTAAAAAGCGTAAACAGATTATCTTTTATAATGCGAGGCACCGTCTTGGTCGGCACAGATGTATCCTTATTAATAAGATCCGCATTTTTACGGCTCAAAACCTGGGCTTCAGAGAGACCAACTTCGGGCACCGGATTATAGCGAATAATGTCGTTTGACATATATGCAAACTTCCCCTTAAAATTTTTTAATCTTCGATAAATTTAATTATATATACGCAAAAAGCTAAAGTCAATCGGACTTTAACGCAGGAGGTTTTGAGGTTTTTATGAGATGCAGAATAGTAGAGATGCGCAACAAAGAAGTGATAAACATAAAAACCGGAGTCCGGCTGGGATGCGTCAGCGATGTAGAGATCGACACAAAAGACGCAAGATTAGTTTCGATAATAATATATGGCCGACTGCGATGGTGTGGGCTTTTGGGCAGAGAAGATGACATAATAATAAGGTGGGAGGACATAGCTATAATCGGCGACGACACCGTGCTAGTAAAGCATAATTTGGGCCCGCGCCGGAAGAGAAGAAGACTCCAAGACTGCTTAAAAAGATTCTTAAGAATGTAGCTGTATTATTCAGCCAAAATCAGACTAAACGGAATATAATCAAAAAAGCCCTTGTAAGTTTTTTGAGGGTGTGTTATAATATTAATTAATTTTTATAAATTCACACGCAGCCGCTTTTTCTTGGTGCTTTTTGTTCAGGTGGGCGCTGCGGAGGTATTAACCAAGGAGGAAAATTTATGTCATCTGTAGTATCTATGAAACAACTTTTGGAAGCGGGTGTCCATTTTGGCCACCAAACTAGAAGGTGGAACCCCAAAATGGCTAGGTATATCTTTACCGAAAGAAACGGGATTTATATCATCGACCTGCAAAAGACCGTCAAGAAGCTCGAGGAAGCTTATGATTTTATTAAGGACATTACCGACCAGGGTAAGTCTGTGCTTTTTGTTGGCACAAAAAAACAGGCTCAAGAGCCGGTTAAAGAAGAGGCTATCCGCTGCGGTGCTTATTATGTCAATGCGCGTTGGCTGGGCGGCATGCTTACTAACTTTACTACTATCCGCCGTAGAGTGGATCGTTTAAAGCAACTGCGCGAGATGCAAGACAACGGCACTTTTGAATTGCTGCCGAAAAAAGAAGTTATAAAGTTAAATCTTGAGATTGAAAAGTTGGAAAAATTTCTTGGCGGCATTAAAGATATGAAAAAGCTGCCGGGCGCACTGTTTATTGTTGACCCGCGAAAAGAGAGAATCGCTGTGGCCGAGGCTAAAAAGCTTGGGATCCCGATTATTGCTATTGTGGACACAAACTGCGACCCAGACGAAGTTGATTATGTTATTCCGGGCAACGACGACGCTATCCGCGCGGTTAAGCTTTTGGCGGGCGTTATGGCTAATGGAATCATTGAAGGCAGGGAGGGCCAGATGGGTTCTGCCGCGGTTGAGCCTGTGGAAGAGTCTATCGAAGATTTGATTTTTGAAGAGACCAGAACGGCCGAAGAATAAGGCTGCATTTGAATTAGAAAATTTTGAAACACATATATGGAGGAATGGTTATGGCTTTTACAGCGAGCGATGTTAAGGCTTTGAGGGAAAAGACCGGCTGCGGAATGATGGATTGCAAGAAAGCTCTTACTGAGTCTTGTGGCGATATGGATAAAGCTATAGATTTTTTGCGGGAGAAGGGCTTGGCTGCTGCGAGCAAGAAGTCTGGCAGAATCGCAGCGGAGGGTGTTGCGTTTGCGTGCACTAATAAAGATGGAAATATTGGGGTTGTTATTGAAGTTAACGCGGAGACGGACTTTGTGGCTCAGAACGCTGATTTTTTGGCCTTTGTGCAAACTTGCGCGGATACTATAATTGAGAAAAATCCTGCTGATTTGGAGGCTTTGATGGCCTGCAAAGCTTGCGGTAGCGATTTGACTGTTGAAGAATTGGTTAGAGAGAAGATTCTGACAATTGGGGAGAATATAAAGGTTCGTCGGTTTAAGCGCTTTGAGGGCGTTGTTACGACTTATAATCACGCTGGCGGCCGAATTGGTGTTTTGGTTAAGTTTAATGCTTCGCCTGAGATTGCTCGGCAAGATGAATTTAAAGTTTGCGCCAAAGACATCGCTATGCAGGTGGCTGCTGTTAATCCGGGTTATTTGAACAGAGGCGCCGTGCCTGCGGATGTTTTGGAGCACGAGAAGAAAATCCTCACTGAGCAGGTAATGAACGAGGGCAAGCCTGCTAACATCGCGGAGAAAATAGTAATGGGCAAGATTGGTAAATTTTACAAAGAAAATTGTTTGATTGAGCAAGTTTTCGTTAAGGATTCGAACTTGACTGTTGAGCAATATGTAAAAAGTATTGCCGAAAAATTGGGCGGAAACATCGAGATTGAAAATTTTGCTCGCTTTGAAAAAGGCGAAGGACTCGAAAAACGTGAAGATAACTTTGCGGATGAAGTTGCTAGCATGGTTAAATAGTTAAATTTATTTTTTGATGGCTAAATGTGGGTAAAGTGTGCATGTTAAAATGTCTTAAAAAAGTCAAATATTAAGAAAAAGGTTAAAAAATTTTATATATTTAGTTAAGTTGTAATCAACAGAGGAAGATAAAAACTATGAGAATAGAGGTTTTGTTTTTCAAATCTCTCAAAAAAGCTTCAATGAAAATATAAAAACTTAACTTTTTATTTTACGTTCCCGAAAAATGCACTTTGTGCATCACCTTCAACGCAAAATGTTTTTGTTAAAGGACTTAGTTTAATAATTTTAATTTTAGATGTTCTAAATTTTTCGCCGCCTATACCCACAACCGGTAATATTTGGTCATCTTGTGTAGTAAACTCGGGAGGTGTTACTAAAATTCCATCCACCACTTTAGTGTAGATATCAGTAAGTATAACACCATTACCTGATGAAGCCTTTGTGGGCATGTTACAGGCATTTATCAGGAAAAGAGTCCTTCGCCTCTGCAGCAATGCAGCATGATGAAGAATGTTTGTTTATCATAAATTTTAGAAATGACATTAATACTGATATGGAGATAGAATACAGCGGCAAATACTACGATATCACCCGCATCGATAATTTTGAGGGATACAAAAGCGATCTTTCTATTTATGCGAAGCTTTCTAAAAAATAAAGGACACAAAAATTAGCTTGTGCCCTAATCATCATAATGCCCTTTGCAGCCGATAATATAAATTTTATCTTCATATACCTTATAAATCAGCCTGTGTTTTTCAGTTACGCGCCTACTCCAATACCCTGACAATTCATTTTTTAATGGCTCTGGTTTTCCTAGTCCTTCAAAAGGAGTCCGATTAATATTATCTATTAAATCGTTAATTTTTTTGAGTACTTTTTTATCCGCTTTTAACCATTCAGTATAATCTTCCCAAGCTGTCTCGCCAAAAATTATATTTTTATTCATCTTCCAGCTGCCTCAGCTGTTCTATACTTTTAGCTACAGTGCCTTTTCCAGCTTCTAATTGTTTTTTAGAAGTCACGAGTCTATCATAGTCTTTTTTGTTACTCATAATATATAAATTTTCTTTCATGTTATTATACTCCTCAAGTGAGATCATAACGACATTTTTGTCATTTTTACGAGTAACTATCACCGTTTCGTAATCATCAGTTACCTTATCGCAGTAATCTTTGAAATTATCTCTCATACTTGAGTAATTAACAGCCAACATAGTATTTCCTCCCGCTCTTTATTAAGTACAATTTATTGTACAATATATTGTATGCAATGTCAAGAGAATTATTTAAAATTTATTTGTTCATTTTTGTGTAACGACAAAAACGAACCAAAAAACGTTCAAAGGGGATTTCGATTCCCCTTTGAGACCCCTAACCGACCAGCGCCGCGCTGGACCGGCCTTAGGAGATGAAGAATCTTTGGCGCTAAAAAGTAAAAGTTTTACTCGATTTTTTTCAAAAAATCGTGGATTCCAAAGGCGAAGCCTTGGTCGACATCCGCAGATGGCGAAACGCTTTTGCCTTAGAAGAGCCTTTTTGGCGCCACCTTTTTGCGATAAAAAAAGGTGGTATAGGGAGGCAGAAATTTTTTATTTTTAGGGTTGACTTTTGTGGCCACATATATTATCATATGTTTTGGAGACACGAAAGTGAGGTGATAATTTGTCGCCAAGAACTGGTAGGCCAACGGATGACCCCAAAATAAATGAAATGCGCATTCGGCTTTCAAATAAGGATCTGGCAATGTTAAACTACTGCTGTAAAAAAACAAATCTTACAAAAGCCGCCGTTATACGTCAAGGGATTCGTGAAACCTACGAGAAATTAAAAAAATAAGAGAAATGGCACCCATCAAAGTGAACCATTTCCCTCTATCATACCCACAATTACCGAAAGATAATTGGAGCGTAAATATTATAGCATGCGTTTTAGTTTCTTTCAATGGCTTGTGGAGTCAAAACTTGAAAGGAAATCTATAATATGGATAAAAATTTTAATGAAGAAAACGAGATTGAAGAAGTGGCATGCAATATTTTAATGGATATTTTAGATATACCGAATCAACCTCGATATTTAAGCGAACGTCATAAACAAAACTCAGAATATTGCGATGAATTCGAAAAAGAGTTCATAAAAGGATTAAATTATGAGCAGCGAAAGGATTATAATTCCCTGATGTCAGCTAAAATACTGACCTCAACAGCGGAGTCCGAATATATGTTACTTTGTGGAATGCAAATAAAAGTCGCACTAGATGAGTTAATAAAAAATCCTATTAAATTTCTTGGATTATATGACAGAGTAGGAACGCCAGCTTGTGAGCTTTATAAATCAAGTAGGCAGAAAATGGAGGAACAAGACAATGAATAGTTTTAATGAAAGTATGCGAACGCTCTTCACTGATTTGATGCAAGACAGCTTTAAAAACCTGGAGAAATGCGATGAAAACTATAAAGACATACGTACGACTCATGCAAATGTGAGCCAACGTTTTTATGACTTGTTTCAAAATTTTAGCACTAAAGACAAAGAATTTGCAGAAAGCTTTTTAGAAGATAAATCGCTACTTGACAGCATCGAGCAAGAATGGCTTTACCTTCAAGGTTACAATGACTGCGTAAAACTCTTAAAGCTCATCGAAGCAATTTAAAGTGGGGGATTTGAAAATGTCACAAAGGGCGAAAAGAAAATTGTAAACAAACAATTGAATAGGCTAAGAAACTTTGATTCAAATAATACAACAAAGACTTCTTTAACAATAAGTAATTATACAAAAAGCAGTGTGGAGAGAAAAATAGCGCTGCCGTCCGCAATCATTGAGATGCTAGAAAATTATAAAGATAATGAAATTAAAAATAGACAATATAGAAGAAATACACCTGCGTTAATTTTCGAGACAATTCCAAAACAAGAACAGCCACTTTTTTTAGAGTCTGTAACTAATTTTATTGAAGAAAATTTTGATGGCTTTTTAACAGATGAAGATTTAACAGATGACAAAAAAATGAAATTAAGTGATGAGGGCACTTTTTATAAAGTACACGCGTTAATGAACCTTTTGCACAATTTTAATGTTATGGTTACGAGGGAAGAAGCCGAAGACTCTCAAGAAGAAGTGACGGAAGAAACGACTAAATTTATACCCAAATACACAACTATAGAAGAATATGCTTCATCCAATATCGGCCTTTACATTAGGATAAATCGGTTAATCGTCGACTTAATTGATCAAATCATGTAAACTTTAAAACACTTTTGATTTTAATGTACAAACTATGATTTTTTATCAATTTGTGTGCTAAGCAAAAAAAGCTCCACAGTTGAAACCTTTTTTATAGGTCACAAGTGATCATCATTTGTGCGTATGGAAAAGGCTTACATCAAAAATTTGGCAAGGAAGTGGTTAACCTATCTCCCGACATGGTGGTAGAAATTCCAGCTAATGCTAAACATTGGCATATGGCGCTGCAAAATGCTCTTGGTTTTCGCACATTGCTTTTTCGATTCCGGAAACAACATATCAACAGAATTGCACACGTCAGTTAGTGACGATGATTGCAACAATTTAAATTGACCAGAAATTAAAAAATCCCCGAGTATTTTCTCGGGGATTACTTTTTATAAACACGACTTATAAAAAATATAGCTCACGTGCAATAGTTATAAACACCTCTAGCCATTTTTCGAGCAAACTTGCTATTGTAATCAAAATTATAGTGATTAGGCATATTTTCATTCTACTATTGATACAATGTCCAGTGTGGCGCGCGTTTTTAATGGTATAAAAAATAAAATCTTTGGCCTTTAAAGAGTAGGTTTGCCTTTATGCAAGTTGCTTTCTTTTTTGTTTGCCCAAAAGATCGCACACAGACCTTTGCTACGTAAATCTTTATAGTTTTAACCCAATTACAGTCAACTCTTGTCATCTAGATATAATGTCTTTAACCACTTCATTGGCAAGGATTAACCCCGCAACGGGCGGCACAAATGGCGTACTTCCCAAAATCCTTTTTTCTTCTAAATTCACATTATCGTTTGCTATGTCCGGAGCAATCGGCTTTTCCTTTGAATACACCACTTTTAGGGAGCTTATCCCTCTTTTTCTCAGCTCCGTCCGCATCATACGGCACATCGGGCAAACGCTAGTTTTAAAAATGTCTGCAATTTCTAGCGCCATCGGATTTAGTTTATTGGCAGTCCCCATCGCACTTATTATCGGGATGTTCCGTTGAGCGCACTCCTCCACCAAGGCTATCTTGGCCGAGATAGTGTCAATCGCGTCGACCACATAATCGCAACCGTCAAAAATCGTCTGATCGCTGTCCTTGGAGTAAAAGATTTTGTGCGTAACAACGGTTGCGCTCGGGTTTATGTCTAAGATCCGGTTCTTGGTCACAAGCACTTTAGCTTGCCCAATTGTGCTGTGAAGCGCGATAATTTGCCTATTTATATTGGTTGCGTCTATAACGTCATTGTCGATCAGCACAAAGCTGCTCACACCAGCTCTGACCAACCCTTCGGCCGCATAGGAACCCACTCCACCTAATCCGAATATTGCTACCTTGACATCATGAAGCCTTTTTACGGCATCTTTGCCCAACAACAGTCTAGTTCGCGCAAATTGGTCCATTTGTATTTCTCTTTTCTAAGCTAATTTTATGCCTTTATATTTTATCACAAAGCCCTGCCCAAAACCAGTTCTCGTGATCTCTAAAATTAAACTTTCGTGTTCCCTATTGATTTTATTCGCTTCGTGTGGTACAATATCTCCGTCGATTTAGATGCGCTGATGTGGTGGAATAGGCAGACACAAGGGACTTAAAATCCCTCGGTAGCGATACCGTGCCGGTTCAAGTCCGGCCATCAGCACCATATTTTCACTCGACTATTGATACAATTCCCAGTGTGTTGCGCGTTTTTATGATATTAAAAAATAAAATTTTTGGTCTTTAAAGAGCTGGATTGCTTTTACGCAATTTGCTCTTTTTTGTTTTTCAAACGTTTTTAATAGATCTCTTATTTAAACTGGTTAGTTTGTAAATCTGCAATTGTCTTCTATATGGCTCTCTTTTGTTTGCTCAATTTGTTCGGGCGGATGAAGTTTCGCGTTGTTTTCATAGGGTTTAATTTCATCTATGCTGATTTTTTCAATCTTCATTTTTTACTAACCTATCTTTGATTTTGCTGTTTCTAAATCCAAAAAATTCACGCTAGGGAGCGTTAATGTAAAGAGAGTTGAGCTGTCCGTATTTTTATACCATAATTTAACCATTCACAATAACTCCGGGGGATGCTATTTTAAGAGCTCTAGTACAATAGCAAAATTTAGACAAAAAGTTAGCTCCTTTGCCAAAATTTTTGCCTGGCAAAAGAGCTAAATTATTATTTGCTTGTTAAATTTATTCGTTTTTGCCACTTTCATAAAACTGTTCTATTAATTCAAGATTATTTATTCCGGTATAACTTTTAAAAGTGTCTTCCAAGTAAAATTCATTACCATTTGGTTTTACATAACTATGCAAATATTTAATATCAGTTATTACATCTTTTTTAGAAGTTTCATCAAGTTCATCTAAACTTTTAATCTGTTTCAACACTGATATCAAATTTTTTGCTGCAACGTCTATTGCGTCACCTCCAAACCCAAATCTATTTGGTTTATTGCAAGCTACATAATTTATATTGGCTATTCGGATTTTTCGATTAAACTCCTCTGCTAAATTTTTTAGCGCTAAATCTGCATTATTATCTAAGTTTATATTAACGACCTTTACGGTCTCGTTCATATCTACATCTTCAGTTTTTCCATTTTTATAAAAAACCTGCTTTGTAGTTTTATTATCTGTCATAATTTCCGATGGGAAGTCTGTAAAAACTAATGATGACGGCGTAAACACATGAGTAATTGTAACTTTGTTAGGATTATTATCGTTCCTTATAAAAATAAATATGCTTGAGCCGTTTGTTCCCACTTCAGCTCCCCTTTGTCTTGTCGCTTTATCATAATCTTCTTGCTGCTGTCCATCCAAATTATCTCTTATATTTTTAATAAGATCAAAATATTTTATAGATAATATTTGTGGGGCATAATTAAGGTTGTCATTATCCGTATTGGAAGATTGTTCGTCGTTATTGTCTAAGTCTATATTATTCGCGTTATCGTTATCATTATCGTTATCATCATCAAAATTGCTTGAAGGATGACTATTACTACTCATATGATCGTAATTATTGTTATCTTCTAAAACTTTTGCATTATCACTGTTATTATTTTCATTATCCTCCTTAGGAATATTGACATTAACACTACTGCTATCATCATTTTCATTAGAATTATTGCTATTGTTTTTCTCGATAGCCACGTCACCATGGTCTTTGTCAGAAGTAACATTGTTAACAGCAGAATTGTTATCGCTGCTTTTGATGTCTTTAGCTACATCATCACTATTAGCATCTTCATCATTACCGATTATAGTATCGTCATTATTTTGAGTGCTTTCCTTTACATTACTAGAAGTAACTTTTTTTCTTGGCCTTTTCTTAAAACGTCTTTTTTTATTACCCTTTTTGCCTACTGCTTTTGCCTTTTTGTTCCCTTTTTTATTAGTATCGTTAGTTTGTTCTACAGTAGCATTATCGTTGTTAGCATTAACAACACTGATTTCTTTGCTTTGCTCCTGTTCTCCTCTTTGAGACCGCTTTTTACTTATTCTGGGTGGTTCATCATCATCAATGTCAAGACTACTTTCACTACTTTTTTTATTTTGTGCCTGTTTTCCTTTTTGGGGCCTCTTTCTACTTACTCTGGGTGGTTCATCATCGTCATCGTCGTTGCTAAAATCACTATTGTTGTCGGCATAGTCGTCATCGTCTTCATCATCTACAGCAATACCGCTTTTTTTATTTTTCTCTAAGTTTCCCTTTTGTGGTTTGCTACTTATTCTAGGCGTTTCATTATAATCATCATACTCTTCTAAAAACTCAGCTACTTCATCTTTTACTTCCGGCGGAAGGCTATTCAAGGCTTGCTCATTTTCTCCAAATACTTCCACAATTTCATAAACTTCGTCAAAAAGTCCTGGTTCACTTTCCAAATTTTCCTTTACATTTTTATTAAAAAGTATACACTTCATGGCGGTGGAAAGTGTTATATCATCACCGTCAGGAATATATTCATCATTTTTTTGTTTATAATTTTCTGCAATTTTTAAAAGTGCCCCTGTAGAGATAATTTTTCCATTCAGAGAAAAACCATTAAAGTTAAACCTTTGATTCTCATCAATATTAATTTTAACATCTTTAGGGCTTATATCTTTATTATTCAAATATTCATTTGAAAATCCAGCCACTTTATCTTTTACTTTTTTTGAAAGTTTATCCCAAACATTAGCGTTACTTCTGATTTTCTTTTCTGTAATCACAAAAACTTTGTCACAAAGTTTTTGATTATTTTTCCATTCTTCCATGGCATTTTCATTAATAAGTATACCTTTTAGGGCTTTTTCGTGGGTAAGATTCTTAAATGAAGAAGAAAAGGTATAATCTTGTTGATAAACATCTGCCAATTCAAAAAATTTAGATTCACTTATATAGCGGTCATCATATTTAAACGATACGCCATCTTCGTCAATCTCAGTACTAATTTTATCCGCTATATCTTTTACTTCTTGATTATTTACATCTATATCATCGTCGTGACTTTTTTCATACTCTTTTAAAAAGTTGTTTACTTTATCTTTTATTTCCTGCGGGAGGTTATCCCAAGCATCTTCGTCTTCTCGAAGTTCTTTCATGTTTTTATAAACGTCTGCGAGAAGTTCCGGTTCATCTTTAAGAGCTTCCATTACGTTTTTGTTAAAAAGTAAACACTTTAGAGCCCTGCTACGATTGGCTTTGTTAGGAGAATAGACCTTGCCACTTTCTTGAAATTCATTTGCAAATCTAAAAAAAGTAGATTTATTCATATGTTTCTTATTGTACTTAAATGATATGCCATCTTTGTCAATTCCAATAACTATATCTTTCGGATCTATATCTTCCACGTCTATACCATCGTCACTTTCTTCCTCATCGTCGTTATCGTTTCCGTTTTCATCGTCACTGCTAGTTACTTCTTGCTGTTGAACAGTCTTTCCTTTTCCGCTGCCTCCAGCTGCAAAGGATTCTAGCCCTATCCCACCAAACAGGGAAAAAGACAAAATTCCAAGGCCAAGCAATGGTTTAATTGCAATTCCTCGTCCACCGCTGATGCCTTCTAAGGTCTCTTCAGATAATTCTTTTAATGTTTCTTCCTCATATGATAGCAACTCTTTTTCCGAAAAATTCACATTAAATTTTTTCATAAGCGGCATGATCTCTTCGCGAATTAATTTCCTTAAATCTTCCTCGGCTACGATTGCTTTTGCTTTTATTTCGATTTTTTCTTTCAATTTAGTGTCCGAAAAAATTTGCTCATAAAATTCTGCAATTTTTATTTTTTTATTTTCCACCAAAATCACTTCCTTTTCAATAATCATTAATATTATACCACCATTTGTTTAAAACGTCAAGTTTTTGCCTTTAACATTAAAATATTTTATAAAAATCGCTGATAAATTTCTTGTTATAATATTATTTTTTGGCATTGAAAAACCTCCTGGCCAAACCAGTAGTGCTGGACTTTTTAATTATTTGAAGCCCAAAATTACAGAAAGTATGTTCTTGTAGCTACGCCTTAAAATTTTACACATTCAAAATTTTATGTGTTTAATATTTATATAAATTTTTACCGTCGTTTGTGCATGTGTACAAAAATCTCAAAAATATATTGCAATATATATATATATATATATAATAGGATAAAAAACACATAAATATTGGGTGGTGCTGTGATGAAAATTGTGAAAAAATTGGTTTTGTACGTTCTTGCGGGGATTTTTCTGGGACCTTTTGCGTGCTTGCGCATAAGAAATACCGCGGAGTGCTCATCTGTTGGCGGGATTGACGCTGGGGTGACCACTGGGCCGCAGCTGTGGAGCGCTGACTGGACATCCTGCACGTATCCGAATACGAAAGTTTCTGAATACTGGGAGACTTCAACCCAAACTATCCAAATTTCGTGCTCTGGTGAAGACACGAATAATTTCCAAATAATTCCGAAGACGACTGATGGATTCATCGCAAGTGAGGACAATACCAGCACTCTTGTTACATACATGAAGACGAAACCGGATGCCAGTGTGGAGGGATTCTTACGGAACGTGCAGTACAGGTGCGCAACTTCGCAGTCTATAACTATTCTCTTGAGTGAATCGGAGATTCCCAGCGATGTGCACTACTATCCTGGCACGGGTCACTTTTACAAATATGTGCCCAGTTTAGATATTACTTGGATAGATGCTTATAACAACTCTCAGTCAAGCGAATTTGGCGGCTGGAAGGGTTACTTGGCAAATATTATTTCGAAAGGAGAACATGATTTCGTTTTAAAATATGCAGGAAATAGTACAGAAAATAGTGTTGGTTGGCTCGGCGGGACGCGTGCTACATTAAGTGGGCTAAACACGTCCAATGTTACTATATCCAACAATAATATCGGATACTGGTATTGGACGGGCGGACCAGAGCTTTGTGCCAAATTAAAGCCACAATATTCATCTTGGTCGATTGAAGGTAAAAACAGACCAATAAGCAAAGAGGAATCAGAGTACTTTGATTATGATTATAGTAATCCAAACCCTCAAAATTCGGTGTTTTATGAAAAAATTAAACATTCACTGACTACTTCAGGATTTACAGGTCATATGCCATTTAAATTTAATATGTGGGCCAGCGGTGAGCCAAGCCAAACAGGGAACGGTGGCGAAGAACCATTTTTAGCCACTGTAAAAGGTAATAAACTTTGGAATGATTCCGTTTTAACAGGATATCCGACTGTAGACAACCACAGAATATACGGCTACACGATCGAGTACGGCGACCGCCTGTGGGGAAACAGCACCCCATTGGCCAGCTCAATAATCGTGAGCACTAACATCACCAAACAGACGACGCTTACGGCCCCCGCCCAAAACGCAGTGTTCGGCCCCGGCGCCACAGTGACGATTTCTGGTACCGGAGCGCCCGGCTACATTGTAACTATCGTTGAGGGTGACAAAATCCTTGCCACAACGCAAGTGGACCTCGATGGATACTGGTCTGTGCAGATAAGTGGTCTTCCCGGCGGCACGCATACCGTTTCAGTGAATCAATCCGATCCTTACGGCAATGCCTTTCCAGCGGTATCTTTGAGCTTTAAAATCCTAAAAATACCGACAGAAAACGACTTTGACTGTATTCTGCCAGCGAGTTTGGAGTTCGACGGCACAGAAAAGCAAGTCATAATAAGGCCTAAAGACGACATAATCAGCATGGGCGAGATTATCGAGTTCTACATTCCGATAAATCCGGACGGCACCGAAGGGACGCCTTCAACCACACCGCCAACTAACGCAGGAAGAGTCAGGGTCCGATACGATGTCACTGAAGGAACGGACTACAGTGCTGCAACGGGCCTCCGTGCTATGTTTTTTCCTAGCAACTAAAAATGTGCCGCAAAGGCAGAAAAATCACCATCCTTTCGTCCCCGTACATGCGTCTCTTATGCAACTATAAGCTTTAATATATAATTAAACAGTTATGGCGTCGCTTTTGCGATTGTGAAGGGTAGCTCTGTACCTTTTGCAGGGCTGGTATGTTTGCGTCATACTAGTCTGCCATGACATTTTTATTTTCAATTTTCCTGTGTCACATATCTAAACTCTAATCGTAAGCGAAGTCAAGTTAATTATAAAATAAAAAGCCGGTTCACCGCGCAGAGATTACACCTGCCATGCTCCGGTTTTTCTTATAATATTATTTAATTATTTTTCCATTCTTAAATTCAAAGCTCACACTGCCGTCATTACTTACCACGACTCTTTCAACCATCGCATACCACAATGTCTCATCGAACTCTGTTACTAATTTTTCGTTTTCCCTCAATTTATTTATAAAGTTTTGTACTTTTTGTTTTCTTACTTTGTACTTAAGTTTTTCGCCTTCGATCTCAGCAAGTTCCCTATTGATCTTGTCATAATGCTTCTTAAATTTTTCGTAATGCTCGTTGTATTCCGTTTGGTTTATTTTAAAACTTGAATTCTTCTCAATCAGCTTTTCCATCGAATTGTATAGCACCGTGCGCTCACTTTGAAGCTTTATTTCTTTTTCCTCAATTAAATATATATCGTCCAACTCACAGATTAACTTGTTGCAATCCTTAATCACAGCGTTTTTATTTTTTATTAAACCGTTGATCGCACTAATGAATCCTTCTCTTATCTGATTTTCTGTGACATGGGGCGTTTGGCATTTCTTTTTGCTTTTATATTTCGCGTTGCAGCGCCATATAATTTGGCGGTATTTATCGGTTGAGTGCCACACTTTTGGTCCATAAAAACTCCCGCACTCTTTGCACACAATTTTGCTAGAAAAACAACTTGCGCCGCTGCGCATACGGTCTTTTCGTTTTTCAAATTCATATTGCACCATGTCGAAGACCTCGGGAGATATTATCGCTTCATGGCTGTTTTCAACGTAGTACTGCGGGATTTCTCCCTCATTTTTCTTTTTTCTTTTTGTTAAAAAATCCACTGTGTAGGACTTTTGAAGCAAGGCATCACCTTTATATTTCTCGTTTGTTAAAATGCTTTTAACCGTGCTCGCTGTCCATTTTTCCCTGCCGCCAGGTGTAGGGATTCTCAGATTAGTTAGATGCGTTGCTATCCCAGTTGTCGTTTTCCCTTCAAGAAATAGCCTATAGATCAACCGGACAGTTTTGGCTTCTTTTTCTACAACCTGCGGAATGTCATCTTCTCCCTTTTCATAGCCTAAAAATTTCTTATAAGGTAGACTGACTTTGCCATCAGCAAATCTCTTTCTCTGCCCCCACGTCGTATTTTCGCTTATTGACCGAGACTCTTCTTGCGCAAGCGAACTCATTATCGTTATCAACAGCTCTCCCTTTGAGTCAAGCGTATAAATATTTTCTTTTTCAAAATAAACTTCCACGCCTTTTTCCTTAAAATTCCTAACCGTGGTAAGCGTATCTACGGTATTTCTTGCAAATCTCGATACTGATTTCGTTACGATTAAATCTATTTTGCCGTCAAGCGCATCTTGCACCATTCGTTTAAAGCCATCTCGTTTTTTCGTATTTGTAGCACTTATCCCTTCATCTGTGTAAATCTCTACGAACTCCCACTCCGCCTTGGACTTTATGTATCTTGTGTAATAATCAACCTGCGCCACGTAGCTTGAAAGTTGTTCCTCGTTGTCAGTCGACACTCTTGCATATGCAGCTACTTTTCGCTTATTTTGTGAGATTTTGGGCGTACTTGTAAATAAATTAAGTGTTGCCGGGATCACCGTAACAGCTCTTGCTGTGCTCACAACCTTCACCTCCCTCACAGTTGGAATTGTATCCCCATGCTTTTTCTATAATTTCGTTATTTTCCAAGATAATTTTTATCTCGGTTGGACCTGTTACTCGTATTTCCTTAAAATCTTTAGGAACAATCTGCTCTAATATATTTTCTGGAATTTGTTTTGACGCACAAGTCGCCTTTCCATACCTGTTAAATGTGCTACAAATCCACACCGGTTTGGCATATTTTGTGCCTGCATTGCTGATTTTTCTTCTGTAATGTTTGCCACATTGCTCGCAAATTATTTTCCCTGTAAACAGGTAAACTTTTTGATTATTGCCTTTATTTTGGGCTCGTCTTTTTATCTCGTTTTGTACTTTTTGAAATGTCTCTTTATCTATAATTGCTTCATGATTGTTTTCAATATAAAACTTGGGCAATTGGCCGTTATTAATGCATTTTTTCTTAGTTATATGGTCCAAAATGTAACTTTTTTGCAGCAAAAGGTCTCCTGTATATTTTTCATTTCGAAGAATTTTGGCTATCGCACTTTCGTGCCATTGAGAGCATTGCCTCGGGTTTTTTCTATTTTTCTTTGTAGGAATATTCAGTTGCACTAATTTCTTCATTATTGCATTTTTGCCCATGCCGCTTAAATAGTCTTCAAAAATCATCCTTACAACTTTTGCTTCTTCCGGGATGACTTTAAAAATTCCATTGACTATTTCATATCCTAAGATAGCATTATTTGTAGGTATACCCTGCTTGAATTTATCTCTAATTCGCCATTTGCAATTTTCACTTACAGAAAGGCTTTCTTCCTGCGCAAATGAAGAGAGGATGGTAAGCATCAGCTCTCCATCCCCTGACATACTATGTATATTCTCTTTTTCAAAATAAACGTCAACTTCTATAGCTTTAAGTTCTCGCACAATTTGAAGCATCGCCACGGTGTTCCTTGCAAATCTTGACACTGATTTTGTAATGATCATATCTATTTTTCCTAGTTTACAATCCTCAAGCAGTCTTTGAAACTCTGGCCTTGAATCTTTTGTTCCTGTTATTGCCCTGTCGGCATAAACTCCGGCATATTCCCAATCCTGGTTGCTTTGGATTAATCCACTGTAATAGCTCACCTGCGCCGACAACGAATTAAGCATTGCCTCTTTACCGCTTGATACTCGAGCATATGCCGCTACGTGCTTTTTTAGAGGCAAATTTATTACGCTTTTAGTTATTTTTTTAACAGTCCGTTGCATGTTTTTGCTCCATTCATTAGTATTGTATAGCATAAATTTATACCACCATGTCGGGAAATAGTTTAACCACTTCCTTGCCAAATTTCTGATACCAACCCTTTCCATCCATTTTCATTTGTTAAGTAGTTTAATGTGTTAGAAGAAGATTTACTCTATATTTAATCCGCTTGAGTTAAGAGCCTTCACAGAAGGACTTTTATCCGGCATTTCGAGTGTTGATCTTATGCCCTTGCGCTTAAAAGAATGCCTTGTATCTTTAAACCCTCAGCAGCCTTGTACAAAATTAAAGCAACAACTTAAAATTAATAACGACGAATTAAAACGTTGGC
>CAQKRU010000003.1 GCA_948823415.1 uncultured Eubacteriales bacterium
CTCGATCTCATCCCTATGCGGACCGCGGGTTGTGAATCCCAGCGAAACGTCCTCTTCTCGCGACTCTCGCAACTTTTGCAAAAAATCTTTTTTTATAAAACACTTTTCCAAAACTCCCTCCACATCGGCATTCATCGTCGTTTTGTACTGCATAGACAAATTTTCTTTTTTGGAAGATAGGCCCAAATAGAACTCCGCCGCCAACTCCTTTAATTTTTCCACATAAGAAAATCTGCGTTCAATCAGCGCCGCACCGTACTCCGCCAACTTTTCCTCCCATACATCCAAGGTATCATCGAGATTTTTGCTCTTTTTAAGGTGACGAAGCAAGCTATTTCGCTGGTTCAAGACGTGATTATACTTCAGCAAATGCGCGGTATACTTGGGTTGTGTCTGACAAATCGCGGTATCGAGGAATTTTCGCCGAACGCCCGGCCCATCCTTAATCAAAGCCAGGTGCAACGGAGAAAAAACCACGGCGCACAAATGCCCAATCAAGTCCGAAGCGCTACGTTGCGGGACTTTGTTGATGGTCACAAAGCGCTTGCCGTCAAGAACGTCGATTTTAAGGTCTTGCACTCGACCAAAACTCTCAGCCGCCATAGAAAGACTCGCGTTCTTTTGCCCAAAAGTCGCCAAATCCCGATCTTTCGAGCCCCGAAACGACCTCCCGCCGGTAAAAAGCCAGATAGCCTCAAGAAAATTCGTCTTGCCCTGCGCATTGTCCCCGCAAATAATATTAATCCCCCCGCACGGCGTCACTTCGGCATTTTTCAAGTTCCTATATTCTTTAAAAGAAATTTTCTCAATCTTCAAAATTTTTCTTCCTCAACAGCGACCTCATAGCGATTCCCGCGGACTTCCACAACATCACCACCCCGCAACTTTCTCCCCCGCATCGTGCAAACCTCGCCGTTAACAGCCACATCGCCCGCCTGAACGAGAATCTTCGCCTGTCCGCCGCTCAAAACTTCTCCACAAAGCTTCAAAAAAGAATCAAGTTTTATTCCGCCCGCAGACACCGACACAACGCGAACCTTACTCATCGACAGCCTTCAACCTCACCGGCAGAACGAGAAAAACAAACGCATCGCCCTCCTTAGGCACAATCTTAATCGGGCTGAGCGGACCATTGAGCAGAACCTTAACCTCGTCGCATTCAGTATTCTTGAGCGCGTCAATCAGATAGCGATTGTTAAACCCGATCTCGAGCGCGTCGCCTTGCATACTTATGGGCAACTCGTCGCTAGCCTTGCCGACCGTCGTTATGCAAAAAACGCGCGCAAAGTTGTCCGCAAAAGAGCATCTCACGGGGCTTTTAAGCCGGTCGGTAACCACCAAAGACACGCGATCAATGCTCTCAATCATGCTCTTCACGTTCACAACGGCCTCGGTAGCGTGCGAAGGCGGAATCGCCGCGGTGTAATCGAGGAATTCGCCCTCCAACAGCCGAGAAATCACGAAATAGCTCTCGATATAAAAAATTATATGCTTCTTCCCTACAGAAATCTGGATTTTGGCGCCCTCAGCGTCCGGAAGAATCTTCAAAACCTCATTAAGCGTCTTGCCCGGCACAACAAACCGCAGCTCCTTGCCGCCCGCAAGCACTTCCTTGCGCAACGCCAGCCTAAAGCCGTCCACAGAGATCAACTTGAGCTCCGTCTCGCTAACCTCAAACAAAGTCCCCGTATTAATCGGCTTCACGTCGGTCTCAGAAGTCGCAAAAAGTGTCTGCCGGATCATTCCCTTCAAAGTCTCGCAGTCAAGGCTCAGAGTTTCAGCGTCCGAAAGCGTCGGAATCTCCGGAAAATCCTCATGAGAAATCCCAACAAGCGAGAACTCTGCCGGTGCACTGGTAATCGTAGCAATCAGCTTTTCGTCCACGCTGATAGTAATCGTATCTGCCGGCGCTTTGCGAATAATTTCCGAAAAAAGCTTAGCGTTTATCACAATTTGGCCCGGTTGTTCGATGGTAGCGGGGATCTCCGTCATAATTCCAAGTTCCAAGTCGTACCCACAAAGCGAGATCGAATTTTCTTTTGTAGAAATAAGGATCCCCTCAAGCGCGGTAAGGCAAGATTTAGTCGAGACCGCCTTTTGAACATTCAAGACAGATTCAACAAGCGTCTGCCGCAAGCAGGTTATTTTCATAAAAGATCACCTCATTTTAAAATAATAGCAATGAAATAATTAAATTTTAGTAATATTAGTAGGGGCCGTTGATATGTTGAAACGCCCTCCAAAACAGCGGTGCAAAGCCAATTTAAAACTCAAACCCTTCGTTTAATTTATGTGGAAACTTTTTAAACTTTAAACCGAACCCGCGACATTTCAACAAATTGGTGGAAAACTTGGTGTTAAATGTTGAAAAAAAGTTGAAAGAAAAACACCGCAAAAATCGCGAATTCAACCGAAAATGTTAAAAAGTGAAAACATTGTTAACAAATCAACAATCGCTACCTGTCGCGAATATTCTTGATGATATCCTCGATCATCGCCCGCGTTTTGGGATCGGTCTTCATCGTCTTCTCGACCTGCTGGATAGCATAGACCACGGTAGAGTGATCCCTGCCGCCAAACTCCGCCCCCAAGGCCGTCATAGAAAGTTGAGTAATCTCCCTAGCGATATAAATCGCAGTCTGACGCGCGTTAGAGATGTTCGAAGCCCGCTTAGATGAGCGAATATCCTCGCCAGAAACACCATAGGTCTTAGCGACCTCCTCCACGATCTTCTCCACAGTGAGCGGCGGAGGCTGATCGTTATTCAAAATATCCGAAATAGCGGCCTGCGCGGTAGCTATGCTCGGTTCGTCGCCCTGCAAAAGATAATAAGCCTTAATCTTCTTAACGGCGCCCTCGAGCTGCCGGATATTCGTCTTGAGCTTAGTTGCAATGTACTCCGAGACGTTATTCGGGATGTCAATGTCCAGAATCTCGGCCTTTCTCTTAATAATAGCGATCCGCGTCTCAAAGTCCGGCGGCTGAATGTCGGCAATCAGACCCCATTCAAAGCGCGTTCTCAAGCGATCCTCAAGTGTTTGAATCTCTTTGGGCGGCCGGTCAGACGTCAAGACGATCTGCTTATTGGCTTCGTACAGCGTGTTGAAGGTATGGAAGAATTCCTCCTGCGTAGAGTCCTTCCCCGCGATAAACTGAATGTCGTCCACAAGCAGAATGTCGGTCTGGCGGTACTTTTGATGAAACTCAATCGTCGTACCCCGCCGTATAGCGTCAATCAGCTCGTTTGTGAATTCGTCACCCTTAATATAAAGCGAGCGCGTCTCGGGGTGCGTCTTCTTGATGTCGTTGCAGATGGCGTATAGAAGATGCGTCTTGCCAAGCCCCGAGTTCCCATAAATAAACAGCGGATTATAGGATCCAGCGGGGTTTGCGGCCACAGCCAGAGCCGCAGCGTGTGCAAATTTATTGGAAGAGCCCACAATATATGTATCGAAGGTTAGTTCTGGCGCCGCGTCGATGGCCAAGCTGTCGTTTTTTGGCGGACGGCTTTCGCTGCTAGCATTTGGCGTAACAAAACATATATTAATGCCGTTAGATCCGAAGATCTCCTCAAACGCGCTATTCAAAAGCGGCGTATAACAGCGAGTAAGCGTCTGTTTATGAAATTCGTTAGGCACCATCAAAATAGCGTCACCCGTGTCAAAGTCGATCTTAACCGGAGAAATCCGGCTGATCCACGTTTTGTAAGCGACGTCGGTTATTCGAGTCTTGCAGTAGGAACAGATGAGTTCCCAAGCCTCGTTGAAAGATTCCATTTTTTACCTCCAGAGAATTAACGATCTACTATCTTTAACATTGTGCGATACTGTGCGAAAATTTGCGAAATAAATTTCTTTTTAATAAATAAAAACCGCAGAAAGAATGCTGCCAAGAAATTTGCTGCAAAAAAAGCGTGTTAAAATCGACAAAAACGAGGCAAAAAGGCGCGAAAGAGCGATTTGGCCACACTAAACAGCCCATAAAACAAGATAAAGATATACAGTACTTAGGATACCACAAATCGCAAAATTTTTCAATCGAATTTTTTGTGAAATTTTGGGATAGGCAAAAGTGGTCGCGGATGCAGAAAAATCGCCGCAGGACCGCACATTTTTGTGCTCTTGACACGGTCGCCGACTTTGAGGTATAATATCAACATACGCTTGATGTGCGAAGGGAGGACGCTTTATGTTAAGAACTTATCAGCCAAAAAAGCTTCACCGAAAGAAGGAACACGGCTTTAGAAAAAGAATGGCAGATAGAAACGGCCGCAGAGTCTTGGCGCGCCGCAGAGCCAAAGGTAGACATAGACTTTCTTATTAATTTTTTTTGTTTTAACCTAGACTAAGTTGCGGCTTGGTCGATGTTTTTGAGCTTTTTTGTTGTGATGTTTTTTGTTTTTGTGAGATTTTTAAAAAGCGAAGGATTAAAAAATGCCGGTGTGGTGCCAAAATCAGAAGGCTTGGTGTTATGAGTAAGATTATTACTTTGAATAAGAATCGCGAATTTAGCCGGGTTTACTCGAGGGGCCGGTCGTATGTTTCGCCGGTTTTGGTTGTTTACGTTTTGAGAAATCGCGAGAATACCGCGCGGATGGGCATTACTACTAGCAAGAAAATCGGTAACGCTGTGCAACGAAATCGTGCTCGGCGGGTTGTGCGAGAGGCTTATCGGACGCTTTTGCCAAGGATCCGGCCGGGATTTGACGTTGTTTTGGTGGCCAGAAAAAAGACTTGGTCGATAAAGATGGGCGACGTTTTGCGAGAGCTGACCAAAAAGTTAGCAGAGGCCAGGATTTTGACGGCAGAGGGCTGATTTTTGTTGCCCATATAAGGTTAACGTTTGGAGAGCGGGCTTTTTTATGGTGAAGAATTTTTTGATTCGGTTGATAAAATTTTATCAGCGAAATATCTCGAGGAACAGGCCGCCGTGCTGCAGGTTTTATCCGTCTTGCTCCGACTACGGCATCGAGGCGATTGATCGGTTTGGCGCGTTGAAGGGCTTGGCGCTTGTTTTGCTGCGATTTTTGCGCTGTAATCCTATGTTTCACGGTGGGTTTGACCCGGTGCCTTTGTCTGGGCGGCGAAAGCGACGCTGATTTTGCGGCATTTATCATCTTTACGGGGGACTTTTTTGTATGAATTTATTTAATCTGATTGGCGACGCACTGGGCAGGCTTTTGGGCCTTGTTTTGTGGTTTTTCTTCGATTTATTCGACAGTTTCGTTCCGGCGGTGTTCATTTTCGTCGTGATCATCAAGGCTTTGTCGTTTCCGTTTGAGCTGAAGTCGAGAAAGGCGCTGCTTAAGACCTCGAAGATTAGCGCGAAGACTCAAGAAATTCAGAAAAAATACGCGAATAATCGGCAAAAAATGAACGAGGAAATGGCGAAACTCTACGAAAAAGAGGGCTTTAACCCGTTGGGTGGATGTTTGCCTCAGCTTTTGCCGGCGTTTGTGTTTACGGGCGTTTACGGAGCCATCTTTCGGCCTTTGACGAACTTGTTTCACGTTTCTGCCGAGGCTTTGAGCTCTGCGGTGGAGGCCTTGAAGGCTATCCCCGGACTGTCGGGCGATTTCGGATCGGTTTACGCGCAGTTGGAGATCATAAAGGTTTTTCCGCAGGTCAGCGACAAATTGACGATGTTTACAGCCGAGCAAATTAGTGATATACTGGACTTTAACAAGGGCTTCAACTTTTTTGGGCTGGACTTGTTCGCGGTGCCGATGACGAGCTCTTTTGAGACTCTGGCGTGGATTTGGCCGGTGCTTTCGGCTGGAACGATGTTTGCGACGATATTTGTGGCTCAGATGATGGACGGAAACCGCCAAGCAGCGCCAGGTTGCGCTAGGTTCGTACCGTTTTTGATCCCGCTGATATTCGTTTCGCTGACTTTGTACGCGCCCGCGGCCTTGGGAGCCTATTACACGGTGTTTAACGTGATTTCGCTGATTCAATCGATATTCTTAGCCAGGTTTTTTGGGCCAAAGGCGCTTGCTGCCAAGGAAGAAGCGGCGAGGATTGCTCGATTGGAAATCATTGAGGCTAGTGAACCCCGCATAGATGCTGAAAAGTAAGGACTAATTGTTTTAAAAATTGTCATAGATTTGAAATTTCACAAAGATTTGTAAAATTTACGGAGGTGCATGGTTGTGGTGAAGGAAGCTGTTGGAGTTGGAGAAACGCTAGTGTTGGCGCAGGAGGAGGCCTGTAAGGCGTTGGGCGCGGCCCAGCAGGAGGTGTCTTTTGAGGTAATTCAGATGCCGGGCAAGAAGGTTTTTGGGATTTTTGGCGGAAAGTTGGCGAAGGTTCGGGCTAGTGTCACGGTTGCACCGGCAAAGCTTGCGGCTAAGTATCTGCACGACGTTTTGACCGCATACGGGCTGAAAAATTTTAGCATAGAGAGCGAAGAAAGCCCAGAGGGAGTCAATTTGCACGTGGTTGGCGGAAATGCGAAGATCGCGATTGGGCATCGTGGCGACACTTTGGACGCGATACAGTATTTGGTTGGCTTGGTTGCTAACGCCGTGTGCGATTCGTATTATCGGGTGACGATTAATATTAGCGATTACCGCGAGAGACGCGAAAAAGTTTTGATAAAGTTGGCGGAAAATCTGGCTTCGAAGGTTTTACGCACGAAGAAGCCCGTTGAACTGGAGCCGATGACGCCTTATGAGCGTAAGGTTATACATATGACGGTGGAGAAGGTTGATGGCGTGACGTCTTGGTCGGAGGGAGAGGACCTCCAGCGGCATCTGGTCATTGATCTTGACAAGTCTGTTTGATTGGTTGTTGATTTTTCGCGGTTGCTTCAAAAGGTGATTCGGTTTTGAGTCGCCTTTTTGCTTTGTGGGCGAGTTTTATTTATGTAGGTTGTTGGCAAAATGCTGGTAGAATGGGAGGTTTGGCTGATATGCAGTTGGATCCGATTGCTGCGATCTCGACGGCGCAGGGGCAGGGCGGAATCGGGGTTATTCGCGTCTCTGGCGAGGGCTCGATTTCTATTGTTGACAAGGTCTTTAGGTCGGTTTCTGGCAAGACTTTAGCTGAGACTTCCGGCTATACGGCGAGGTTTGGTAAAATTTATGACCAGAGCGAAGAGCTTGATGAGGCAGTTGTGCTGGTGTTTCGTGCGCCGCACAGCTATACTGGCGAGGATGTTGTGGAGATCTCTTGCCATGGCGGGCTTTATATAACGAAGCGAGTTTTGAGAACAGTTTTGGCGGCCGGGGCTCAGCCTGCAGGGCCCGGAGAGTTCACGAAGAGGGCTTTTTTGAACGGAAAGATAGATTTGATCAAGGCGGAGTCGGTGATGAAGATCATCGAAGCGACGGGGAAAAGCGCGGCCAGGGCCGCTGTGGCGGTGAATAACGGCGCAGTGAGTAGAAAAATTGCTGAAGCGACGGAGGATTTGATTGATTTATCGGCGCGACTCGCGGTTTGGGCGGATTATCCCGATGATGCTGACTTTGATGCGGATTTTAATTCTATAAAAGAAATATTGAGCCGAGCAAAAGCGCGATTGGATCTATTGTTGAAAAATTATGATGCAGGGAAAGTTTTGATAAATGGCGTGAATACTGCGATTGTGGGTGCGCCGAATGTTGGGAAGTCCACGTTGATGAACATGCTGGTGGGGTCCGAGAGAAGCATTGTGACGGAGATCCCTGGGACGACCAGAGACATTGTAGAGGAATCGGTGGCGCTTGGAGATATCACGCTGCGAATTTGCGATACAGCCGGGATTCACGCGACTAAAGATCCGGTCGAGGCCATTGGAGTGGATCGCGCGAAGGATAAATTGATGTCTGCGGATTTGGTGATTTTTGTCCTTGATGGTTCAAGATCCTTGACAGACGGCGAAGTTGACCTACTTAATTCTATAAAAGAAAATAAAAACGTGCTGGCGGTTGTAAATAAATCTGACTTGAATCAGGTTTTGGACTGCGATGCTATTAAAAAATTTGTTAAAGATGTTGTTAAAATTTCGGCCAAAACTGGCGCTGGAGCTGAAGAGTTGGAGAAAAGCGTCCTGAAGATCCTTGAAGTGGCGCAGGTTGACCCTTCAGAGGGCATTTTGGTCTCGGAGCGACAATATTTTACGGTGAAAACTGCGCTGAAATCAGTTAAAGAAGCTTTGTCAGCTTTGGAGAGCGGCCTCACTTTGGACGCTGTGACGGTCTCGATAAACAGCGCTATTGACGAACTCTTAGTTTTGACTGGCGAAAAGGCGACTCAAGTGGTTGTGGATGAACTCTTTTCGAAGTTTTGCGTTGGAAAGTAAAAGGCTGTAGACTCAGTGTTCGTGCCGGTTTTAGAGAGATGAAAAAGAAGGGATATTTTGAAATTTTTTGCAGGAGAATACGATGTGGCGGTGATTGGCGCCGGTCACGCGGGCATAGAAGCGGCTTTGGCTGCGGCTCGGCTGGGCTGCAAGACGGCCGTCTTCACCATAAACATGGATGCAGTGGGGAATTGTCCATGTAATCCGTCTATTGGAGGGACGGCGAAGGGCCATCTGGTGAGAGAAATCGATGCTTTGGGTGGAGAGATGGGCAAAACGGCGGACGAATGCTTTTTGCAGAGCCGGATGTTGAATCGCGGGAAGGGCCCTGCAGTGCACTCTTTGAGGGTTCAGATCGATCGAGAAAAATACAAGAGCACGATGAAATATAAGCTCGAGAGGCAGAAAAATTTGCATCTTAGACAGGCCGAAATCGTTGAAATATCTAGGGCTGACGAGGATTTTTGGAGCTTAACTACGCGGATGGAGGCTATTTATCGCGCCAGGACTGTGATTATTGCTACGGGGACGTACCTTAAAAGCAGGATTTTTGTGGGTGAGGTGTCTTTTGAGAGTGGTCCGGACGGGATTTTTCCTTCATCTTTTTTAAGTAAATCTTTGGTAGAACTAGGAGTCCGGCTCCGTCGCTTTAAAACTGGCACTCCGGCACGGATTTTGCGGTCTAGTATAGATTTTTCTAAATTAGAAATTCAAAATGGTGACGAGAAAATTACGCCATTTTCTTACGAAAGCCGCGGGGGCGGGGGGAACAGGGTTTATTGCCATGTGGGGTACACGAGCGCGAGGACTCGCGAGGTAATTCTGCAGAATATTCACCGATCGCCGCTGTATGCGGGCTTGATTGAGGGCAAGGGGCCTCGATATTGTCCGAGCATCGAGGATAAATTCGTTCGATTTGCAGATAAGGAGCGACATCAATTTTTTGTGGAGCCATGTGGTTTGAACACAGATGAGATGTACATTCAGGGGCTGTCGTCGTCGTTGCCGGAAGATGTCCAAATTCAATTTTATCGATCGCTACCGGGCTTTGAGAATGCGATATTGATGCGGCCTGCGTATGCTATCGAGTATGATTGCATTGATCCGTTGCAGTTGAATTCTACCTTGGAATTTGCCGAACTGCCGGGATTGTTCGGCGCAGGGCAATTTAATGGAAGCTCAGGGTACGAGGAAGCTGCGGCTCAGGGGTTAATAGCCGGGATTAACGCAGCACAGAAGGTAAAAAATCGGCCACCGCTGGAGTTGGACCGATCCACATCGTATATAGGCACGCTGATCGACGATTTGGTCACAAAGGGAGTCAGCGACCCGTACAGAATGATGACGTCGCGCTCGGAGTATCGGTTGGTTTTGCGGCAGGATAACGCGGACGAACGATTGACGCCGATTGGACGCGAGGTAGGACTAATCTCCGACGAACGATGGGAAGTGTTTGAAGAGAAGCAATTAACAAAAAAAAGAGAGCTCGAACGCATAAAAAATGTAGTAATACCGCCGTCCGTGGAGGTTAACGCGACGCTTGTTTCACGTGAAACATCTGAAATTTCTACTGGCACACGGATGGTTGATCTGCTAAAAAGACCGCAAATTACCTATGATTGCTTGCAGGGATTTGACCTAAATCGTCCTGAGATCGACGAAGAAATCTTCGAGCAAATCGAAGTAGAAATAAAATACGAGGGGTACATAAAAAAGCAGCTGTCGCAAATCGAAGCCATGAAGCGGCTGGAGTCAAAAAAGTTGCCAACGGATGTCGATTATTCGCAGGTTGTGGGGCTTCGACTGGAGGCAGTCGAAAAATTAAACCTAGTGAAGCCAGAGAACATCGAGCAAGCTTCAAGAATTTCTGGCGTGAGTCCTGCAGATATCTCAGTTTTGCTGATTTGGATAAAGCAAAAATCGCAAAGGAGTGGATAAAAATGGAGAATAGCTTTGTTGAATTTGAGCAAATTTTGAAAAAAAGCAACCTTGAAATATCGGAGCAAATGGTCGAAATGTTCGAAAAATACGCAGATTTGTTAATAGAATGGAACAAAAAAATGAACTTGACGGCCATAACAGAACCGCGAGAAATCGCCGTTAAGCACTTTTTGGACAGCTTATTAACGCTTGACGTGTTTGAAATTCCGCACGGAGCAGCTGTTATAGATGTAGGCACAGGCGCGGGGTTTCCGGGAGTACCCATCAAAATTGTCCGGCCAGATGTTGACTTGACGCTGCTTGACAGCCTTAACAAGCGAATAAAGTTTTTGGAAGAATTGAAAAATTATTTGAAAGTTGATGTGAAGTTAATTCACTCAAGGGCAGAAGAAGCGGCTCAAAAAGAAAATTTACGAGAATGCTTTGATGTCGCAGTATCACGCGCGGTTGCGCCTTTAAATGTTTTACTAGAATATTGCATGCCGTTTGTGAAAGTTGGTGGAATTTTTGTTGCGCTAAAGGGTAAGAATTCCCAGTCTGAGCTAGATTTGGCTCAAAATGCGATGAAGGTTTTGAATGCAGAGATTTTCACACAAAAGAGTTTTAGTTTAGTGACTGAAAATGATCGAAATATAATTGTTTTTAAGAAAGTGGCGAAAAATTCGGAGATTTATCCTCGAAATAGCGCGAAAATTAAGAAAAAACCATTATAAAAAAGCATAATTAAATTTCTAAAAGAGAAAAATTTTTTACCTACACAAAAGGGTAAGAAATTCTTTTTTTTTATGTTATCATCGAGGTAAATCAGCGTTGCGCAGGGGGGATTCTTTTGTTTTGTTTTCAAAATTCGGACAAAATTCGCAGCATACCGGTGATCCAGATTGAGCCGAGTCGCTCTCAGCCGAGGATTTGCTTCTCTAAAGAGGCTTTGGCGGGACTTTCTCGGAGCATCAGGGAAAATGGGATCTTGCAGCCGATTTCGGTTAGGAGAGTTTTCGCATCTAAATTTGAGTTAGTTGCAGGAGAGAGACGTCTTCGAGCCGCGATAATGGCGGGATTTAAGACGGTTCCGTGCGTGATTTTGGATTGCGACGAGACTCAGGCGGCAGTTTTTGCTTTGTTAGAAAATTTGCAGCGAGCGAATTTAAACATGTTTGAAGAGGCCGAAGCGATGCGGAATTTGATTGAAATTTGGGGATTGACGCAAGAATCAGCCGCGAAAAAGATGGGGAAAAAGCAGTCAACAATCGCGAACAAATTAAGACTTTTGAAGCTGGATGATGAAGAACGAGCATTGATAAAAAAGGCGAACTTGAGCGAGCGGCATGCTAGAGCCATTTTAAAGCTCGGAAGCAAGGAACAACGCAAATTGATGATAAAAAAGATAGCTGAAAAAAATCTAAATGTGTTGGACACGGAAGCTTTAATTGAATCAATTTTGAAGGGCGACGTGTTAGGATCTTTTGAAAATTCTGATAAAAAATTTGTTGTTAAAGATTTAAACTTTTTTAAAAATGCTATCAATGACGCTTTGGACTTGATGAAGATATCTCGGGAGGGCGTACAGTATATTCACAACGAGACGGATGAATATTTGGAATATATGGTTAAAATCCCGAAGGGACGGGACTCTAAGAAGGTAGAAAGCGCATGATTTCTAGTTTGAGTCAAAGATGTTTCACGTGAAACATCTTTTTTTGCGCCCAGGTTTGCAATGTTTCACGTGAAACTTTTGAGATTTTTCTTGCAAAAAATTTTGTGTGTGGTATAATTAGTGTAAACCGTGAAAAAAAGGGGGCGCACGATGAAGAAGATAATCGCGATAACGAACCAAAAAGGTGGCGTGGGAAAGACCACGACGGCGGTGAATTTGGCGGCCGCTTTGGGAAAGTCTAGGGAAAAAGTTTTGCTGGTGGACATGGATCCGCAGGGCAACACGACGAGCGGCGTGGGGGTTGACAAGGCGAAGCTGAAGTGCTCGGTTTATAACGTTTTGCTCGATGTGGACAGGGTCAATGAGGCCATTATCAAGACGGGCTTCGATAATTTGGACATTTTGCCTGCGAACATAGATTTGGCCGGGGCGGAGATTGAGTTAGCGAATTTGGAGAATCGAGAGTCGAAGTTGAGCCAAGCAATCGCGCCAGTTCTGCGTTCGTATGATTACATTATTATTGATTGCCCGCCCTCTTTGGGGCTGATCACCACGAATGCTTTGAGTTTTTGCGATTCCATTTTGGTGCCGATTCAGTGCGAGTTTTACGCTTTGGAGGGGCTTTCTCAGCTGATGAGCACGGTGCGCCTGGTTAAGCGGACTTATAATCCGGATTTGGACGTGGAGGGCGTGCTTTTGACGATGTTCGATGCGCGACTCAAGCTGAATCAGCAGGTGGCCGAGGAAGTCAAGAATTATTTCGATCAGAAGGTGTTCAAGACGTTCATTCCGCGGACGGTGAAGCTTTCGGAAGCGCCGAGCTTTGGGAAGCCGGCCATATATTATGATAAGCACGGAAAGGGCTCGCGCGCGTACTTGAAGCTGGCGAAGGAGCTCATAAAGCGCGCCAAGAAGAGGGGAGATGGCAAGTGATGGCGAAGAAAAGAGGCGGACTGGGCAAGGGACTGGACGCGATTTTTTTGGAAAACGCGACGGGAGACAAAGCGTCGGTGATGTTGAAGATCTCCGAAATAGAGCCAAACAGAGCTCAACCGAGGACCGATTTTGACGAGGAAGCATTGGCGGAGTTGGCAGATTCCATCGCGCAGCACGGCGTTTTACAGCCACTTTTGGTGAGGCCTGTGTCGGGTGGAGAATTTTATCAGATAGTGGCGGGGGAACGCCGCTGGAGGGCATCTCGTATTGCTGGACTGAGCGAAGTCCCTGTTGTAATCCGGGAGCTTTCGGATGGCGAAGTCATGCAGCTGGCCTTGATAGAAAACCTGCAGCGCGAGGATCTCTCGCCCGTTGAGGAGGCTTTGGGGTACAAGTCTTTGATCGAAAATTACGATCTCACGCAGGACGAAGTCGCTAAGACTGTTGGAAAGTCCCGCTCTACCGTCACTAACGCCATCAGACTATTGGGACTGCCGCAATCTGTGCTAGATTTGCTCTCGGAGGGCGCCTTGACTTCTGGTCACGCGCGGGCTTTGCTTAGTTTGAAAAACGCTGCAGACATCGAGAAGGTCGCCAACAAGGCTGTGGAGGAATCCCTCTCGGTTAGAGAGGTTGAGAAGATTTGCAAGGACCTTTTGGAGGCCTCTACTGCGGGCCCTAAGAAAAAGTCGAAGACGCTGAAGAAGAGGAATCCTTTTTTTGACGAGGTGGAAATTTCGTTAAAAGAAATTTTGGGTCGGAGGGTCAAAGTTAAGGAAAAACCGCGCAAAAACAAAGGTGTGATCGAGATTGAGTTCTATAACAATGACGATCTGGCCAGTATTGCTCAGGGTTTGGGAGAAATTAATTTGTGAGGAAGTGCTTTTATGCTTGATATAAAGTTTATTCGCGAGAATCCGGATGTGGTGAAGGCCGCGATGAAGAGCCGCAACGCTAATATGGATGCGGAGATTGACGAAATTCTGCGGTTTGACAGAGTTCGGCGGGAGTTGACGGCTAAAGTTGAGGCGATGAAGTCCGAGCAGAACGCGGTGACGAAGAAGATTCCGCAGATGAAGAAAAATGGTGAGGATACGTCGCAAGTGATGCGGGAGATGAAGGTTTTGTCCGATGAGATCTCGGGTTTGGACGGGGAGCTTAGTGATGTTGAAAAAAGCTTGCGGGATCGGCTTCTTACTATTCCGAATATCCCGAATGAGACCGTGCCGATGGGCGTTGATGATTCCGATAACGTTGAAGTTCGGCGTTGGGGCGAGCTTAGAGACTTTGGATTTTCTCCGAAGGCGCACTGGGACTTGGGTAGAGACCTGAATATTTTGGACCCGAAGCGGGCTGCCAAGGTTACCGGTGCGAGATTCCACTTTTACAGAGGCCTTGGCGCACGGCTTGAGCGCGCGATCATAAACTTTTTCTTGGATACTCACACAAGCCGCGGGTACACTGAGATTTTGCCGCCGGATATCGTTAATCGTGCCGCTATGACGGGCACGGGACAGCTTCCAAAGTTTGAAGAAGATGCATTTAAGCTTGCGAATGACGATTATTTCTTGATTTCTACGGCGGAGATTCCGCTGACGAACTACCATCGCGAGGAGATTTTGGATGGAAACGCTTTGCCGATAAAATATTGCGCGTATTCGGCGTGTTTTCGGGCTGAGGCTGGGTCGGCGGGCAGGGATACTCGCGGGTTGGTCCGGCAGCACCAGTTTAACAAGGTCGAGATGGTGAAGTTTGCGCGGCCGGACGCCTCTTACGACGAGTTGGAGAAGCTGACGGCGGATGCGGAGAACGTTTTGCAGCTTTTGGGGTTGCCGTATCGAGTGGTTTGCCTTTCTACCGGGGATTTGGGCTTTTGCGCGGCCAAGACGTACGATGTGGAGGTCTGGATGCCCTCTTACGACCGGTATGTTGAGATTTCGTCTTGCTCGAACTGTGAGGATTACCAGGCGCGGCGGGCTTCGATTCGGTTTAAGGATGACAAAGCGGACAAGGCCAAGTTTGTGCATACTTTGAATGGCTCTGGGCTGGCTGTAGGCCGCACTGTGGCAGCGATTTTGGAAAATTACCAAGAGGCAGACGGCAGTGTGACGGTTCCGGAAGTTTTGAGTTCTTATATGAACGTAAGTAAAATCGGCTAAGCGGCGCACTATACTGCGTGCCGCCGCATGACCACAAAAAGAGCATCTCAATCGGATGCTCTTTCTTTATTTGGTTTGACGAGGTTACTCAATGTCCGCGCGGGCCCACTGGGCTAGCAGACATGTGTAGATCTTGCCGGGCAGCATAGTGAGTGGGGTTCCGTCGTTAGTGAAGTAGGAGAATGGCGATGTATCGGTATCTCGGGCCCAGGTGATGTCGATGCATTTGCCGTGAGAGATGTATTTTCCGGTGCCGCGGCCGATGATGTCGAGCGCGAGAAGCTCGGTATTATCGATGTTTTGGCCCGAAACGTTCATCAAAATGATGTTCGGCTTGCTGTTCTGCCTTTTGACGTTGTCGTCCATCTGAGGGCGATTAAACTGGGAAATTAGGTAGGTCTGAGTGGGCTCGTCGTAGGCAAAAACGGTGCTCTTGTAGCCCGAAAACTTAGCGGTGACCTTTGTAGCGGTCGTGCCGCCTAGAACTTGCGAATCATCGCCGAATCTCTGCGGGTAGGAGTAATCCGTGTTCCACTGAGTGCGAAAATCGTGGGCTTTGATGCCCTCGCCGAGCTTCTCGCCAGACGTTAGGGCACTGTGCTCGAGACCCAGATTTTTACGTCTGGCCGGGTCTCGCCACATGAACTGACCCTTGATAAGGTCGATAGAATCGATGTAGCCGCTCTTCAGGATGCTGTAAGCGTGCGTGCTGCCGCCCAGGTGAACGTAGATGGCGTCGAGGCTCTTAGCAATGCTGATGAAATACGGTCGAGAACTGCGCACGCTGCCGATGGCCGGAACTGCAGAGGGATCTTTAAACACGCCCAAAATCCGAGTTATACCGCCTTCTGTGGGGCATTCGTAAATTATATCTGCCTCTGTGACGCCTAGGAGGGGCTGTCCGGAATGCAGATTGTTTATCATGATAGCTACGGGACGATTATTCACTTTGCCTGCGTCGACAGGGAGCCCGGTCAGAGGGTTTTTGCTCGGGTTTTCAGCACGGACTTCCTCGCTTTGTGAATATTCTGTAACGGAATTATTTTTCTGATTTAGAAAAAAGAATCCGGCAGCTGCAACAATAATTATAATGGGAAAAACTGCCACAACAACGATTTTTGACATATTTTTCATTTTTTGGCCTCCAAATATGTGATTTTTAATGTGAAAATTAGGCTTTTTTACAGATTTTATCAAAATTAATTTACAAATAGCCGAAATGTGTGGTATAATGGTCGTATCGAGATTTTTTGAAGGAGCTGTAATATGAATATTTGGCATGATATGAGCGCCGAGCGGGTTTCTGCGAGCAGTTTTATGGCCGTTATCGAGATTCCGCGGGGCTGCAAGACGAAATATGAGCTGGACAAGCAGACTGGAATGCTGACTTTGGACCGCGTGTTGTATACTTCGATGCAATATCCGGCGAGCTACGGGTTTATTCCGCGGACGTATTCTGAGGATGGCGATCCGTTGGACGTTTTGGTGCTTTGCTCAGAAGAGGTTTATCCATTAACGCTGGTAAAATGCTATCCTATCGGGATTCTCTCTATGGTTGACGATGGCGAAAACGACGAAAAGATCATTGCGGTGCCGTTTAAGGACCCTATGTATAACGGATACAAGGATATAAGCGAGCTGCCGCGGCACATTTTTGACGAGATGAACCACTTTTTTACCCGGTACAAAGAGCTGGAGGGCAAGAAAACGTCGGTAGAGTCGATAAAAGGTGCTGGAGAGGCTCGCGGGGTTATCGAGCAGTGCATCGAGGCGTACAAAAAGAAGTTCTGCTAATGGCGGAACAGTCGGCATGTCTCGTTTTATAGTATGCGCCGGGCCGCGAAATTATGGCACCCATGGCAAAAGGCATTTCTTTTAATTAAGAAATGCCTTTCTTATTTGATTTTGCCGGGGCTACGCGGCGGCGTTCACCAGCTTGTTGAACATCAGCGGGTTGAACTGATTTAGCGCGTTGTAGTTTATGGTAAAGCTCAGCGAATCGAGCTTTTGCTTGATTTTTTCTTCAAACTCTGTGCGTTTCATCTCGGACAAGATGTTATCGCGTTTGCTGTTTTTGCCGGATTCATCGGATTCTTGCTCTTGCTCCGAGTCATTTTCGGCGTTCTGATCGGAGTTTTCCTGATTTGCATCCTGAGATTCTGGCTTTTGCTCGGCGGCCTCATCCTTGCTAAAGTCAAGATCCTCCGTAGGAGCGCCGGCGTTATAGATTAAGAAGTAGATGTTGTTCAAAGTCACCATGGCGGCCTTGCCCTTTTCGAGGGCCTTGACCTTCTCTGCGATTTCTGAAGCCAAGGTTGGTGAGTTCGGATTAATAATCTGCTCAACCAACGGGTCGCTAGGGGCGCCAGCCTGGGCAGGTGTAGACTTTTTGAGTTCCTCACGAACCTGATCAAGCGTCTTGCTGCCGTTGTTTATAGCGTCAACATAGCCGTTCAGCTCGCTCTGGATGGTTTCGTCCGTTTCGGCCGGTTGATTCTGGTTATTTTCGCCCTCTGGCTTATTTCCCGAATCAGAATTATTCGCATCGCCGCTCTCGCTCGAAGGAGTCGGCATTTTTGAGTAGAACAACAGCTTCATGTAGCTCTCTTTATAATATCTGTTGATAGCCTCGTCGGAAACCGGGTTGGAGCCGTCCTTGCCGTAAATCGCCATAAAAATCTTGCTCCTCTTCACCTGAGCCGAAACCACGCGCTGCACGTCGGCCCTGCTAATGCCGGAGTTTGCAAACATCGTGCCCGATGACGACATGACGGAGTCGACAAGCTCTTGAATTTGCTTTTCATCAGATTCAGCCAGGCTCAAGCCCATCTCCGAGAACATCGCTTCGCCAACAAGAGCGTCCTTGCACATACTCAGCGACTTTTCGACGATCCAATTGGGCGCGCTCTGGCCCTCGATGGTTGCGTTGGTGATGTCGTCGGTAGTGGAGCCGTCTTGAGACAACTTCTGAATAGCCTCCTGATGGGCCTGCATCAAGAAAAAGACGTAAACCCCAGTAGGAAGGGATTCGTCGCCGCATTTGATAGCCCAAGACCTGTCGAAACAACCGCAGCCGCAAAAATTCAGACAAAGTGCGAGCGCCAAGAACATGGTGATGCCTTTTTTGAAAAATTTCATTTTTACTTTACCCTCCGTTTTTTTGCTGCGCGAACATGGCCAAACGCCGCGCCAAAAGCCAGAAGTCCGCGCAAAAATATTATTTTAATCAGATTATACACTTTTTTACAAAAAATGTCCACAAAAATTTAAGATATCGATAGAATTTCTTTCAGATTCGCGATGACAGTGAGCTTGGGGTCCGCCGTGACGCAGACGTGCGGCTTGGCAGTGGACTTTATGGTGATTCGCTTGCCCATGGTTTTTATGAATTTTTCGAGAAGTTTTTCGTCCAAATTGTTAGAAAAAAACAGGAAAGTGTTGTTCTGCTGGCGGATTTCGTAAATCCCGAGGTCCGAAGCGGTGTTGCGAATGAGCGCGATGTCAATCAGATTGCTCACACTCTCGGGCGGGTCGCCAAATCGGTCAATCAGCTCGTCAAAAACGTCCGTAGCATCGTCCTTAGAGCGAATATCCGAAATGCGGCGATAGATATCAAGCCGCTGGTTCACGTTCGAGATGTACCGTTCCGGAATATGAGCGCTAACCTGGACGTCCACAAGGCACTCGACCTCTAATTTTGCCGGCACGTCGCCCTTTTCAACGCGAACAGCATTCTCCAACAGCTTCAGATACATGTCGTAGCCCACGTCAGCCATGTGTCCGTGCTGCTCGCCACCAAGAATATTCCCGGCGCCACGCAGTTCGAGATCCCTCATCGCAATTTTGAATCCCGAACCAAACTCGGTAAACTCGCGAATTGCCGCAAGCCGCTTTTGCGAGATCTCGCTTAAAACCTTGTTGCGCTTATAAGTAAAGTAGGCAAAAGCGCGACGTTCTGAGCGTCCCACGCGGCCACGAATTTGATGAAGCTGCGCCAGACCAAGCCTATCGGCGTTTTCGATGATCAAAGTGTTCACATTTGCAACGTCGACACCGGTTTCGATTATCGTCGTGCAGACTAGAATGTCGATTTTATGCTCGATCACGCCCTGCCACACGCGGGAAAGCTCCTGCTCGGACATCTTGCCGTGAGCAAAGCCGACCGTCGCCTCGGGAATCTGGCGTTGCAGAGCGGCCGCGGCTTGAGAGATGCTGCCGACGCTGTTGTGCATGTAGTAGACCTGGCCGCCCCGCCGCAGCTCCTTGCGAATCGCCTCGTTGATGATCGTTTGATTGTGCTCCAGAACGTAGGTCTGCACGGGAACCCGATTCTGCGGGGCTTCCTCGATCGAGGACATGTCGCGGATCCCAGACATAGCCATATTTAGGGTGCGGGGAATGGGCGTTGCCGACAGCGTGAGGATGTCGACGTTTTTAGCGATTTCCTTAAAGCGTTCTTTTTGCTTAACGCCGAACCGCTGCTCTTCGTCGATGATTACGAGGCCTAGATCGCGGAAGATCACGTCCTTTTGGACCATCCGATGCGTTCCGACGATGATGTCAATTTCGCCGCGCTTTAGGCGTTTTAAGATGGCCTCTTGTTGCCGTAGCGTCCGGAACCGCGAGAGCATCTCGATTTTCACTGGAAACGAGCGAAATCGCGAAAGGATTGTCTCAAAATGCTGCCAGGCCAAAATGGTCGTGGGCACCAGAATAGCGCACTGTTTGGAGTCGCAAACGCACTTGAACGCCGCCCGTAAGGCAACCTCTGTTTTGCCAAAGCCGACATCCCCGCACAAAAGCCGGTCCATGGGCACGATCCGTTGCATGTCCGCCTTTATTTCGTCGATGCAGCGCATTTGATCGGGCGTTTCGACGTACTCAAACTGAGCCTCAAAATCGCGCTGAAGCTCGCCATCTTCGGCAAAGGCGTACCCCTTTGCTCGCATGCGATCGGAGTACAGCTTGATGAGCTCTTTTGCGATGTCCTGAGTGGCCTTTTTCACGCGCGTCTTCGACTTTTGCCAGTCGATTGTGCCCAGTTTATTGAGCTTTACGCGAGTTTCTGCAGACGGACCGATGTATTTGTCGACCAAATCAAGCTGCGTAACAGGAACATAGAGCGTGTCGCCCTTCGCGTAGGAAATCTTGATGTAATCCTTCGCCACACCTTGCACCTCGAGCTTATGGACGCCGTTAAAAATGCCGATTCCGTGCAGGCTATGAACGACATAATCGCCGACGTGGAGGTCAGAAAGGCTATAAATGCTAGTGGATTTATTTTTCTTTTTAGGAAAAATCTTCTGAGATTTGCCAGCATGACTATAGGTAATGAGTGAAAAGTTAATTTCTGGATATTCAAACCCAGCCGAGAGCGTTCCAGGAGTGACAATTTTAACTCCGTTTGGTATATTTTTGGCATTTAATACAAATTGTATATTTTTATAAAGTGGTGTGAGGTCGAACACAATGCGGTTAGCAGCAGTTTCATCGCCAGCAAGAATCACAACAGATTGATCAACGCTCATAGAAGACAGATCTTCGCTCAAAAGATTAACACTTCCGCTCCAAGGCGCAATCTGACGGGCGTTAAAGGCAATATTTTTATCAATTGTCGAAAAACAACTTTGAGTTAAAAACAAATCAAAATATACAGTTTGTTTATCATAAATAAAGGACAAAAAGTCAGATTTATCGAGCGAGAAGGATGTCAGACCATTGCAAAGCACGCCATCTTCTAGGTATAAGCGCAAACCTTCCTCCCATTGAGCCTGATGTGATCGCAGTTTTTCATCTATCTGAGCTTGCTCACATATGAATATCATCGCATTTGACGGCAAATAATCCAGCAAAGTCCCAGGAGAGTCGTATATAAGCGAGATAAATTTATCGCGAGACCCGATATTACCTGTGTTCTGCAAGCATTCTATTTCTGCACTTAAAGTATTAATCGCCTTTTCAACAGATTTACTTGATTCCAGACGTTTTTGAAGTTTGCTCATTTTTGCCAAAAGTTTAGAAGTGTCGCTAATGACGACCTCATGGGCCGGAGTGATGTTTATAACGTCAACTTTTTCGGTCCGGCGCTGGTCCGCAATATCAAAAAAGCTCATAGAGTCGATTGCGTCGCCCCAGAACTCAATTCGGACAGGCCTATTACTATTTGTTGAAAAGATATCTAAAATTCCTCCGCGTAGAGAAAATTGCCCCGGGCCTTCAACCTGATCAGAGCGCGTGTAGCCGCAGTTTGTGAGATTTTTAACGGCATTTTCGGGAGAAATTTTTGTGTCCAATCCGATGCTGAAAGTGGAGGTGCTGAGGGTGCTTTCGGGGACTGTGAATTGCAGCGCGGCGTCGATCGTGGCAACAACGATGTCCAACTGACCGCTTAAAATCTGGCTCAGAACACTAATCCGCCGGTGCTCATATTCGGTAGATTGGCCTTCAATATTGTAAAAATTGAAGTCGCGAGCCGGAAAAACGGCGGCCCTGCTGCCCATAGAGGTTAAATCGGTGGCCATTTTTTGCGCAATACCCTCATTTGGAACGATCATAAGAGCAGGTAAATTCTTGACTTTGCAGATAGAATGGGCAAAGTGAGCCTTGTGAATGTCGGCCAACCCTGTAATACCAGCTGTATTTTTATCGTTGAAAATTACTTTTAGTATAGATTTAAACGTTGGCGATTTTAGCAATATTTTGTCTAAAAATTCCATTTTGACCCTCTTAAGAATTAAACTTGTTCATCGCGCCCTCGATGTCACCGCCGATCATCAGCTTGAGCGCGAGACTAACATTTTTTATTGCGACATCAATTTTTTCGCGTTCCGCGGCACTAAATTCGGACAAAACCCACTTGGCAAGATCCCACTTTGGCGGTTTGGCGCCAATACCGATCTTTATCCGAGGAAAAGTATCGCACCCCGTCTTAATAATGATGTCCTTGAGACCGTTGTGGCCGCCAGCGCTGCCCTTTTTGCGAATTCGCAGCTTCCCCAGAGGCAACGAGATGTCGTCCGCGATGACAATGACGTTTTCAATAGGGATTTTGTGGTAACTAGCGATCTCTTCGACTGCGTCGCCACTTAAATTCATAAAAGTTTGAGGTTTTACCAGCAGAACGCGATTATCTGCAAACGAAGTTTCAAAAATCTCAGCATGGTGCTTAACTTTTTTGGAAGCAGCGCCCTTTTCCTTTATAATATGGTCGACAGCCATAAAACCCACGTTATGACGGGTGTTTTTGTACTGGTTGCCAGGGTTGCCCAGCCCCACGACGAGGAATTCTGGCTTTGACTTGTTAAAAATTTTAAACATACTGGGGCACCTCTTTTTTGTTTTACTAAAAAATGGCTAAACAGCGGGGAAAATTGCCCTACTATTAAATATACAAATAGTATAAATTGTGGCGAGTTATACAAATTCGTTGTTGCGAATGACCGAAAAAGGTTTAATCGAAACGTCCGAAATAATGCGAGAATCAGAGCAGTCAACCGCCCGAAGGCTAATATTGTTGCCGATCAAGCAGTTTTCTATGTGAGAATTTGGCCCAATCACGCAGTTTGTGCCGATAATGGTTTTTTCGGTGATGACCGTACCAGGAAGAATGCAGGTATTATGCCCTATCTGAACCTCGTCGGTCACGACAACCCCGTCAGTGCAAGGAATATCGACACCGTTAAGCATCAAGCGCTTGAGGATGCCCGCCCTAGCGATGTTGTTAAGCTCGTTTAGCTGAATCGGGTCGTTGGCGCCGAGCACGGTATTTTCGGATTGAGAAATATAGGCGTTAACGCGGAACCCGCGGGACAAAAGCAGGCAGATGGTGTCGGGAAGGTAGAATTCTTGCTGAGAGTTGTTGCTTTTTATGTTGTGCAAGGCGTCCAAAAGCGGCGGAACCTTGAACCAGTAGCCGCCGGAGCTCACCTCATTTATCTTCTGCGTCGTCTCGTCGGCGTCCTTCTGCTCCACGATGGCTGTGAGCGTCCCTGTGTGGCTGTCGCGGATGATTCTCCCGTATCCATGCGGATTTTTAATTTTAGCAGAAATTACCGTAGCGTCGTTACCCTGATTCTGATGCAGTTCGTAGGCGTTTTTAATAGTGCGGCTGTCCATAAAAGGCCCGTCGCCGTTCAAAATTAGAACGTCCCTATCAATATTCTCCAAAAGAAAATTTTTAGCCGTCAAAACGGCGTGAGCAGTGCCCTTGCGCTCTTTTTGAATCACGGTCTCATAGGGAAGAGCGAGTTTCTGCAGGTAATCAATAATCACGTCACTCTTGTAGCCCGCGACTACGCATACTGGTGAGATTTCTGCATCACTTAAGGCGTTTAAAACCCATTGTAGCAAGGGCCGAAATAGCACTTTTGACAAAACCTTCGGCATATTCGACTTCATGCGGGTTCCTTCGCCCGCAGCCAAAACGATCGCACAGGTATTTTTCACAAAAAATCCTCCAAAATTAAAAATTCAAAAACAAAAGACATAAAAACCGCGCCATGGACGACCTGAGAGCAATTTTGAATCTTAACAAATGTAAAACCGAAAAGTGCCATGAGGTCGACCAAACCGGAAAAGTTGAAAAAACCAAAATTAATATGCGTTTTGTGCTATTTGACGATACCGGTTTTGATTAGATCCAGCGCGGCGACTAATGCATTATATGCGGCAGAGAGCCGAATATAATCGCGGTCTGCGGAGTTTCCATGCGCCAAATTCAAGCGAACATAGGTGGTTTTAGTCATGTTAGAGAGCCCAACATAAACGAGACCCACGGTATCACTGGAGTTAGGGCTCTTTGGACCAGCGTAACCTGTGGTAGAAAGGCCGACATCGGCATTTGCAAGCTTTCGCACGTTTGCGGCCATTTCCATCGCGGTCTCCTTAGAAACAGCGGTGTGCTGCGCCAGAGTCCTTGCGGAGACGGACAGCAATTTTTCTTTTATAGAATTTGAATAGGCGCAAATTCCGCACTCGAAAACCTCCGAAGCGCCGGGAATATCGGTAATCAGCTTAGCAATCAAACCTCCCGTGCAGCTCTCTGCAGTGGCGATCTTCAAGTTCTTTTCGAGCAGCAAGTCGATCAGCTCGCGCGCGAGCAGGTTAATATTTAGGGAATTCGCGGGTTTTCCTGAATCCATCTTATTCGGGCCTCCAAAACAAATCTAAATCTATTTTAAAGTTGCCGCGCCGTTATGTCAAATTTTTTGGGCGATTTTTTCAAAAATCGTTGACTTTTTGGGCGAAATTGGGGTATCATAAAAAGTGGAAAAGAGGTTGACAAATTTATGATTTCGAGCGAGAATACGTGGATTGTCGCGGCGTGGAACGTGGGGTTTATCCTGGCGTGGGACTTGATCGTGTTTTGCTGCTGCAAGGTTTTGAGCGACGACCATTTTGATTACAATAAGTATATTTATCGAGAAAAATACTGGGAGGATAATGGCCGGTGGTACAACAAATGTCTAAAAATCAAGGCTTGGAAGAATTTGTTGCCGCAGTACATCTCGAAGAACGGATTTTCCAAAAAACGCCTGAGCAGCCTGTCGCTGAGCTACATAGACCGGTTTATTTTGGAAACGTGCCGCGCGGAGTGGGCGCATAAAAACTGCATGTGGGTGGCGGTTTTGATAGTTTTGATCAACAAGATCCTCATGGGAATAATGTTTTGCGCAGTTGTGCTGCTAATAAACCTGCCGTACGTGTGCATTCAGCGGTATAACCGCATCCGGCTGATAAATCTGCGTGAGAAGATCTTGAAATCGCGCCGGAATGAGTTTGAAAACAAAAATATGATGAATTTTGTGAAGAAGTTTGAGCTGGCGAACTTTCGGTGATTCAGAGGCCGAGGCTCGCCTGATTTTTGCGATTTATGCGATTGGAATGATGATATGCCGCGTTTTTTTGTAAACGAGCCGGTTGAGGATTTTTTTGAAATTTCGGGCGATGACGCAGCGCATATTGCGAAGTCGCTGCGGATGCAAAAAGGCGAAACGCTGACTTTGTGCCACGATGCGACGGATTATATTTGTGAGATCACCGACTTTGGCGAGGGTTCGGTAAAGTTGAGGCTCTTAAAGGTAGAAAAGTGCGACTCAGAGCCAAACGTAAAGGTCACACTCTTTCAGGCGCTACCCAAAGGGGACAAGATGGACTTCATCGTTCAGAAGGCCGTAGAAGTCGGAGTGAGCGCGATCGTTCCGGTGCTCACAAGCCGATGTGTTTCGCGTCCGGATGAGAAATCGCTGCAGAAGAAGGTGTCTCGCTGGCAGAAAATCGCCGAAGAAGCTGCAAAGCAGTCCGGAAGAGGCAGAATACCGCGCGTTTTAGAAGCAGTAAGCTTAGAAAATGCCGTAGAAACAGCAAAAAGAAGTGAAAAAACGCTTCTTTTTTACGAAAATGGTGGATCCCCACTACGAGAGGTCATAAACACCAGAAAACCGCAGTCTGTTGCTGTTTTCATCGGGCCAGAGGGTGGATTCGAACCTGCAGAAGTAGACTTGGTGTCGGCCGCTGGGGGCGCGACATGCACGCTTGGCAAAAGGATCCTCCGAACCGAGACGGCCGCGATAGTCGCCACCGCGCTGGTGATTTACGAAATCGAAGCTAGAAACTGAGACTTGCGGCTAAATTTTAATTTTTTCGGCGATGTAGTCGACCAGCTTATCGATAGAAACGCGCTCCTGCTGCATGGAGTCGCGGTGGCGCACGGTGACACAGCTGTCGGCCTCGCTGTCGAAGTCATACGTGACACAAAATGGCGTGCCGATCTCGTCCTGGCGGCGATATCTCTTGCCAATGGAGCCGGCCTCGTCGTAGTCGACCGTGAAGTGCGCGGAGAGCTGACTGTAGACCTTGCTAGCGCCGTCGCTTAGTTTTTTCGATAATGGGAAAATGGCTGCCTTAAATGGTGCCAAATTCGGGTGAAGCCTCAACACTACGCGAGTATCACCGTCTTCGGTGGTTTCTTCGTCGTATGCATCGCAGAGGAACGCCAGTGCGACCCTGTCCGCGCCCAGTGAAGGCTCGATCACGTATGGAATGTAGCGCTGGTTGGAGTCGGGGTCGAAGTACTCGAGGCTCTTGCCGGAGTGCTCTTGATGCTGCGTCAGATCGAAGTCGGTGCGATCGGCAATGCCCCAAAGCTCGCCCCATCCGAACGGGAACAAGAATTCGATGTCGGTAGTGGCCCGCGAATAGTGCGAAAGCTCCTCTTTAGAGTGATCGCGAAGCCGAATGTTATCGGACTTTAAGCCCAAGTTCAAGAGCCAGTTTTTGCAAAAATCGCGCCAGTAGTTGAACCATTCAAGGTCCGAGCCGGGCTTGCAAAAAAACTCAAGCTCCATCTGCTCGAACTCACGCGTGCGAAAGATAAAATTGCCCGGAGTAATCTCATTGCGAAAGGACTTCCCGATCTGAGCGATGCCAAAAGGCAGCTTGCGCCGGGATGTGCGCTGAACATTAGCGAAATTCACAAAGATACCCTGCGCTGTTTCGGGCCGCAAGTAGACCTCATTCTTCGCGTCCTCGGTCACGCCTTGAAAAGTCTTAAACATCAGGTTAAACTTGCGAATATCAGTGAAGTTCGCGGCGCCGCAGACCGGGCAAACAACGTGATGCTCCGTTATATAGGCGTTCATCTGATCAAAAGGCATGCCGTTGGCGTCACCACCGGCGCTCTCGATGAGTTTGTCCGCCCGATGCCGAGTTTTGCATTCTCTGCAGTCCATCAAAGGGTCAGAGAAATTGCCCAAATGCCCCGAAGCGACCCAAGTTTGAGGGTTCATCAAAATAGCAGAATCCAGCCCCACATTGAGCTTGCTTTCGCGAATGAACTTCTGGCGCCAGGCATCCTTAATATTATTCTTAAACTCCACGCCCAACGGGCCGTAGTCCCAGGAGTTCGACAAACCGCCATAAATCTCGGACCCAGGGAACACAAAGCCTCTGTTTTTGCACAGAGCCACGATTTTTTCCATAGATTTTTCGCTGTTTAATAGCATGAAAAAGGCCTCCTTTTGCTGACAGTATTATAATTCAGCAAGGAGGAACTTGTCAATTGCCTAGTATATATTGAATAACCGGGGAAAATTATTGTCTTCGTTAAATTATTTATGGTCTGGGAACATTACAAATTTCAGAGAATCGCTTCTTATGCCTAATTTTGTTAGTGTATTTTTAAATTCTTCCTCCGAATACAGTTCTTTTGCGTTTTCGCTATTGGGTTCTATTACGGTATACGCATTGCGAAATGTTGGGTTAACTGTGGTGTCGACATCTAAGAACGTACACTTATCAGGATTATAAGCATTATCCCAATCTACAATATATTTTTGTACCTGATGTTTATGATCTGGACTGTCGTTAAAAATTACAATATTATACTTATCATAAAGCTTTTCAGCATCCATATTAAACTCAGATTCAAAATGACCTGTTGGGTTAATACTAAGAGGCCTATGGAAATTGTTTGTTTCTGACGAATCTGCCTCTTCGTTATTTTGCGAATTCGCCTCAAAAGGAGGAAACTCATCGTCAAACTTAGCGCTTGCATTTAAACAACCAAAACTCAATGAAGCAATTAAGATTGTAAAGCTCAAAAAAGAAGCCTTAACCAAATTTTTAAAATTCGGGCTTAAAATAAAATTTCTCATAAAAACAATCTCCTAACAAATTTTAATGAATAAAAAATTGACTAATCATAGATTTTTAGCCATTTAACACAAAAACAACCCTCCTTACTGACTATAATTATAATTCAGCAAGGAGGAACTTGTCAATTGCCTAGCATATGGCGCAGCAACCTTTCTGGAAGCGAGTTTTAGTTTTGACAGAGGGATAAGCTTGGTTGTACATTGCGTCGACCCATCTTTTAAAAGCGGCTAGTTCATCATCTTTATCTTCTTGAGAGGCAGCGTCATCTACTGGAGGGGAGTTCGTAAAGCTGGTTGTAGATTCACCATCCTTAGCAGTACTGGCGCTATGGTAACAGCAGATGCTTAATGCGCTAATCAAGCTAATAAGGCACATCAAAACGGATGCAACAGACTTCTTATTTTCTGAATTAGAATTTAACATAAAAATAATCTCCTAACAAGTTTTAGATTTTGGGTTTAGAAATAGTAAATAAATGCAGAATTTTTTCCACTTAATGATATAAAAAAGGGACCCCATTTGCAGCCTGGACTTATGCAAACGGATAAAAAGATAAATCAGGCTACTGCGGACTGCAGTTGCCGTTAAGATAGTTTTTGTGACGAACCATCTCAAGAAAAATTGCAGCGTTAAGAGGCATGGTTTCTGGCTTTCTTGATTTATCATCAAAAATTTGTTCTTGCTCGTTTTCACCAGGAGGGTCGCTATAAGCGTATGTGTGCATAAAAGGAAAATCATCTTCTGACTCCGCTTCATTATCTCGCAGAATTGTATCCCTAACGGCTACTGCACTGTTACGAAGGCAACAACCGAAATTTAGTGCAGAAAATAAAACTGCAAAGCACATCAAAACGGATGCAACAAACTTCTTAATATCTGAATTAGAGTTTAACATAAAAGTTACCACCTAATAAATTTTGAATTTTTAGTCAAAAACAGTGATTATTTGTAGAATTTTAGCTATTTAATGATATAAAAAGGGCCCCCATTTGCAGCCTGGACAGCATAGAGGAGGCCTATGTTAATTAGAGTAAGATACATTTAGGGCAAAGATCTCCGCGCTTAGATTCTGGGGCTTCAGTAGACTCGGTTTTGTCCTCTTCTTCGTTATTTTTTTTTGTTTCGTCGTCTTTCTTATCCTCTTCATTATTTTCGTTTTCGTCTTCTTCGCCGTTCTTTTGCGTTTTTATTTCGGTTGTCGTTTCTTCATGATTGAAACCGTCATCTGTGCCTGAGTATTCTGCGCTGCAGAAGTTACCGCAAAAGCCGCAATTTAATGTGAAAAACAAAATTAAAAGGCTAAACAAAGCAGATGTAATCGAGATTTTCTTTTTTGCGTTGAAATGGAACATAAGATTTTTCATAAAAATTACCACCTAACAAATTTTAATATTTTTCTAAATAAGAAATAAAAAGAGCGACTAATTGTAGATTTTTAGCCATTTAACAGGACAGAAAAACCATCTCCTTTCGTTAAAGGTATTATAGTTAGCAAAAGCACGCTTGTCAACAGCTAAGCGCATAAATTAGTTGGGAGATGCGCTTGCACAGGATTTGTTTTGATCTTTCTCTGTGCCAGTGTTAGTGAGATTTTGCCTGTAATCCTCTTCTTCGTTTGAATCCTCTAATGAGTAAAAATTAATTTCTTGCTCCGAACTCCGAAATTTTTATAGTTCCGGAATTTCATTATCATTGACCTCTTCGGGCATAGGATTTATGGGCAGCCCAGAGGCATCTACGCCATTTTCATTGATAGGTGTTAGCGGTGTTTCGGGTTTATCTGCGTTGCCTTCGGTGATAGAATTTACCGGGAGCTCAGGAGCATCTACGCTAGCATTACAGCAAAAACCGCAGGACACTGCGCAGAACAAAATTAAAAAACTAAACAGAGCAGATATAATCGAGATTTTCTTTTTTGCTGCGAATCTTAACACAATTTATCACCTAACAGATTTAAAAATTTTCTAAAAGAGAAATAAGAAGAGTGAATGATTGCAGATTTTTAGCCATTGGTTTAGGGTGTAAGACAAATTGAAAAGTCGTTTATTTAGTGTCGGGAGGGACAGCTAAAGTGATTATGCTTAGAATACAACACTGACGGAAAATCGTCGGCCTCGTTTCCGCCTGTTGCCCCAGGACTGTAAAAATAATAGGTGCTGGTTGGTTTAGGCTTGGAAGGAGAACCGCTTGTTTCTTTCCAAAGGCCTGCTGGGGGAGGGGGAATATCTGGTGCTTGCGCAAGAAGGTTAGGCGAGCCATCTCGATGGAAAGAGCCGCCTTCGCTGTAGGAAAAGTCATCATCAGAAGATGCCCCTCTTTTATCGTAAGGAAAAAAGGCAACAACATCAGAAGCACGTCTGGGTATCGGCAGCGATGACGGATGGATCGTCGTATTTGATAAATTTGATGTGTTAGGGAAGTTGCCAGCCCCTCTGTTGCCATAGGTTAGAATAATGTTATCTTCTTGACTATGTTGAAATTTTGCCCTTTCAAAGGGATCGTCATTAAAACAATTAAAATCATAAGTTCTCTCTTGTGAATCGTTAAACTTTTTAAGAGTTTCTTGCTTCAAATCATCAAGATAATCAGACTCACTAGGATCGTTTTTTGGAGGATAATCTTCTAATAGCTCGTGCTCTGATTTTTTTGCTTCATAATAGTCAAGAGCACTTTTATATCTTTCTTGATTTTGTGGATCATCAAACCGCCTTTCGGAAAGAGTTTTTGTTAAATTTGGGCGGTGAAAACTGAAATGCCCATAAAGGCTGTCCTCAAAGTCAAGTAAATTGAGGTCTTTTCGAAAGAATTCATCAGTTGAGGCAGGACGATCAACTGTATTGAGTGACAAATTTTGCGCTTCTTCCGCATCATTATTTTGCAAACTTGTAGTCAAAGTGGGGAAGTCGTCATCTTCAAACATGATCCTTGGCTCAGTTTCATCATTTTGAAAATAGGTATCCCAAAGGTGGAATTCGTCGCCTTCAAACATCATTCTTGCCGTAGCTTCGTCGTCAGGCAAACCGGTGTCCCAAAAAGGGAAGGCGCCATCTGCTGTGCCATTATTTTGGATGCCAGCACCATCCGAAACATTGGGGTTTGATGAATACACCTTTATCAACAAAGTAGCGCTAACAAAATTTAACGTGACAAAGAGAATTGCGAGGCCCATCAACGCGGACGTAACGGATTTTTTCGTTCTTGCAAGGGAGACCAAAGTAAACTTTTTCACAACATTACCACCCAACAAATTTTTAAATTTTACGCGCCCCAAAAGGGTAATTATAGATTTTTATCCATTTAATGGCACAAAAATAACGATTAATTTTACTGATTAATATTATAATTCAACAAAAGTGTTTCTGTCAATTGAAATTAACGAGGAATGATTGCAAACTTCAAATTTTCACAAAACCAAAACTTAGCTTGACAAAAACGCACTTTTATAATATAATCCAAAAGGTGTCTACAGTGGGGATTGTGGATATTTTTGCAAAGAGTAAAAGCTGACTAACTGCCGCACGGAACTGGGGCAGGATTATAAAAGGTCAATGCATTGCTATGGTTCGTGGTTTGATGGTTTTATTATTTTCGCCCAATAGTGATTAATTTAGCATTTAAGCGTAATTTGTTTAGCTTTGAATTTAAAAGTATTACGTTTTACCGTGCAGTGTGATGGCAGTTGTGCGTAGCCGCAATAATTATAAAAAATAACGAGGTGTAGCTCAGTTTGGTAGAGTGCTTGGTTTGGGACCAAGATGCCGCAGGTTCGAGCCCTGTCACCTCGACCAGCGCGAGAAAAATTCGTGTTATGTTTACCACCGCATTAGAAGTTGAGAAGAGGTTCGTAACTAAAAAATGTGATTTTTAGGTGAAACAAAAAAGTTTGAAGAAATCCGCAAAATTTATAAAAAATTACATCTGCATATTTGTTTTAACAAATATATTTTTCCAATAAAGAAATTTAATTTTGATTTAAAATGGAGAAATTTAACTTTTTTAGTATATTTTGTGTTATTATAAAAATTTATGTGTTAAAATAAGCTCGGCTGGCCTACTTTTATTATTTGAAGGTGAGAATATGCTCAAAAAAATATTATTAATATTCCTATCGTTATCAATGTGCTTTAGCATAAAAACAAATTTTGCTTACGCTGGTGGTCGAGATTATACCATTGAAAGTGGCAATAAAAAGACTGTGTATGCTAGCCATGAGACCTTAGAAAAGTTAGTAGAGGCTGAAAAAAAGCAAGAAGAGGGGCAAAAATTAGCACGTGATGAATTTTTTAAGTATTTTAAGTATGTCCCTGTAATAGGTCAGGTTGGCTCAATTATGAAAGACATTACTGAATCTTTAGAAAAAGGTGTTAAACAGCTTTTTGGCGATTCTACATTCCTTTCAAGCTGCCGAGATAAGTCTGCAAACAATGGAAAACGTGGGTGCATAATGAAATATACTTATATTGCGCACGATGAAACACCTGACGAATGGTCGCCGGATTCATGCGAGTTGCAATAATTAGGAGGGAATAATATGAAAAAATTTTTTATCGCAAGTATATTAATTTTTAGTATTACTTGTAGTTCAATTATATGTGTTGCTTCAGGTGATTTTGATTATGGTATAAATAAAACATCCGACACAGATTTTAATAGTACTGTTAGATATGAAGACAACAATGGCAAACTGTTGAACACTACTACATACGATTTTGTACCGTTATTTAACAGGTCTATAATAGTACCTATTAAGGAAAATGTTTCTGCTTTAGTAAGGTCTTTTTGCAAGATGTGTTCGGGTGGGTACGATTTAGCAAGCACAGTTTTAGCAACCTTTTGTGAAGACAATAGTACATATTCAGTTACTGTGACTGCGGGAAACGAATCCTTAACCGCTAACTCAAAAAATGGTAGTGTATTAATATCAGGAGTGCCAGAAGGTGAGTTTTTTGCGTACATAAGTAACAATGACGACACAGAATTGTCCTGCAATACGTACTTAATGGGTGTTGGCTCGGATACCACGCCAGAAGAAGGTTTTAACATAAGTTTAACATGTTATGATAAATTGCCAGATGGCAAAAAAACTAACATGTGGTATTGGTTAGGTCCTGTCATTGGTGTGGTTGGCGCTGCCGCAATTGGCGGTGGCAGTTTCGGTGGATACAGAGCTTTACACGGAGCAGATGCAAGTGGAGGAGAGTTTGGTCCGTAAAATTAAATTAAATATTAAATATTCTTATATTTCAGCTATGAGAATTAAAAAAGAGCTTACTCTCTAAGTGAGGATGGCCTCTTTATTTATTTCCTATTCATAAAACGAAAAAATTTTTAGGCCGTTAACAAAAGTTAGCGGCTTTTTTAGAAATATCGATGAATTAAGGGTATTGCGTAAGATTTTTGCGCAGTGTTTTTTTGCGTTTGTTTCTCAAATTAAAATTAAAAGCTTCATAAACGGATTTATATCAACAATAATCGGCAATCAATAAAGGACAGATTAACTGGAATAATTTGTATAAAATTGGGCGTAAATAAGCAATTGGTCAATTCGCAGTTGCAAAAAGCTTAAGAAATATCAGATTATTGGGAGCTATGAGGATGCTTTGAATTTTTGCGGCATTTAGGAAGTCGGTAAAAACAAAATTTTTTAAGAAATTAATGTTTTTCCCTAGCTTTAGTTCTTCAAGGTCCAGCGCGGCGCTATTCGGATAGGGAGAGCTCGAGAGGGAATCGAAATCCCTCTCGGAACGTTTTTAATTACTTTTTTCGTTGCAAAAAGTGACGAATGCTCAGCCTTTTGGACGGCGCTGACTATAAAATTAGAGAAGACACATTTTATAATTGTACAAAGCTTAAATCTATATGTTTTAGTCGTCGATAACGTCTACGTTTACCTCATTATTATCGTCGTCGTCATTGTCGGTATTGGTTTCATTCAGACTTTTCTTTAGCCTCCTAGTAGGATTAACTTTTTTTGCTCTTTTCTTTATTGTTTTCGTTGTTTTCGTAGGACGGTTAACAAGCCGTTTTTTCTTACTTGTCGTTTTTTTCGGTTTGCTCTCTTCTTCATTATTGGCATTGTTATTCTGATCTACATCGTCATCGTCGTTACCATTTATAACGTCGCTTTTTATCTCTTGAGTATCTTTACTATCGTCAATATCATCTTTTTCGTCATTGTTATTCAAGTCATCACTTTTACTTTCACTGCTTGCAACTTCTTTGTTACTCTTGTTGTCGTTATCTTTAGTATCAATTGAATGGAGTTTTCCCTTATAAATATATGACACGCCAGTATTTTCATCTATAATTAATTCGTCTGCATTAAGCTCCACTTTATTGAGATCACTCATATAATACCGCCATTCATCTCTTAGATCCTTAAAAGCAAAATGTCCAATCGTAGCCTTTTTACAAATTAGAGGTGCATTAAATTTTTCAAGGTTTTTGGTCAACGCAAACGCTTGTTCACCCACATAAAATGTTTCACAATTTTCCGGGCAAGTAACACTTTTCATATTAGAACACTCAAAAAATGCTTCTTTTTCCAAAATTAATTCATCTACGTTTTCTGGAAACTCTAACGATCCTAAATTTATGCAACTAGCAAAAGCACCTTCTCCGATATTTATTTTATTATACTTGCTTTTCGTATTAAAAATTATATCCTCAAGTGTATTCATATATCTAAAAGTGTTAGACTCTATAGTTATATTCTCTTGCCCACCCTCAAAAATTATTTTCTTAAGTTTTCTCATATGTCGAGCGTAATTATCCCGATTACCGTAGAAGTCTTCAGGTAACGAACATATAGTAATATTTTTTGCATCTTCTGCTATTGTTACTTTTTCTAAATCCTTATTAAAACCAAATCGATTTGCTAGACAAATTTTCTCAACTGAAAACTTGTTTCCGTTTTCATCAAATACTTCTCCATGTATCGTGATATCTTTTACATTTCTTTTATACAAAAATGGATAAAAAACACCATTATCATCAGAATAATATGCGTTTTCATCATTATCAAATAGAATACTTTGGGGTAAATTCGCATACTTTTTCTTATGCCGAATATCATCAGTGGCTTTTCTTATTAAAAAGGTGTTTAGTTTGCTTTTTGATTTAGGTTGTAATTTATCCCAATCTCTATTATTGTGTTTTAGATCACTTACAAGTTCAAAGCACTTGTCAATACCAAAATATGTCTTGCCTTTAAAATCTTCTACTATGTTCTCGTTGATAAGTATAAACTTTAATGCTTGTTCAAGTTCAAACCTTTTGTTACATCCAGAATTGTAGACATTGTTTCGTTGGTAAATTTTTGAAAATGTAAAAAATTCAGATTTAGGCATAGGCTCGCCATCATATTTAAATAATAAACCATTGTCACTAATAGCAATATCAATCTTATTTGGGTCCATATTATCATATTTTTCATACTCTTTTAAAAATTTGTCTACTTTATCTTTTTCCGCCTTAGGAAGGTTTTCCAAAGCATCTTGGTTTTCCTCAAGCGTATCATTAATTTCTTCAAGAAGTTTTGCGGAAAGTTGTTCCATTGGGTTTTCGTTCAAAACTAGACACTTTAGAGCTTTGCTTAAATACCTAGCGTTTTTAGGAAAATAGCCAAGGCCACTTTCTTGGAATTTATTCACAAATGCAAAAAAATTAGATTCAGTCATAGGTTCATAATTCTTATCATGATTCTTACTATATTCATATACTGTCTCATTGTCGTCAATCTTAATACGAATCCATACCGGATCTATATTGTTCAAGTCTATTCTGTCATTTTTTTCTCCATCATCATAATTATCGTTATTATTACTGTTGGCTGTTTCCATAGCTTTTTTCGTAGCCATTGAGGTTTGATTTTCATCGCTACTGCTATTGTCGCTGCCTGCTGTGTTTTTGTCGTCGGTAACGCTGACGGTTGTCTCATTATTATCGTTGTCATCATCGTCGACATTGGTTTCATTTAGATGTTCCTCTGTCTCAGTAGAAGTAGAATTAACCTTTTTTGCTTTATTACGACGTTTAAAACGCCTTTTTTTCTTACGTGTCGTTTTTTCCGTTGTCGGTTTGCTATCTTCTTCATTATTACCATCACTATTCTGGTTTATATTGTCCTCATCTATGTTATTATTTTCTGCTCCATCATCATAATCATTGTCATTACTATTCGTAGCCATTGAGATTTGATTTTCATCGCCACTGCTATTATCTGTGCTTGATGTGTTTTTGTCGTCGGTAACGCTGATGGTTGTCTCATTATTATCGTTGTCATCATCGTCGATATTGGTTTCATTTAGATTTTCCTCTGCCTCAGTAGAAGTAGAATTAACCTTTTTTGCTTTATTACGACGTTTAAAACGCCTTTTTTTCTTACTTGTCGTTTTTTTCGTTGTCGGTTTGCTCTCTTCTTCATTATTAGCATCGTTATCGTCATTTTCTGATGATGACCCTTTGCCTGTTTGTGATGTACCGGGTTTTCCGCCCGTTCCTTTCCTACCATTTCTAGCTGCAAAGGATTCTAGGCCCATTCCAGCAAACATGGAAAAAGCCATAATTCCAAGACCGAGCAGTGGTTTAATTGCAATTCCCCGGCCACCGCTGACATTTGCCAAATCTTCGTCAGATAATTCTTTTAGCATTTCTTTCTCATACTCGAGCAGCTCTTGTGCCGAAAAGTCCACATTAAACTTCTTCATAAGCGGCATTATTTCTTCGCAAATTAACTGTCTTAAATCTTCCTCATTTGCGATTTCCTTCGCCTTATCTTCGATTCTTTCTTTCGATTTAGGATCCGAAAGTATTTGCCGATAAAATTCCTCGATTTCTTTTTTTCTATCTTCCATAAAAATCCTCCTCCTTTTTAATTTGCATATATTATACTATAAACAAAATGAAAAGTCAAATATTTTTCCTAAAATATAAGAATAAGTATCTGTGTTTTTGTCTTAATTCACTAATTTTTCGTGTTTGCTAAGATGTAGATCGTTTTCCAAATTTAATGCCCCTCCTAAAATGTTTGTACAAAATGCGCCGATTCTTGGTTGCCATGTGGCCAACTTTTCGCTCTGTAAAACTGAACAATCTGGTACTAATAAAACGTTTTATGTTCATTTTTGTGTAACGACAAAAAACAAACCAATAAAACTTGGCATCGATTTAAATTCGGTACCAGGAGGTGTGGTTCTGCTCCATTAGGATATGAAGTTTTATAATTAAGGTAACTATTATAGGCAATTCACAGGTTTAGCTGAGTAACAAAATTTTAGCAAGATTATGGGAAAGAATTGATTTTTAAATAGCTTTGTGCTATAATTCACCCAAATATTAGGGGGAGTTGATTGAGAAAAAGAAAAACAGAAATTTAAATGAGGGAGTGTCTGAAAAAGCTAATTAAAATACGGAAAAACAAATTAATTTAGGTTTAAGCAATGGATTATTCAAAATTTGTATCAAAAAAGGAGAAATAAAAATGAAAAATATCTTAAAAATCAAGAAACTTTCTTCAGCATTGTTAGTTGGAACTATTGTGATAGGAAGCAGCTCTATGACTGTAAAGGCTGCGTATAAAGGAAGCCCTAGTATGACAATCTATAATTTAGCCTCTGGAGCAAACCCTGAAGGCCATAATTACAAAGATATTCCTATTTTAGAGTTTAGTGAGGAAACCGGGGAAAGTAGAATAACAATTGAGAGCTATGAAAATTCTGATGATAGCGTTGAACGTTTTGCCGAAGGAAACGGGGAATGGTTTATTTTTAATGGGAAAAAGATACCGAAATCCACTCGTATTGGGGATGTACACCCAAATGGAAGTAATATGCTTATTGTTGTTAACGGAAACCCCGATAAGCCTGCTGATGAAGTTTGGGAAGAGACCGAGTACGACAGAGGTCAAATACTAGTAAATAAAAAACGTGTTGATCTTGACAGTAAAGAGGAAGAAAAACTGGGAGAGGATAACGTATATCGGAAGGAACCAATATATGAATATCCTTATCTAAAAACAGGTAAACATCAAGTTAGGTTTATTAATGGCCAGAGAGTGGACGAAGACAAAAATTTTGGAGATTATGAAAACGTAAATGGAGATAATAGCGTTATTGTTTATACTAGTAATGATCCAAACGCTCTTCCACAATAAAAAATTTAAAAAAGTATTTATGGTTAATACCCCATTTGCAAAGCGTTTTGCTTAGCAGAACGGGAGCCGACATCAATTTATAAAGGAGAAATAAAAATGAAAAATATGTTAGGAATAAAGAAGATTTCATCGATACTGTTAGTTGGAACTATGGCGGTAGGAAGCAGTGCTATGGGTGCAAAAGCTTCAAACAATAATTATTGGCGTTCTAAAAATAATTACATGTTTTATGACCCTAATGACCCAAATGAGCCCTTTCAAGTCCATGGCTTTGGCAGAATTGATAAGAATGAACTTATAAAAAACTCAGTACTTCAGGGGGAAGAAGAGGAGCTGAAATATTATCAAAACGGAAAAGAGATAAGCCCATATACTTATACTGAGAAAGTAACAGGATCTGACGATATGCTTATTGTTACCAATGACACAGACAGACCTAAAGATAAAGTTTATGAGGAAACAAAAAAAGCAATAACGGAAAGAAAAGAAGTAGATCTTACTGTACTTAATAAAGATACGAAAGAGACAAAAAGCTACACTCTAGATGTTTCGCCATACGAAAGTATGGATGATGTCTCGGACAGTTTTTTAACCGACAAATATGGTAAAAAATATCCATCGTATTACTTTTCTTATAACGGTTTATATACTGATACAGGTCTTAAAGCAAGCGATGTGGATACTAATAAATATGGGAATATAAATATAGGCATAGGCTCTCATGATTCTGAGGAAGAGGAAGATAATTCCAATATTGTTGATTATTATTGTAACTGTTTAACACAGAAGAAGGGGTAAGGGTTTACATCAGGAAATATTAAAGGCGGTAGCATAAAAACTACCGCCCTTTTTATTATCGTAATAATTTTTAAAAATACTAACAATTACATCCAAAAGTATTGGTACGAAGTATAACTACCAGCTTCAGATCTATTTTTCTGGGAATTCAACTTCTATGTTGTTAAGATTATTTTCTTTATCGCAGTCATCATCATAATACTTTTCCATAGCTCGTGCTTGCGAACGTTTAATTTCGGATTCAAGTTCTTTGATTAATTTATTAGAGTCACTGAGAACTTTTGTTCTTATTAGATCTTTTTCATTTTCGGAGGCGGAGTTCCACCTGTTACCGGATGCAAATTTTTCGCTTAAAAATTCAGCATTTAATTTTATACAGGACTCCTTGTAAGTAGGATCGAGTTTTTCAAATTTTTCATTTTGCTTTTGATTTAAAGGTGACAAATACAAATTTTTTGCAATAGATCTTATTTTATCTGGATCTTCTGGCAAACTAGCACTTACGGTATGGCCGATTAATGGACACAAAAATGAAAGAACACACCCAAACAAGATGGCCTTAACCGAAATTTTCTTTTTCACATTTAAACTTGACATACTTTTTTTCATAACATTATCTCCTAATAGGTTTTATTTAATCCAAAAATGTATCCCAATACGGGTCTTTTGCGATACCTTCACAGTCCCAATCAACATATTTAGAAGCCTGCTCATTTAATTCATTAATATTTTCTTTAAAATATTGATTTTCTTTAGCAATTTTTAAATCATATTCATTTTGTGCTTTGGTGTTATCTTCTTCAAGCTTTTTACGCGCGTTTTCTAAGCGTTCTTCTTTTTTCTTTGGAGAAAGCTTTTTACCATTATTTATTGCTTCTACGGACTGATTATATTCCTCGTTGTTATTGTATAACCCCAACTGTAAATCTCGGTCTAGCTGGGATTTATTTTCCAAATTCTCATAAAGCATAGCTGCATAATCTTCATCGTATGATGGGTAATCCCCGCCATGCATCCTTGTTTGCAGCCTTACTTCTTTATTGAACTCATTAACCTTATCGTTAAAGCTATTAATTTCGTCAATATACCTCTGTTTTTCTTTGAGCAAACCATTGCCAAAATTTTTGAAAACAGTTTCTGCCTCATCTCTTTTAGATGGAGGAATATAGTTTCCTAAATTCTTGTGTGTTTCATCGTATATATTATAAACATTTTGGTAATGCTTCGAAAATGATTGTTGAACCTCATCTTTAGCGTTTGGGTAACATCCGAAGCCTGCAATATCTGGGAGGTCCTCATTGGCGATTATAGCTAATGTAGCGAAATGAAGTGAGTTATCTTTGCTATTACGATTAAAAGACGCGAAAACGCGATTATCACAACAAGTTGTAGTTGAGGCTAAGATTGAAAGCCCAAACAAAATGGCTTTAACCAAAATTTTCTTTTTTGCATTTAAACTTGGTGTACTTTTTTTCATAAAATTATCTCCTAACAAAATTTAAAAATTTCAACTCACTAAAAAATAATAATTATATTAACCGGTAGGTCTATTTCTTTACTGGATATTCAACCTGTACACGGTTCAAATTGAGTTCTTTATCGCAATCGTCATCACGATATTCTTTATGATTCCTAGCTCTCTCTTGTAATTTTTTAAGTTCATCGTTGTATTTTTGCTGTGCAGCCTTCCAATCAGAATTTACACTGTGCCCATATTTTTTAAAGTAGTCTAACTTCCAATCAGAATTTGCACTGCGCCCATATTCTTTAGGGGAGGCTAAATATTGATACTCCATATTCAATATCTCAAAATGTTTTTTTGCACATTCAATCTTTGCGGATATCTCGTCATTTTTGTAGTCAGGATCCAAAGTCTCAAAGAATTCATGCTGCGCTGAGTTTTTAGAATATTCATATTCTGCAAATCCCTTCATTTGCTCGTCGTCTTTTGGAAACGGTGCATCATACATTGCCGGGCTGGCGACGTTATTAAACATTAACGCAGGGCACAAAATTGCACACCCAAACAAAATGGCCTTAGCCAAAATTTTCTTTTTTGCATTTAAACTTGACGTACTTTTTTTCATAAAATTATCTCCTAACAAAATTTAAAAATTTCAACTCACTAAAAAATAATAATTATATCAAACGGCAGGTTGATTTTTAACAATACTGTTATCACTACTTACGAGTAGTCAAAGTCTATGAGCCCAAAATTGAGTTCCCGATCACAGTCATCATAATAGTAAGTTCTATCACTATCAACTTCAGAGTTATTGCTATTGGTTACTGGATATTCAACATTTAGGCTCCTCTGAGCAGGTTTATCGCAGTCATCACATTTAATACCATTGAACTCAGTAAATAAACCTTCTCCTGGCTTGTAACGAAGAATGGAAATTTCAGGATACTTGTTTATAATATTATCTTTATCGTAGTCAACATTATTATGAATAATCACAGTGTTAGTTCCAGGAGGAAAGTCCACGTCAGAATTAACCCTTGTAATTTTAATAGAATAACCATCACCAGATGTATAAGACAAACCTACCTGTTCTGGGACAACCACAACTCCATTATCATTTTCCTTAATTGCTTTGAGGGAAACCGGGTTATTCAAGGTATCGGCATCAAACTGTTCGTTTGAGTTAACAGTATTAACAGGTTCAAACTCCGCGGTATTAATCACTATTTTTTGGTAATTAGACACAGGATCAACAGGTTCAGCGGAGGTGTCGCTATAAACAGGCGAATTAAAAAGAAAAGTATATCCGCACTCAAAATCTCCGTTTTCCAAGCGTTCTACTTCACCTAAACAAGCATAGCTTGGAAGAGCTAATGCAGATGAAAGGCTACATATAGCCAGTGCCGTGGTCGACAAATTGCGCAAAAAGTTTTTCTTTTTCAAAAAAATCTCTCCTTAAAAATGATATTAAAGAAATTGTAGTACAAACTGTAGAAAAAAGCAAGAATTTTTTATGGATTTTACAGAGTCTAAACTTATTGGTGAAAAAAAGCCCCGATGAAAACTTTCTCATCGGAGCTTAACCGTTGTTAACTTAATACAATATTTTAAGCGTTATTATTGTTGTAAGGTAAAAGTAAAGAAATCCCAGGATTGTTTTCTCTAATTTTAGCCTCGTCGAATTCGGCCTCATCAGGAAAAACTAAAGTTTTAGTGTTAGGAAATTTTGCGTCAGAATTAATTTTTGTAATTTTCATTTTGTTTCCATTAATAACTTCAACATCTTCAGGAATAACTACGATTTGGTTGTTGTTTTCTGTAGATCCCGTAACGGCTATAGACGAGCCCCAGATACTATCTGCTTCATAGGTTAGTGTGCAATGGCTATCTTTTTTAAAAACAATTTGTTTGTCCTCCCCAATAACAGGAAGGGCATTAGACGTGCTGGCGGGCTTAGTAAGCGTAAGCTTAGGGCCTTTATTTAATGACGCAGAGCTTGGAAGAGCTACCGCAGAAGAAAGGCAGCATATAGCCAGTGCCGTGGCCGACAAACTGCGCAAAAAGTTTTTGTTTTTCAAAAAAATCTCTCCTTAAAATGATACTAAAGAAATTATAATATCGGATGTAGAAAAAAGCAAGCATTTTTTGTGAATTTTACAGAGATTTAAAATTGTTGCGCAGAATTTAAGTTTATTGTATAATACTAATATATTTATTTTTAAAAATAGAAATAATTTAAACACAACACACATTTTTGCGAAAGAGGTGATTGCGATTATTACGGTAGAAGAGTGGAATTCGCAGAACGACGCCGTTTATAAGCCATTTTTGGTGGATAGAATCAATGATGGCGGCGAAGATTTTGTCGCATATGGCGCCAAATGTGGGAATATTCCGTGCGGAGCGATATATGCAAGGCTAGAGAAGTCCGATGTGGGCGGGCGAACTCAGGCGAACGTGACGAGCTTTTTTGTTGCCTCTTTTTTTAGAGAAAAGGGCGCCGGAACGGCTTTACTGGACGCGCTCAAGCTTAGATTGAAAGACCTGAACGTAGATGCCATCCGGGTTAACGCGGTTACTTCGCAGGAAAACGTCGATCTGATAGACAAATTTTTGCAAAAGAGAGGATTTTCACCCGCCAGACTGCTAACAGAGGTCTATTTGTTTGATCCGAAAGTTCTGGTAGAGAAAAATAAAATCATAAAATCGGCGCTGCAGGGCAGTTTTGACCTGCCACCGAAAATATCTTTTTTGCCAAAAAACCTTGTGAGCCCAGATTTACTCGAGAAGGTCAAAAATAAGGATGGCATAGATTATCCGGATGTGCTGTCTCCGTTTGCAAATGAGTTCAACTTGGACGACGAATGCACTCAGTTTGCGATTTTTGACGACAGCGAGATCGTCGGTTGGGTGACGGCTTTTCGCGTTAAAGAGAGCGCAATCCTGTATCGGTCGCTGTTTATTCGGGAAGACTACCGAAAAAAGGCCCTAGGCTTTGCGCTTTTGGGAGAATGCATAAAAAAGCATGTGGCGAAGTATTCCGATAAAATGGTGCTTTATGCGGTCGCGTTGGATAATTTAAACGCCAGAAAGCTCTTTTCGGTCTGCTTTAAGCACTATTATAAGAGCAAAAAGTACGAATTTGAGGCGATTATGGACCTTCGGCAAGGTTTCTAAACCTAATATATATATAAATTTTTGGACAAGCCCTAGCATCGACGGGCTTTTGTTATATGTTTTTTGCGGATATTACGAAAATTTTACGTGGAGGGATTGCTATGGAAAACATTGAGAGGACGGTTCGAGAGGAACTTGGCAAGATTGTGGAGGCCGACGTGATGGCTGTCTCGGCGGATGAAGACATCACGAAGCTATCTCAGATGGACTCTTTGAGCGTTTTGGAGCTTATGGACATTATTGAGGAACGTTTTGATATTGAAATTTCTCTGGGAGAAATTTCTAAAATAAGGACAATAGCCGACGTGGTGCGACTTATTTTGGCGCGGGTAAAAAAAGACTAGCTGCGGGCCATTTATTATTACCAAAAATAGTAGGCAATTTTTGAGCGAAAAATATCATAATTTTGGCATAATTAATAAAAATATTTCTGAAACTTCTAACAAAAAATGGGTTGATTTTGTCGAATTTTGTGTTATAATTAACACATTGGCAAAACAGTTATGTTTTTTTAAGCTGAAGGGAGGGCATTTATATTTAAACTGAACAAGTTTAAACTCAAAAGGTGCTATGCAGCAAAAAAATAAAGCTGAAATAAAAAAGGGGGAGGCGCAATTTAGCCAATAAAATTGCATGTTACTCTTTCTCGGAGAAAATAAAAATTATCTTTGGGGAATTTTATGTGCAAAAAATTTTATTTTCAGAAATTAATTTTATTGATTAAGAAAGGACTGATTTATTAATGAAAGGAAAAATTTTTAAAAGGGTAGCTAGCGCAATGCTAGGTTTGATGGTTGCATTTGCTGCAATTGGTGTAAACACCGCTTTTGCAGAGGGTGATCCTACAATAGCAGACACGAAGCCGAAGATTATTGTAACAAACTACCAAAACGATGGAGCAGAAGCAGAAAGTTTGGTACACTGCGATGTCATCCTTGTGCTTACAGCAGACAATGATAAATTTAATGGCAAAGAAGTAGAATTTGATAGCGTGAAATACAAATTGACGTTTCCTACAAGCTTTATAAAAGATCAAGCGAAAATTTATCATTAGGATTTATTCCATACAACGGGGTATCAACAAACATTTGCTTTGGAAGGTCAAACCACAATTAAGGGAACTATTGCAAAAACAGATCCACATGCTAAGAGCCTAAAGGGCACTATTGGACAAAACATACCACTTGCTAGAATTTCATTTGCAAGGGGAGAAAAACTTGCTAAAACAGTACAGATAGAAATTAAAGGTGTTGTGGAAGCATGTGCAAACGGTGAAGGTGCTGCCCAAAATTTCGTGGAGGAGCAAACCTACAATGTTACAGATTGTATACACCCCGCTGACAAAGTAACTTACTCTTTACCAGAAGATCCAGTTGAAGCATTACAGTATCACTTGATGAATTGCAGCGCATGTAATTCATCGCCAATTAAAGTCAAACATGCATATTCTGGCAACACAAGAACTGTACAAGGTACTGCTGATATAGTGGCTGGAACTTATGGAAAATGTATTTGCGGTAAAACATCGTATAAAGATATAGTTGTAAAAGGAACAGAAACACATACTCCAGAGGGCAACCCTATTTTAGGTAACACAAATTTAAATTCTGTAGAAAAAGAGTACTTTGACAGTAAAGGTGCTAGATGCGGAAGCACTATAGCATACGACGTAACTAACTTCTACAAAGGTGGAAAGCTAGATATAAACACAGGTTCTCCAGATACTGTAAATGATTTCTATGTTTGGAAGAACAGTGTCATTACGGTTGACGGCAAAAATGCTGCTGCCCCGGGAAAGAAAATTATCTTTGTAGCAAGAGAAACAGACTTACCAGTTGACAAGTTTGTAGAGTTATACAAAAAATTTGGTGGCCAAGGAAGCGTTATCCCACGTGAGTTTAAATACAACGGAAAAAGATATATATGTGCTTGGGAAAGTGGAATAAATCCATACTTTGTGCCAACCAGTGTTGCTGCTGAAAAGAAGAAAGAGGATCCTAAGAAGAAGGGTACTCAAACAAAGACTGGCGACGCTGCCGGAATGGTATGCCTAGCTGCTTCGGGATTGCTGGTAGTTGCTGGCTTGTACATGGAACTCATGAAAAAGAAAAAGAACGCTTAAGTTCTTCCTTCTAAAATAATTAAAAACCACACAGAATCTTGTGTGGTTTTTGTTTTGCGCATGAAAAATATCGATTAAATGAGGACTTCGCCGTACATGGGTCCTGCTACGATGCCGGCAGCATTGGCTTCGTCGGTGTCTATATGCATGGCCGGGGCGAAGTTTTTGCTTACGCGGACTATCACATTCTCGAATGTTAACGAACGATGCGCTGTCTGCACCGCCACCCTTACGGTTTGGCCATCGGAGAGGTTATGAGCCTTAGCAGAGTCTGAATCCATATGAATATGCCGTTTGGCGATGATGACTCCGCGTGGAATTTCGAGCCTTCCGTTTGGCCCAACCAACACGCAGCCGGGAGTCGCCTCTAAGTTGCCGGAATCTCGAATGGGAACGCTCAGACCCAGATTTATCGAGTCGGTGAGCGAGACCTCCACCTGAGTTTGTGCTCTTAGTGGACCGAGCACCGCCACTTTGGCGAATTTATTTTTGGGGCCGACGACCTCTAGCCGCGCGGTACTTACGAATTCGCCGGGCTGAGAGAGTTCCTTTTGGACCACGAGCCCCGCGCCGCGGCCAAACAAGACTTCAAAGTCGCTGCGAGACAAGTGAATATGCCGCGCAGAAGTTTCGACTAAAATTTTCACAAAAATCACCTCAGAGCAAAAATGCTGACAGACTGCCACTTATAAGGTATTCAACTTGCCCTATTTCGCCGGGCTGGGAGAGTTCCTTTTGGACCACGAGGCCTGCGCCGCGGCCAAACAAGACTTCAAAGTCGCTGCGAGACAAGTGGATATGCCGCGCAGAAGTTTCGACTAAAATTTTCACAAAAATCACCTCAGAGCAAAAATGCTGACAGACCGCTGTTTACAAGATACTCAACCCGCCCTGCAAAAATGATTAAAATGAAAATACTAAAAATGCTTGACTTTTTAGGGCGTTTGTAATAAAATAATATACTGCATTAAAAATGGATTTTTGAAGCTTAAAATAGATTAATTATAGCACCATTTCGACAAAAAAACAAGGGTTTTGTTTTAAATTTTGTGTTAATTATTATGATTGGGAGCTTTTGCGCGGTGCTGTGCGGATCTGCGGCCCGATTGTATTATTGAATATTGACAAAAGGATGAATTGGAGTGGGTAAACCTATGCTGAATGTCAAACCTGTGCGGATGGGCAAAAATGTAAGGATGAGTTTTTCTAGAATTGACGAGGTTTTAGAGATGCCAAACCTTATTGAGGTCCAGAAGAAGTCGTATCGGTGGTTTCTTGACGAGGGTCTGAAGGACGTTTTTAAGGATATTTCGGGCATTACCGATTATACGGGCAACTTGGTTTTAGATTTTCTCGACTATCATTTGGACATGGACCGTCCGAACTACAGTGTTGCAGAATGCAAAGAGCGAGATGCTACCTACTCTGCCGCCCTACGGGTGAAGGTGCGGCTTTTGAATAAGGAAAATGGCGAGATTAAGGAGTCGGAAGTCTTTATGGGCGACTTCCCTCTTATGACCGACAGCGGCACGTTCATCATTAACGGTGCGGAACGTGTTGTTGTTTCGCAGCTTATTCGGTCTCCTGGCGTTTATTTTAAGATGGAGCACGACAAGACGGGCAAAGAGCTGTTTAGTTCGACGGTTATCCCGAACCGCGGCGCCTGGCTTGAGTATGAGAACGATGTTAACGATGTTTTTTACGTTCGCATCGATAAGAATCGCAAGATCCCGATTACGGTGTTTATTCGCGCGCTTGGGCTTGGGACAACCGACGAGATTATCGATTATTTTGGCCGCGATGAGCGCATTTTAGCTACGATAGAGAAGGATCCGTGCAATAATTCGGAAGAGGCCCTTTTGGAGCTGTATCGCAAACTGAGGCCCACAGAGCCGCCGACTTTGGACAGCGCTAAGGCACACTTGGATGCTTTGTTTTTTGATGAGAGAAGATACGATTTGTCGCGGGTTGGGCGGTATAAGTACAATAAGAAGTTGGGAATCTCTGGCAGATTGACGGGCCGAGTGATATCTCAACCTATTGTTAACCCCCGTACTGGCGAGGTTATGGCCGATGCTGGCGAGACGATTTCTTTTGAGAAGGCTGGCGAGATCGAGAATGCCGGCGTTGCGGTTGCTTATGTTCAGGACGAGGACCGCGAGGTTAAGGTGATTTCGAACGGCATGGTGGACATAGGTTGCTATGTTGACTTTGACGCGAAGGCCGAATGCGGCGTGAAAGAGAAGGTTCGGTTTAGCGTTTTGATGGAGATTTTGGAGGCTTCTGGCTCTGACGACGAGCTCAAAGAGGCTATTGTTGCGCGTTTGGGAGAGCTTGTTCCGAATTATATCACTATTGACGACATTTTTGCGTCGATTAATTATATGAATTGCCTTGCCTGCGGCGTTGGCGTGACGGATGATATTGATCATTTGGGGAATAGGCGCGTTAGATCGGTTGGCGAGCTGTTACAGAATCAGTTTAGGATCGGATTGTCGCGGTTGGAGAGGGTTATTCGTGAGAGAATGACGCTTCAGGCGCAGGATTTGGAGATGTTGACTCCGCAATCTTTGATAAACATTCGGCCGGTTGTTGCGGCTATCAAGGAGTTTTTTGGGCTGTCGCAGTTGTCTCAGTTTATGGATCAGACGAACCCTTTGGCCGAGTTGACCCACAAGAGGCGGCTTTCTGCCTTGGGTCCTGGCGGACTTTCTAGAGATAGAGCCGGTTTTGAGGTTCGTGACGTTCACTATAGCCATTATGGCCGAATGTGTCCGATTGAGACGCCTGAAGGTCCTAATATTGGCTTGATTTCTTATTTGGCGACGTTTGCGAGGATCAACGAGTACGGCTTTGTTGAGGCCCCTTTTAGGAAGGTCGATAAGGCGCGGGGCGTGGTGACTTCGGAGGTTGTCTACATGACGGCCGACGTGGAAGACGAATTCATCGTGGCGCAGGCTAATGAACCGCTTGATGAAGAGGGCCATTTTGTAAATGCTAAGGTTAACGGCCGGTATCGCGACAGTTTTGTGGAAGTGGAGAGCGATCGAGCCGACTATATGGACATTTGTCCGCGGATGGTTATGTCTGTGGCTACTGCGATGATTCCTTTTTTGGAGAACGACGACGCAAACCGCGCTTTGATGGGATCGAACATGCAGCGGCAGGCTGTGCCTTTGCTTAAGACGGAGGCGCCGATTGTTGGCACGGGCATGGAGTACAAGGCTGGCGTGGATTCGGGCGTTTGCGTGCTTTCTAAAGGAGACGGCGTTGTAGAGAGCGTTTGCGCGAATGAGATTACTGTTAATTACGATTCTGGCGAGGTGGAGACCTTTAAGGTTACCAAGTTTATGCGGTCGAATCAGGGAACTTGCGTTAATCAGGTGCCTGTGGTGAGTCAGGGGCAACGCGTTGAGAAAGGCGAGGTTTTGGCCGACGGGCCGGCGATTAACAATGGTGAAGTTAGCTTGGGCAAGAATGTGCTCATTGGTTTCATGACTTGGGAGGGCTATAACTACGAGGACGCCGTGCTTATCAGCGAGAAGATTGTCCGCGATGACGTTTATACCTCGATTCATATTGAGGAGTACGAAACTGAAGCCCGCGACACTAAGCTTGGGCCGGAGGAGATTACTAGAGATATCCCGAATGTTGGCGAAGATGCTTTGAAGGACCTTGACGAGATGGGCATAATCCGCGTTGGAACGGAAGTTCAGGCGGGTGACGTTTTGGTCGGCAAGGTTACGCCTAAGGGTGAGACTGAACTTACAGCTGAAGAACGCCTACTGCGCGCCATTTTTGGAGAGAAGGCTAGGGAGGTTCGCGATACCTCTTTGCGTGTGCCGCACGGTGAATACGGCATTGTTGTTGACGTGAAGGTGTTTACGCGCGCGAATTGCGACGAGCTGCAGCCGGGCGTGAATAAGGTTGTGCGCTGCTACATTGCGCAAAAGCGCAAGATTTCGGTTGGTGACAAGATGGCCGGCCGGCACGGGAACAAGGGCGTTGTTTCGCGGATTTTGCCGGTTGAGGATATGCCGTTTTTGCCGGACGGAACACCGCTTGATATCGTTTTGAACCCGCTTGGCGTGCCTTCTCGTATGAATATTGGTCAGGTTTTGGAGGTCCATCTTGGCTACGCGGCGAAGGCTTTGGGCTGGAAGATCATGACGCCCGTTTTTGACGGCGCTCACGAAGAGGACATTTTTGAATGCTTTAGGCAGGCTGGGCTTAGTGAGGACGGCAAAACTTGGCTGAAGGACGGCCGCACGGGCGAGTACTTTGACAACCCCGTGACGGTGGGATATATGTATTATTTGAAGCTGCACCACTTGGTTGATGATAAGATTCACGCGCGGTCTACCGGGCCTTATTCGCTTGTTACTCAGCAACCTTTGGGCGGTAAGGCGCAGTTTGGCGGCCAGCGCTTTGGTGAGATGGAAGTTTGGGCCTTGGAGGCTTACGGTGCGGCGTACACTTTGCAGGAAATTTTGACGGTTAAGTCGGACGACGTTGTCGGCAGAGTCAAGACTTATGAGGCGATTGTTAAGGGGCAGAATATTCCGAAGCCCGGTATTCCGGAGTCGTTTAAGGTTTTGATTAAGGAGTTGCAGTCGTTGGGGCTCGATGTGAAGGTCTTGAACAAGGACGAGGAGGAGATCGACTTAAAGCAGACGTTTGATGATGACGATAATATGGGCTTGGCCCCGGCTGGCGGCGACTTTCATGAGGAGGAAGTGGTTACTTCTTTGGACGGGTTTAGCTTGGAGGACGACCCCGAGGGGAACAACATGTTCGATGAGTCCAGTGTTGTGGCCGATTCTGACGACGATGACGACTTTGAGGATGAGCTGAACGAAGTTTTTGACGATGCGGATATACCGGCGGCAGATCAAGATTTTTAGGGGGTTGCAGCTAATAATGAAATTTAATGTTTTTGAATCGATTAAGATCAGACTTGCGTCGCCCGATCAGATCCGGGAGTGGTCGCGCGGGGAAGTGAAGAAGCCGGAGACGATTAACTACAGAACCCTGAAGCCGGAGCGCGACGGGCTTTTTTGCGAGCGGATTTTTGGTCCGCAAAAGGACTGGGAGTGCCATTGCGGCAAGTACAAGCGGATTCGCTACAAGGGCAAGGTTTGCGACCGTTGCGGCGTTGAGGTTACGCGGTCTAAGGTTCGGCGCGAGCGGATGGGGCACATTGAGCTTGCGGCGCCGGTTTCGCATATTTGGTATTTTAAGGGAATTCCCTCTAGAATGGGACTCATTTTGGATATTTCTCCACGGATGCTTGAAAAGGTGCTATATTTCGCACTTTATATTGTTACTGATCCTGGAAAGGCGCGTGAATTGGTTAAGTATCAGTTTCTCACAGAGCGTGAGTACCGCGATTTGAAGGAAAAGTACGAGGACGATTTTGAGGCTTTGATGGGGGCGGAGGCCGTCAAGAAGCTTTTGGCCGAGATTGACTTGGAGGCGCTTTCTAAGGAGCTCAAGGACGAGTTGGAGTCTGCTGTGGGGCAAAAGAGAGTCCGGATTTTGAAGCGGCTCGAGGTGGTGGAGTCTTTCCGGTTATCGGGAAATCGCCCGGAGTGGATGATTTTGGACGTGATTCCTGTTATTCCGCCAGATTTGCGGCCTATGGTTCAACTGGATGGCGGCAGATTCGCGACTTCGGACTTGAATGATCTTTATCGGCGCGTTATTAATAGGAATAATCGGCTGAAGCGCTTGCTGGAGCTGGGCGCGCCGGATATAATTATTCGCAATGAGAAGCGCATGCTGCAGGAGGCCGTTGATGCGCTTATTGACAATGGTCGCCGCGGACGGCCTGTTACTGGTGCGAATAATCGGCCGCTTAAGTCGCTTTCGGATATGCTGAAGGGCAAACAGGGGCGGTTTCGGCAAAATCTTTTGGGCAAACGCGTGGATTATTCGGGTCGGTCGGTTATTGTCGTGGGGCCGGAGCTGAAGATGTATCAGTGCGGGCTGCCCAAGGAGATGGCTTTGGAGCTGTTTAAGCCGTTTGTTATGAAGCGGCTGGTGGAGACCGGGGCTTCGAACAACATTAAGTCGGCAAGAAAGGCTGTGGACCGGGTTAAGCCAGAGGTTTGGGACGCTTTGGAGATAGTCATAAAGGGGCATCCGGTGCTTTTGAACCGAGCTCCGACGCTACACAGGCTAGGAATACAGGCATTTGAGCCGGTTTTGGTTGAAGGAAGGGCTTTAAAGCTACATCCTTTGGTTTGTACGGCTTATAATGCTGACTTTGACGGGGATCAGATGGCGGTTCACGTGCCGCTTTCGGCAGAGGCTCAGGCTGAGGCTAGGTTCTTGATGCTGGCGGCGGGCAATCTGCTGAAACCTTCGGACGGGCGGCCGGTGACGGTGCCCACGCAGGACATGGTTTTAGGTTCTTACTACTTGACGCTGGACAAAGAGGGCGAAAAGGGCGAGGGCAAGGTGTTTAGGAACTTTGAGGAAGCCTTGATGGCCTATGACGCGAAGGATATTGGCCTGCACGCGAAGATTAAGGTTAGGCGGACTGTGGTTGTGCAGGGTGAGAAAGTTACCGGCATGATCGAGACGACGGTTGGTAAGATTATTTTTAACCAGCCTATACCGCAGGATTTGGGATTTGTTGAGCGGGAGAACCTTGATGATTACTTGAAGCTTGAGATTGACTTTTTGGTCGGAAAGAAGCAGATTCAAAAAATTATTGATCGTTGCATTAAAGTTCACGGAACGCAAGTAACGGCGCGGGTTTTGGACTCTATTAAGGACCAAGGTTTCAAGTATTCTACCAGGGGTGCCATTACCGTTGCCGTTTGCGACGCAGTGGTGCCGCCGGCGAAGAAAGAGATTATTGCTGACGCTGAGGCTCAGATTGAGAAGGTTTCTCAGCAATTCAAGCGCGGCCTCATTTCGGACGAGGAGCGAGAGGGGCATGTGCTTAAAATTTGGGATAAGGCTACGAATGGCGTTACGGCGGCTTTGCAGGAGAATTTGGACAGATATAACCCGATTTATATGATGGCGGACTCGGGCGCGCGTGGCTCGATGAGCCAGATTCGGCAGCTTGCCGGGATGCGCGGACTTATTGCCAACACTTCGGGTAAGACTATTGAGGTGCCGATTCGCGCGAATTACCGCGAGGGGCTTAATGTTTTGGAGTACTTTATATCTTCGCGCGGGGCACGAAAGGGTTTGGCTGACACGGCGCTTCGTACCGCGGATTCTGGTTATCTTACTCGCCGGCTTGTTGATGTTTCGCAGGAGGTTATTATTCGCGAGGACGACTGCGGCACTACCGAGGGGCTGACGGTTTTTGAGATTAAGGACGGCAAGGAGTCTATTGAGAGCTTGCATGAGCGCTTGATTGGTCGCTATTTGTGCGAGGATTTTGTGGACGCTGTGACCGGCGAAGTGCTGGTTTCTAAAGATAAGCTGATGGATGACCACGATGCGGACGTCATTATTGGCGCGGGAGTCGAGAAAATTGATATTCGGTCGATTCTTGGTTGCAGGGCGCGGCACGGAATTTGCAAGAAGTGCTATGGTTCGAACCTTGCGAACGGCATGCCTGTTGCTGTGGGCGAAGCTGTGGGAATCATTGCGGCGCAATCTATTGGTGAGCCGGGCACGCAGCTGACTATGAGAACCTTCCACACTGGCGGTGTTGCTAGTGCTGAGGATATTACTCAGGGCTTGCCGCGCGTTGAGGAGCTGTTTGAGAGCCGTAAGCCTAAGCATCTTGCGATTATAAGTGAGATTTCGGGCGAGGTTAGCTTTGAAGAAGTCAAGAATAACCGCCATATCGTGGTTTATAATAGCGAGAGCGGCGAGAAGGTTTCTTATTTGATCCCGTTTGGGTCTATTGTGAGGGTTCAGGAAGGCCAGCAGATAGAGGCTGGTGAGCGTTTGACTGAGGGTTCGGTTAACCCGCACGACGTTCTGGCCATAAGCGGGACGGACGCTGTGCAGAATTACCTGATACAGGAGGTGCAGCGCGTTTACCGCATGCAGGGCGTTGACATTAACGACAAGCACATCGAGGTCATTGTGCGGCAGATGATGCGCAAGGTGCAAGTTAAGGATCCCGGCGACACCGACTTGATTGCGGGTTCTATGGTGGATAAGTCCGACTTTATTGCGGCTAATGACGAGATTCGGCGGCGGACTGAGGATGGCGAAGAGGGACTTTTGGAAGCTACTTGTATTCCGACTTTATTGGGAATTACTAAGGCTTCGCTCGCTACGGAGTCGTTCTTGGCGGCGGCTTCTTTTCAGGAGACTACTCGAGTTTTGACGGATGCGGCGATAAAGGCTAAGATTGACCCTCTGGTGGGGCTGAAGGAAAACGTTATTATTGGAAAGCTGGTTCCTGCTGGCACGGGGATGCATCGGTACAGCGACGTTGTTGTTAATCGGCTTCCGGACGCGGACGATTTGGCTGAGGGAGCTCCGAGTGACGCTGGTGCTTAGAATTTATCTGGCCAGGTTGGTGGTTGATGCTTGACTGGCGGGGCTTTGGGAGCTGCTCTTGATTGTGGGATTTTTTGTGAATTTTTGAGAGAAAATCGTTGACAGCGCCTGTGAAAGTATGGTACAATACTGTATTGTGGAAGATTATATACGCAAATCATCCATGTGGTGGTTTGCTTTTGTTTTCAAGTTTTGATGCTGCGGCTATTTTTGCGGTGGCAAGGGGTTTTTGCTGATTATTATGTTTATTTTTGGTTATAAAGCTCAGACTATTACTGCTGTTGCGGTGCTTTTGTTGCGAGCTTTTAACATATATCTTGATTTTGAGGAGGTGTAATATGCCAACCTTTAACCAGTTAGTTAGAAAGGGCAGAAAGGTTTCTGAGAAAAAGTACAAGGCGCCGGCTCTTTTGAGGGGATGGAATGCTAAAAAACGGCTTCCTATTGAACAGACTTCTCCGCAAAAACGTGGCGTTTGTACGGCTGTTAAGACTGCTACGCCTAAAAAACCTAACTCGGCACTTAGAAAGATCGCTAGGGTGCGCCTTTCAAACGGAATTGAGGTTAGCTCGTATATTCCGGGCGAGGGTCATAACTTGCAAGAACACAGCGTTGTGCTTATTCGTGGCGGACGTGTTAAGGATTTACCTGGTGTTCGATATCACATTGTTCGCGGAACTTTGGATGCGCAGGGCGTTGCTAAACGTATGCAGGCTCGGTCTAAGTACGGAGCTAAGCGGCCTAAGGCAGGCGGAGCTAAGAAATAATCTGTTTTTTGAAATTGACAAATACCTTTACGGATGCAGATTGCACCTTGCAATGCAGATGTGTTTATTATAGATTTTAGATTTTATTTGGCACCTCTGTATTGGCAAACGGGAGTTTTGTCGCTTTCGAGTACCTAGGATATCATTTTTGTGAAGGAGGGAAGAGAAGTGCCAAGAAGAGGTTCTATTACTAGGCGCGACGTTTTGGCGGATCCGGTTTATAATTCTAAGCTGGTGACTCGCCTTATCAACAACGTTATGTATGACGGAAAACGAGGCGTGGCGCAGAAAATCGTTTATGGCGCGTTCGATATTATTAGAGAGAAGGTTGGACGCGAACCGCTCGAGGTTTTTGAACAGGCTATGGAGAACATTATGCCAGTTTTGGAGGTTAAGGCTCGGCGGGTTGGCGGTGCTACTTATCAGGTGCCTATGGAGGTTCGGCCGGAACGCAGGCAGACTTTGGGATTACGCTGGTTGACGAATTATTCTCGGGCTCGTGCTGAACGGACTATGAGAGAACGGCTTGCGAACGAGATTATGGACGCTGTTAATGAGACTGGCGGAGCTGTTAAAAAGCGCGAGGATACTCACAAAATGGCGGAGGCTAACAAGGCTTTTGCACATTACAGATGGTAGTTTATTTTGGGAAGATTTTTTGAGGATTTTACTATATTTTGAGAGAAAGGAGAGAGTTTTTTATGGCAAGACAAGTTTCACTTGATTTTACGCGAAATATCGGGATAATGGCGCATATTGACGCGGGCAAGACTACGACTACTGAGCGGATTTTGTTTTATACTGGGGTTAATCATAAGATCGGCGAGACGCACGATGGCGCGGCGACTATGGACTGGATGGCTCAAGAGCAAGAACGCGGAATTACTATTACTTCTGCCGCTACGACTTGTTTTTGGAAGGATCATCGGATTAACATTATTGATACGCCGGGGCACGTTGACTTTACTGTTGAAGTTGAGCGGTCTTTGCGGGTTTTGGATGGCTCGGTTACTGTTTTATGCGCTAAGGGAGGCGTTGAGCCGCAGTCGGAGACGGTGTGGCGTCAGGCGGACAAGTACGGAGTGCCGCGGATGGTGTATGTTAACAAGATGGACATCATGGGGGCGGACTTTTACAACGTTGTGACTATGATGAAGGAACGCCTTAAGTGCAATGCTGTGCCGATACAGCTGCCGATTGGCGCGGAGGATACTTTTAAAGGGCTTATTGACTTGGTTGAGATGAAGGCTTATGTTTATTACGACGACCTGGGCAAGGATATCCGCGTGGAGGAGATTCCGGAGGACATGAAGGAGCTCGCGGAGAAGTATCATACCGAGCTTTTGGAGCACGTTGCGGAGCAGGATGAGGCGCTTTTTGAGAAGTATTTGGAGGGCGAGCAGCTTAGCGAACAGGAGATTAAGGACTGTATTCGTAAGGCGACGCTTGCTAATGCTATGGTTCCGGTTGTTTGCGGATCTTCTTATCGAAATAAGGGCGTGCAGAAGCTACTTGACGCCATTGTTGAGTACATGCCTGCGCCTACCGACGTGCCGGCTATTAAGGGTGTTAATCCTGAGACTGGCGACGAGGAAGAGCGGCATTCTTCGGACGATGAGCCATTTGCTGCTTTGGCGTTTAAGATTGCTACGGATCCATTTGTTGGTAAGTTGTGCTTCTTTAGAGTGTATTCGGGCACTATTAGCGCGGGATCTACGGTTTATAACTCTACTAAGGACGATAACGAGCGGTTAGGTCGGATTTTGCAGATGCACGCAAATCACCGGCAGGACATTGAAACGGTTTATGCTGGCGATATTGCTGCGGCTGTTGGACTTAAAAATACCACTACGGGCGACACTTTGTGTACTGAGAAGGCTCCGGTTATTTTGGAGTCTATGGAGTTTCCGGATCCGGTTATTCGGGTTGCTATTGAGCCTAAGACTAAGGCGGGGCAAGAGAAAATGGGCATTGCTTTGGCTAAGCTTGCTGAGGAGGACCCGACTTTTAAGGCTTATACTGACGAAGAGACCGGCCAGACTATTATTGCGGGTATGGGCGAGCTGCATCTAGAGATTATTGTTGATCGGCTTTTGAGAGAGTTTAAGGTTGAGGCCAATGTTGGTAAGCCGCAGGTTGCTTATAAGGAGACTATTCGCAGGAATGCTGATGTTGATCAGAAATATGCTCGGCAATCTGGTGGCCGCGGTCAATATGGTCATGTTAAGATTAAGATTGAGCCCAATCCTACTAAGGGTTACGAGTTTGTGAACTCGATTGTTGGCGGCGCTATCCCTAAGGAGTACATTCCTGCGGTTGACCAAGGTATTAAGGGCGCCATGCTTTCGGGCGTTTTGGCGGGCTACAATGTTGTGGACGTTAAGGTTACGCTTTATGACGGTTCTTATCACGAGGTTGACTCTTCGGAGATGGCGTTTAAGATTGCTGGATCTATGGCTTTTAAAGACGCTATGAGGAAGGCTGACCCGGTTTTGCTGGAGCCTATTATGAAGGTTTGCGTTACTGTTCCGGAGGAATACATGGGCGACGTTATTGGAGACATCAACTCGCGGCGCGGTATGATTCAGGGAATGGAGGCTATTTCTGGCGCGCAACGGGTTAATGCTTTGGTGCCGCTTTCGGAGATGTTTGGCTACGCTACGGATATGCGCTCTAAGACGCAGGGCAGAGGTCAATATACCATGGAACCTAGTCATTACGCTGAAGTGCCAAAGTCGGTTTCGGAGAAAATTATTGCCGACAGAACTAAATCTAATTAGTTTTGTTAAGTTTCTATTGATTTTTATTATCGAATTTGCTACAATGTAGACAATAGCATTTTAATTATTAATTTTTATGCATCAAAAGGAGGAAAATCCAATGGCAAAGGCTAAATTTGAAAGAAATAAACCTCATGTAAACATTGGTACTATTGGTCACGTTGACCACGGCAAAACTACTTTAACTGCGGCTATCACTAAGGTTTTGAACTTGGGCGGAGCGGCTGAATTTGTTGATTATGCTAATATCGACAAGGCTCCTGAAGAGAGAGAACGCGGCATTACTATTAATACTTCGCACGTTGAGTATGAGACGGCGACTCGTCACTATGCTCACGTTGACTGCCCTGGCCATGCTGACTATGTTAAAAACATGATTACTGGTGCGGCGCAAATGGATGGAGCTATTTTGGTTGTTTCTGCTGCGGATGGCCCTATGCCTCAGACTAGAGAGCATATCTTGCTTGCTCGTCAGGTTGGCGTGCCTTGCATTGTTGTCTTTATGAACAAGGTTGACCAGGTTGACGATGAGGAGCTTCTTGACTTAGTTGAGATGGAGATTCGCGATTTATTGAATGAATACGAGTTTCCTGGCGACGATACGCCTATTATTCGCGGTTCGGCTTTGGTTGCTCTTGAGTCTAGCTCGAAGGATCCTAATGCTGACGAGTACAAGTGTATTCATGAGCTTATGGACGCTGTTGACAAGTTTATTCCGACTCCGGAACGTAAGGCAGATCAGCCTTTCTTGATGCCGGTTGAAGACGTGTTTACTATTACTGGTAGAGGAACTGTTGCTACTGGTAGGGTTGAGCGCGGTCAGCTGAAGAATGGCGAGGAAGTTGAGCTTGTTGGTTTGACTGAAGAACGCACAAAGACCGTTGTTACGGGCATTGAGATGTTTAGAAAGATTTTGGATTATGCTGAAGCTGGCGACAATGTTGGCGTTCTTCTTCGCGGAATCCAGAGAGAGGACATTCAACGCGGTCAGGTTCTTGCTAAGCCGGGCACGATTAATCCTCACACCAAGTTTAGAGGCCAGGTTTATGTTTTGACTAAGGACGAGGGTGGCCGTCATACGCCGTTCTTTAATAATTATCGTCCGCAGTTTTACTTTAGAACTACCGACGTTACGGGAATCATCAAGTTGCCAGAAGGTACCGAGATGTGCATGCCGGGCGACAACGTTGTTATGGACGTTGAGCTTATTACGCCTATCGCTATTGAGGAAGGTTTGCGCTTTGCTATTCGCGAAGGTGGCCGTACTGTTGGGTCTGGCGTGGTTACTGCGATTAATTCGTAACGCACTTCGATTTTACAAATATATATTTTGGCAAGTCCTAATGCTTGGGGCTTGCTTCTTTTTTGCGCAAATTTTGAGGATTACTTTTAGCTGAAATTATTACAAAAGAGTTACAAAGCAAACTTTAAAATTAACGGTGAAATGTATAAAAAATTCACACAAAGGCAATATTTTTAAGCGAAAACATATAGTTAAAATTTATGCAAGGTTTATACAAATGATGAGGGATTGTGAACTATTTTTGTTGCTAGGATAGAAATTTAACTTTGTTGCGAAATTCCCTTGATATGTTTCGATTTAGGTGATAAAATAATTACATGTTTGTAATATGTGTTTCTAAATTGAAACAAAACGGAGGGAACAAAATTTGAGAAAATGCAAAAAAATTCTGTCCGAATTGCTGGCGGTTGGCCTTTTAGTAAACCCCTTGAACGTTACCATAGGAAAAATAGGGTCTGCGCAGGTTATGGACCCTTATGCAGAGAACGAGATGGAGCGTTTGGAGAGACGCCAGCGCCAGTTGGCTGCGAAGTCTGATAAATTGAGGGGAAGCATCAGCAGCAAAAAAGCCTACAGAGCCAATATTTTGGAGCAGATAAACCTTTTGCAAAGTCAAATGAACATATTGGCTGAGAAGATGAACTTGATTAACCGGGAGATTGCGTCGAAGCAGGCCAGAATGGACGAAGTTCAGCAGAAGTTGGATGAAAATATGGCTACCTTGGGCGAGAGGTTGAAGGCTATATATAAGGCTGGCGATATTCCGGAGATTGAGATCTTTTTGAATGTTCGAGATTTTGAGGATCTTATGGACAAGGCGGACATGGTTCAAAAACTGAGCAAGTACGACGCTGGATTAATCGATGATTTGAAGGAAAACAGAGCTCAAATTGAGCAGGAGAAAAATGGTTTGGAAGACCGCAAGAAAGAGGTTGAGGTTTCTAAATCTGCTTTGGACGCGAAGTCTGAGGAGCTTAACAAAATAAAACGCGAAAATGAACAGATCGCGAATGAGCTTTTGCGGCGGGAGTCTAGATTGCGCAGGAGAATAAGCGCGAATGAGGCGCGAAAAAGAAACTTACAAAGTAATATTTTTAGAGGCAAGGCTAACGGCCGGCCGCAGATTACTAGGGGGAGTGGTCGATATGCTTGGCCGGTGCCGGGGCATGGGAGGATTTCTTCTGGTTGGGGAGGCAAGCGGCGCCACAACGGAATAGATATTTCGGGACCTATTGGAACGCCCGTTATTGCGGCTGCTGATGGTGTTGTGGTTGAAGCTAATAGCTCTAACCGCTGGGGCCATGGCTGGGGCTACTATGTGCTTGTTCTTCACGATGACGGCAGCAAGACGATGTATGCGCATTTGAGTAGAGTTTTAGCGAGCCCGGGCCAACGGGTGCAAGCGGGGCAGGCCATTGGGCTTATGGGTAGCACGGGCCATTCTACTGGGAGCCACCTGCATTTTGGAGTTATGGTAAACGGCAGATGGGTGAATCCTATGCTGTTTCTGTAAGATTTGGTTAGAATTTTTCAAGTAAAATCGGGCATAATTAATATAGGTTGCCTTAAAACCCGAGCTGCGATGGTGGCTGCGGGTTTGTTTTTTAGGAGATTATTTTTATGCCGAAAAAGAAAAATTATTTGAGGTATTATAAAAGGACTTACTTGAAGGGCCAGAGCTCGCGGATGAAGCGGAGAATCTTTGGATTTGCCGGGTTGATGTTATTTGCAAGTGCCGTTGTTGTGGCATGCATTTTTGTGAAGATTGAAAGCGAAAACGAAGAGTCGCAGAATGATGCGTCGCTGGCGATGAATCAGGCGGTGAGCGTTAAGAAAAAACGGCTGAGGACGGACTTTGGCGCGTGGAACAAGTCTTACGATTGGCTGCTGGTTGTGGTTAACAACATGAACGAGATGCCCGATTATTACGCGCCGCGGCTTAAGCAGATTGGCGATGTGGAGCTGGATGAGCGGATTGTGCCGGCGCTTAGCGAGATGCTGCGGGAGGCGAGCAAAAGTGGCGTGAAGTTGTGGATTTCTTTGGGGTACAGAAGCAAGGAGCGGCAGGAGTGCTTATTTAACGCGGAGGTTGAAAAATTTTTGCAGTCTGGGGTGGCTAAGGAACAAGCGAGGGAGCTGACTTTGGAGAATATCTCTGCGCCGGGGCACAACGAACATAACACTGGGCTGGCGGTGGACTTTAACGCCGCCGGAGAAGAATTTTTGGCGACGCCAGAATATCAGTGGCTGCGCGATAATTGCGAAAAGTTCGGGTTTATTGCAAGATATGAAAAAGAAAAGGAGTCGTTGACCGGCAAAGCGTCCGAGCCTGCGCACTTTAGATACGTTGGAGAAGAGCACGCTGCGGCCATGAAGGCGAAGGATTTGTGTCTGGAGGAGTACGTTTCGGGGCTGATCCGTTGAGCTGTTGCAGTGGGGTTGGATGAAATCGAAAATTCTGCTATAATTGTTTTGAAGGCCGCGATTTTGTTAGTTTGAAGGGATGAAAAATATGTCGCAAAGCAAAGTGAGGACGAGGTTCGCGCCCAGCCCGACGGGGTTTATGCATGTTGGGAATTTGCGAACGGCGCTGTATGAGTATTTGATAGCTAAGTCTTGTGGTGGAGAGTTTATCTTGAGGATTGAGGATACCGACAGAGAGCGGTTGGTGCCTGGCGCCATCGACGTAATATATGAAACTATGCGGAAAGTGGGCCTTAGGCACGACGAAGGACCTGATATTGGCGGGGATTATGGACCATACGTTCAGAGCGAGCGCCAAGGATTGTACAAGGAGAAGGCCGAGGAGCTGGTGCGATCGGGCAAGGCATACTATTGCTTTTGCACGAAGGAGCGGCTGGCGGGCCTGCACGATGAGCAGAGCGAGAAGGGCGAGTTTGCCGGCGGGTACGACAGGCACTGCAGGGATTTGCCTCAGGTGGAGGTGGACGCGCTTTTGCAGGCTGGGACGCCGTATGTTATCCGCCAGAAGGTACATCTGGAGGGCTCCACGACCTTTGTGGACTCTGTTTATGGCGAAATAACGGTCGAGAACAGCGAGATAGAGGACCAGATCCTGCTGAAGAACGACGGGTACCCTACATACAACTTCGCGAACGTCGTGGATGACCACGCGATGCGGATCACGCACGTTGTGAGGGGGAGCGAGTATTTGTCGTCGACGCCGAAGTACAACCTTTTGTATGAGGCTTTTGGCTGGGAGACGCCGACGTATGTGCATCTGCCGCTGATTATGGGGAAGAACGCGGATGGCACGACCTCGAAGCTCTCAAAAAGGCATGGTTCTGTGGGGTTCGAGGACTTGGTGCGGCAGGGCTATTTGCCCGAGGCGATCGTGAATTACGTGGCGATGCTGGGCTGGTGTCCGCAGGAGAACCGCGAGATCTTCACGCTTTCGGAGCTTGTTTCGGCTTTTTCGGTGGAGCGCATCTGCAAATCGCCGGCCGTGTTTAATTTTGACAAGCTAAACTGGTTCAACGCCGAGTACATCCGGGCGATGCCGCTTGAGGAGTTCGCAAAGCTCGCGGAGCCGCAGTTCAGGTCGGCCATACGAGGGGAGCTTGACTGGATTAAGGTGGCCGCAATATTGCAGCAGCGGGTTGACGTTTTGACGCAGATCCGAGATATGGTGAGATTTTTGGGCGAGCTTAGGGATTACGACAGGGCGCTGTTTGTGAACAAAAAGAGCAAAACGGATTTGGAGAATTCCGTTGTGATGCTGAGGAACGCTATTGAGGAGCTTTCGAAGCTCGATGACTGGAGCCATGACGCTATTCATGATTGCTTAATTAGCTTAGCGGAGCGGTTGGGAGTCAAAAATGGCACTGTTATGTGGCCGGTGAGGATTGCTGCATCGGGGCAGCAGGTGACGCCTGGTGGAGCTATTGAGATTTTGGAGATTTTGGGCAAGAAAGAGTCCTTAAAAAGGCTTGAGGCTGGACTTAAGAAGTTGATGTAAAATTATTTTTGCCAATATGGCGGGATTAAGCGCGATGGTTTGGCTATGATCTTAGATTTTATGCTGTGTGGAGTGGTTTTATGGAGGAGAAGAGTGCGAATTTGGCGGGCTTTTTGGATGAAAACAATAATTTTATCAAGGATATCGTCAAGGAGGACATGAGGCCGGGCGGCCGCTGCTATGGCGAGAAGATCCACACTCGGTTCCCGCCCGAGCCGAATGGATACCTGCACATCGGGCACGCAAAGGCCATTTGCATTGACTTTGGCTTGGCGGCGCAGTTTAGAGGCATTTGTAATCTACGCATGGACGACACGAACCCCGCGAAGGAAGATGTGGAGTACGTTGAGGCGATAAAAGAGGACATAAAATGGCTTGGGTTCGACTGGGGTGACCGCTTTTATTTTGCGTCGGACTATTTTGAGGAGATGTATGAGTTTGCCTGCGAGCTGATAGGCAAGGGGCTGGCGTATGTTTGCGAGATGACGCCGGAGGAGGTAAAGGCGAACCGTGGGGATCTTTCTGCGGCGGCGGTGAGCTTTTATCGCGACAGGCCTCGGGCGGAGAGCTTGGACTTGTTTAAACGCATGCGGGCTGGGGAGTTTGCCGATGGCGCCATGACTTTACGGGCGAAGATTGACCTTGCGTCGGGCAACTTTAACATGCGAGACCCGGTGCTGTACCGAATCAATCACTCTCAGCATCACCGAACGCGCGACAAATGGTGCATCTACCCGATGTACGACTACGCGCACCCCATTGAGGACGCCCTGGAGGGGATTACGCATTCGCTGTGCACGCTGGAGTTCGAGGATCACCGGCCGCTGTACGACTGGGTGATAAACAACGTGAGCGTGCCGCACAAGCCCCGGCAGATCGAGTTCGCGCGGCTTGGGATAAACCATACTGTGATGAGCAAGCGGAAGTTGCGCGCGCTGGTTGAGAAAGGCTTTGTGGCGGGGTGGGATGACCCAAGGATGCCGACGCTGTGCGGGCTGAGGCGGCGCGGGTATACTCCGGCGTCTATTCGGAATTTTTGTGAAAGAATCGGCGTGGCGAAGGTCAACAGCACGGCTGATTACGGCTTTTTGGAGCACTGCCTGCGTGAGGACTTGAATCAGAACGCTAGGCGGGCTATGGCGGTGCTGCGGCCGGTAAAGCTGATCATCACGAATTATCCGGAGGGCCAAGCGGAGAGCTTTGAGGTCGAAAATAACCCGAATCGCCCAGAGGACGGCACGCGGCAGATCTCGTTCTCGCGGGAGTTGTTCATCGAGGCGGACGACTTCATGCAGGAGCCGATTAAGGGGTACTTTCGGATGTTTCCGGGGAATGAAGTCCGGCTGAAGAGCGCCTATGTTGTGCGCTGCACGGGCAGCAAGACCGACGAGAATGGCAATGTGGTGGAGGTTTATGCTGAGTACGACCCCGAGACTATCGGTGGCAACACGCCGGACGGCAGAAAGGTGAAGGGAACCATCCATTGGGTGGACGCAAAGAATGCCGTGGATGCGGAAGTTCGGCTGTATAACGAGCTTTTTACGGTTTCGGACCCGGAGGGGCAGGAGGGTGACTTCTCGGAGTATGTGAATTCGCAGTCTTTGGAGGTTTTGACGGACTGCAAGGTGGAGCGCTCGTTGGCGGACGCGAAGGCGCCGGATAACTTTCAGTTTATGCGGTTGGGCTACTTTTGCGTGGACAATGTCGACAGCAAGCCCGGGCGACTGGTGTTTAACCGGTCTGTTTCGCTGAAGGATGGCTTTAAACCGGGCAAGAAATAAGTTTTTGTCAAATATAAAGTTCCCCTATGTCAAGCGGATGGCTTAGCGTAGGGGATTTTCTGCTGTTAATATGGGTTTATTTAGATAGAATGTAGTAGTCGAGGAGCTTGTAGAGCCGAGTGCGGGCTTTTTTGATGTGCCGCGAGGCGGTGGACTTGCCTATGCCCAGCTTTAATGCGATTTCTGTGACTGTTAAATTTTTGTAATATCGCATGATGATGCACTGCTGTTGACGTTCGGTCAGTTCGCCTGCTATAATCTTAGACAAAATGCGAAGAAGCTGCTTGTGCTCGGCCTCGTTTGTAAAATGCATACTCTTGTTGTACTCCATCATTCCGGCGACGGACTCGGTAAATTCGTTCAGTGTCGTTTTAGTATTCATCTTTCAAATCTCTTCTTTCACAAAGTTTTAAGTATTCGCTGGTGTGTTTCAAATCGAGACAAATCGAATATAGGATGGAAACTCGGCGTTTGACCTCTCTTTCGTCTGGCGGATCGGCGTATTTTAGCTGGCGCCGCAGGTTTTTGACGTATTTTGAAATGTGCTTGTACTCCAAAAAATATTGCGCATAAAGTTGTTTGTAGTTCATAGCGACCTCCGATTTTGCACACGTTAAGTGTATAAAATGACACAAATGTACACTAATAAAACCATTAATTAAACAAAAATACATGCGATTCGCAATAAAAAATAGCAGGTGTTAATAGTTGAATATTAGCATTTAATGACTAAAATGTCAACGCCAAAATGCGGATTTTAATGATTGTGAGTGAAAATATGGTGTAGAAATTTGAGCGAAAATAATGTGAAAAATAAATAAGTTGCATACACGAAACGTGTGTGATATAATTTACGTAACAAAAAGTTGCAAAAAGGGGAGTTTGGTAGATATGTTTAGCGAAAAATTCAAGAAATTACGGCAGTCACAAGGCCTGACACAGGTACAAATGGCGGACAAGCTAGAAGTTTCGCCTTCGGCCATAGGAATGTACGAGCAGGGCAGAAGAAAGCCCGACAGCGACATGCTGAAGAAGATCTGCCAGATGTTCAACGTGAGTGTGGATTATTTGCTGGATGTGTCGGTGAATCGCGAGGCTGAGGAGAAGTCTGTGACGGACTTTATAGACGAAATCACCTATACACTGAGGGCTCAAAAGGGGTTAATGTTCAACGGCAAGCCTATTACCGCCAGGGACAAGGAGAAAATTGCTCAGGCAATAAAGCTTGCGACCGCCATAGCGGTGTCTAGCAGTGGCTTGGAAGATTAGGTTGTGATGTTTGCGCGGTTTGGCTTAATTTTTTTGACGAAAAGGGCAAGGGGGCGGAGAGCATAAAAGATTTTGTTCATAGTTTGATAGAAAAGTATGGAACGAATTCTCCTTTTGAGCTGTGCAAAAAACTGAATATAAATGTGCTGTTTGTGGACTTGCCGGAAAATGTTAATGGATTTTTTCTAAATTCGAAAATTAAAAGTTCCATATTGATTAAGAAAAGCCTGTCTGCGCGCCAAAGAGAGACCGTCTGTGCGCACGAGCTGGCTCATGCCCTGCTGCATAGCTGCGTTAACAGCATAAATTGCGAGGAGCAGAATCCCGACTACATTTTGCGCCTGGAGGACGAGGCTAACGATTTTTGTAGACTTTTATTAGAAAATTAGCGGTTTACTTTTATATTTTAAGATGGTACAATAAAAAACATACAAAAAGCGAACAACGAACAAATATTCTTAGGAGGAATGCGTATGCCACCAGGAATATCCTTTGTTTTGGCGTTGCTGTTGCTTGCTGGAGTAGGAGTCTCGGAAAGAAGTTTTAGTAAAGATCATTGCAAACTGGATTGCAACGTAGCGCATGCGGGTGCCGATTGGTTGCAGGAAGAAAAGGAAATATTGCTGCAAGAGAGAAGCAAGTTGCTAGCAGAAAGAGCCCGAGTAGAAGGGGATCTGCAGAATTTGGAGAGGCCCGTGACTATAGGAATCATTGGCAACGAGGTTTGGCGCAACAGGTTTAAGCTTTTTTTGAGGAATAGATTAAAGGCTATAAGCCAAAAAATAAATTTTATTGATCGTAGTGTAAGAAAGATAGAAGAGGCGCAGGAGACGTTTAAAAAGGTTCAAGAAAAATGATAGTTTTATGGCATAATTCACTTTTAAAATATTAAATATCCCCAAAAACGAAAAACTTTTTTGATTATTGTAGACAAAATCTTTTTGAAGTAGTATAATAAAAAAATAAATTTTTAGGAGGAAATATTTATGTTTAAAAAAGTGGCGTCACTGTGTTTGTCGACAGCGATGGCTTTTTCAATGGGGGCAGTTGTAAGGGCAGACGCAACAGAGACTTTTACTGAAAGGGAATGTGTGCGTTCTTGTAAAGAACTACAAAAGAATGAGTTTACCTTTTGGCAGATACTGGAAAGACTTAATAATGAAAAATCAGCATTGGCTGAATTTTTAGACTATTTAGAAAGAACGCAAAAAGTACTAAAAAACCAAAAGTTAAGAGAAGAAGCATTGAATAATATGAAATTACAATTTGACGAAGAAGAAAATGACAGAACGGCTGATTTATTAGAAAACGGTAATGTAGGAAAGTTTTTTGAAGAGAATATTAATATTATGATTGGTCCCTTGAAAGAAAATATAAAATTATTTGATAAGCAAATAAATAATGCAAAAAATGCAAGTGAAAGCATTAGGAGATTATACTATCAAAAATGCCCAAGTGTTATTTGTAAAAGGATTAATTCAGAAGAAGAGGTATATAACCAAACTTGTACAAATTTTTAAATAATTTAGATTAATAAAAAAATTTTTTAGGAGGAAATATTTATGTTTAAGAAAGTTGTTTTATTGTGTTTGTCGGCGGCGGTGGCAGTGTCGATGGGGGTAGTTGCAAGAGCAGAAATGCCTGGACGGGAAGATTTTAGCGCGAAAGACTGCAGAAGTATTTGTGCTGTTAAAAGTAATTTTAAAAATCTGTTGGACAAAAAAATAGAGCTTATACATTTGCTAATGAAAAATTTTGAGCCTGATATTGCTGCATTATCTGGAGCAAGTGAAGCGTTAAAAGACCCAAGGATTAGAGAAACAGTATTAAGGAACATATTAAAAGAGAAATCATCAGGAAAATCTGCGCATTCAAAAAAAGATTTAAAGGCAGCAAGTGGACTAGCAAGCGATGAAAATGTAGGGGAGTTTGCTGTAACACGCTTAATAAAACCTGTGGAACGGAAGCTTACCGCAACTGTACTTGAGCTACAAGCAGCGGCAGACAAATTAGAAAAATTAAAAAATAATTTGGATGAATCAGTTAGAGAAAAATGTGTTTGTTTAGACGATATAACAGATCTTTAATTTTCCCTGTTGTAATTAAGAAAAGAGCTTAAATTTTTAGGAGAAAGTATTTATGTTTAAGAAAGTTGTTTCATTTTGTTTGTCGGCGGCGGTAGCTATGTCATTGGGGGTAGTTGCAGGAGCAGAGATGCCTAAATATAACGGAGAGGGTTGCGAAACTTTGTGCCGTGAAACACGACAGGAAGAGTATGATTTGAGGAAAGAGATTGAAAACCTTAAAGAAGAGAGAAAAGAAATTGGCGATGTTAACCGATATTATAAGAAAGCTAATGAAACTTTAACGGAGTTTCTTGGTGGGCATGATTTTGGTTATCCAGACTGGTCTGGCGATAAAATGAAAAAGATGCTCAACTTTTTTGCACAATATCTTAAAGATAAAGATGAGAAAAAAATAAAGAGTATAGAAGAGATGATAACTTTTTTAGAAAGTAAGATCCCGCTTTTATGGCAACAATATCATGAGATGTGTCCCAATAGTGAATGTGGAGGCCTAAGAAAATTAGGTAAAGAAGAAATAAAAGTAACGTGTAATGGTTGTTCTCGCTTACCTGAAGTAAATTTTTGGGCCTATGAAAGAGGCATAGCAGCAGCATAAACTAGAAATATAAGGTTGAAAATATGAGGTGAAGGGGTCGGTCTTTTTGAATGAGCAGGCGGTAGATACGTATTTGGTTGCAAATCAGAAATATTTTCCGCAAGAGAAAATCTTGTTTTTACGAGATAAACTTTTGGAGCTGGACGAAAAAAGGTTTTCGCTCTTATTTGCGCTGGAATTAAGGGATCCCTTTGTTTTGATTATTGTGTCGATATTTTTGGGGCAATTTGGAATCGATAGGTTTTTGCTAAACGATGTGACCATGGGTCTTCTCAAGCTGATAACTTGCGGAGGCTGCGGTATATGGACTATTGCGGACTGGATTTTGATAATGGACAAAACCAAGAAGTATAACTTTGACAGAGTGATGGGAGTTATTGGCGGCAATTGTTTTTAATATGGCCGAAGGCAGCAGCGTTGCTCGAGAAATTTATCGGGTGATGTTGCTGTTTTTGCATTATTTGGTATGTGGACATTTGATGTTAAATGTCCACAAAAATACAAAATTAATAATTTGTGATTTAGTGATTGATACAGAATAAATTTTTATGTATTGATGTTTTAAATTCTTTGTGCTATAATAACAATTATTAAAACTGATTTTTATTAATACTTACTAGCTAAAAAAGAAAGGTTGATTAATTTATGAAATTAAATAAGGGGATTTTTAAGTCGACGGTGTCTCTTATATTAGCTGTTTCGCTAAGTATTGGTATGGGAGGCTCTAAGGGATTTGCCATTAGTGATGAAGAAAAAGCAGATATAATAAAGCAGGCAGAACAATATTTAAAAGATAATGGATTGCGTTTTTCAAAAGAAGATAGTATTGCAAAGAAAAATGCAAAGAATAATGAAGACGACCTTGTTGACCCTGACGAGGTAGATAAATTTTTGGAAGAGAATCAAAAATATTTTCCGGATAAAGAAATATTTTCGTTAAGAAAAGAACTTTTAAAGCTAACAAGGAAAGAATTTTTGCGAGTAAAATCTCTAAATTTTAAAAGCCCGCTTGGTATGTTTTTTGTGTCATTTTTTTTAGGTGAGTTTGGAGTAGATAGGTTTTTGCTTGAAGATGTGCCAGTAGGAATTTTAAAACTAGGAAGTTTTATTACTTTGTGTTTGGGAGGTTTTGGTTTATTTACATTTGTAATGTCTATTTTTCATATTGTTGATTGGTTTTTGGTAAAGGGTAATACAAGGGAGTATAATCTAAAAATGGTTTTGGAAGATATGGGAAGACATTAAAATATGAATTAAGCAGCAACATTATTCTAATTGGGTAGTGTTGCGATTTTTGTCCATCAGGGATAAAAGAGGGAATATTTACAAAATTTAGAGCTTTAAATTTAATTATTTTAATTTTTGTACGAAATATTTTTTGTTGTTCTTTTTTTGATTTTTTGTGTTATAATTATAACTATTATTAATTTCGATGAAACGAAGAGAAAGGTTGGTCTTTATGTTGTGCTCAAAAACAAAAATTTTTAGGTCGGTGTTGGTTGTTATTTTGGCGCTTTCGCTGGTTGGCGGACTGGTCGTATTTAGAGGTTTTTCTCTTGACGAAAATGAAGGCAATTTGGAAGGCTCGTCTGTTGTGGCAGAGGCAACCGAGGAACCTTCAGTAAATCGGGAAGAAGTAGACAATGATTCTTATGTGGATGCAGAAGAAAACTCTACAGAACCAGAAGAAGTTGAGGAAAATTCAAATAACACAGAAGAGACAGTGGATTTGGATAATGACGAAGATGAGAATACAGAAGAGTCGGCTGATAATGCAGAGACTGACGATATTCTTACAGATGAGGATATGGATGATTATACAACTGGTGCGGAGGATAATGGAGAAAATCATGTTTGCGCCCCGGGAGACTGCCCAGAAAACCCTATGTTTATTAATTCGGTTGATGATTTAATAGGTTTTTTTGAGGACCTGAAAGAAGGAAACAATTTTAGCGGTAAGTATATTGTGATCGGAAACGACATCATGATTACGAAAGATCAAAACAAGGTTTTCGCTGAAGCATTGAAGGAAACGGGCGTGCTATTTCCTGGCGAATTTGACGGGTATTTGAATGGCAACGGATACGTTATCTTTATTGAGTTTGAAGAGGAAGAACCGGCAGATTTAAAATATTTGTTTGAACAAGCCGGCGAAAATGCGGCAGTAATTTGGATGAACGTAGTTCTTAGCGCTCAACAGGAGTCTAGAGTTTACACTTTTACCTCTTTTTCTCAGGCTAGCTAGTTTTTTGAAGTGACTTTACCAGCTCTACTACTGGTATGACGGCCACTGCCAGGGCGATACATTTGAAATAATCTATTGCTTGGATTTGCGTGGTTTCGAAGAGTTCGGTTAGGCTGGGGACCGTTATTACCAGGTTTATTAGGATTACTGAGAAAATCATGGATGCTGTTAGATATAGGTTTCGCTTTTTTATTTGAAATATGGAGCCGCGAAGCGAGCGGACGTTGAACGAATGGAAAGTTTCAGCTAGTGACATGGTCAAAAAGGCCATGGTGGTGCCGTAGGTGCTAGTTACTAGCTGGAGCTTTCCTGTTTCTGACATTACGCCGAGAAAGTAGGACACGAGTGTGAGCAGCGAGATTAGGGTTCCTTGGTAGGCTATGTTAAATGCCATTCCGTTCGCGAACAGACTTTCCTTTTCGGGACGTGGCGGTCGATTCATGAGGCCGCGAGATTCTTCTTCCATGCCGAGGCATAGCGCGGGGAAGGTGTCTGTGACGAGGTTTATCCAGAGAATGTGGATGGGTGAAAAGATTTTGAATCCTAGCACCGTCGCGATGAAGATGGAGATTAACTCGCTGATATTTGACGAGAGTAGGAATTGGATGGCTTTTTTGATGTTATCGTAGATTCGGCGGCCTTCTTTTACGGCTGTGACTATTGTCGCGAAGTTGTCATCTGAGAGGACCATGTCGGCAACGTTTTTCGTCACGTCTGTGCCTGTGACGCCCATCCCGATGCCGATATCCGCTCGTTTTATGGATGGAGCATCGTTTACGCCGTCGCCCGTCATGGCCACGACCTTGCCAAGCTTTTTAAAGCCCTCAACGATGCGAACTTTATGGTTTGGCTGAACTCGCGCGTAGATGCTAATGTTTTGAATTGTTTTGCTAAGCTCTTTGTCGGACATTTTGTCGAGCTCCGCGCCGGTTAGGGCTTCGGAATCGTTTTTTATAATGCCGAGCTCTTTACCGATAGCTATGGCGGTGTCTTTGTGGTCTCCGGTTATCATAACTGGCTTGATGCCGGCACTTTTGCAGTTTTTGACAGCGCCGATAACTTCTGGCCGCACCGGATCCATCATTCCGACGAGGCCGATGAAGACCATTGAATTTTCGCAGGCTTCGCTGGTTAAGTCGTTTGGCAGGGTATCGTACGATCTGTAGGCGGCCGCCAACACGCGCAGCGCCTTTTGCGACATGCTTTTGTTTTTGTTGGCGATCTCTTTTTTGGTGGCTTCATCCAGTTTACAGATTTCGCTATTCTTAAGATAGTGCGTGCATCGCTGCAGAATGACGTCTGGCGCGCCCTTGGTGCACTGCATGATTTGGCCGCCGTCTTTGTTGAAGGTCGACATCATCTTGCGCTCGGAGTCAAAGGGAATTTCGCTTAACCGGGCGTTGGTTTGTGGCGAACTGCTGAGGTTTGCAAGTTTTTCAGAGTAATTATATAGCGCGACCTCTGTTGGATCGCCCACTAGATTGCCGTTTTTATCTTTTTTGACGTCGTTGCACAGTCCCAAAACCTCGGCCAATTGAGCTTTGTTGAAGGTGTAGCTGTCGACAACGGTCATTTTGTTTTGAGTGAGCGTCCCGGTCTTGTCGGTGCAAATTATCTGAGTGCAGCCGAGAGTCTCAACCGCCGTCAGTTTGCGGATTATCGCGTTGTGCTTGGCAAGCTTTGTAACACCAATTGCCAGCTGAATCGTAACGACGGCGGCTAGGCCAGACGGAATGGCAGCTACAGCGAGGCTTACGGAGATCATGAAAATTTCTAGAATGTTTTCGGGTTGCAGGTTTTGAGTTTTGGCGAGGTTAAAAACAAAAATAAAGGCGCAGATTGCGATGACGACGACGCTGAGGACTTTTCCAAGATGCGTTAATTTTTTTTGAAGCGGGGTTTTTTCGTCGGAGGTTTTAGCGATGGATTGAGCGATGCTGCCCATTTGAGTATCCATGCCTGTTGCGGTGACGACGGCTTGTCCGCGGCCGTAAACCACGCTGCTGCCGGTGTAGATCATGTTTTTACGGTCGTTTATCGGCACGGTTTCGCCATTCTTTGGTGTAATCGCGTTAGCGGTCTTATCTGCCGGCACGGATTCTCCTGTTAGGGCGGCTTCTTCGACTTTTAGGCTGTTGCTTTCGAGGAGTCTTGCGTCGGCTGGGATGGCGTCGCCGCTTTCGAAGAGGATAACGTCGCCCACAACGAGGTCCTCGGTGGGGACTGTTTTTATGGCGCCGTCACGCAGGACTTTTGCGGTCGATTGAGAGAGCTTTTTCAGCGCATCTATGGCCTTTTCGGCCTTGCCTTCTTGATATACTCCGAGTATAGCGTTGATGATTATTACAAATAGTATTATAATCGTGTCGGTGAGGGGCTCTTTAGAGTAGACCGAGACGCCGATCGAGATGCCCGCTGCCGCCAAAAGTACCAGCGTCATGGGGTCGGCGAATTGCATGACGAATCTTTTTAGGAGGGAATCCTTTTTTTCTTTTGCCAGCTGATTTTTTCCGTTTGCGGAAAGTCGTGTTGCCGCCTCCTCGGCACTCAACCCGGACTCGATGCTTTTAACGTGCGCCAGAACTTTGCTTGCGTCTTCGAGATAAAATTCCATAACTCGCTTACCTCTTTTTTAATTTTAATTTTGGTTTTATTATATAAAATTTGCTCGAAATAATCAACATTATTATAGAATTATTGGCGATTTGTCAAAAAATATTTATTTAAAAGAAAAATCTGTTGTAAAACGTTCGCGATGGTGCTATTATTTGTATTAGTTTTTGCTTGAATGGAGATGGTCTTTTTAATGTTGGATTTTTTGAAGCCCGCGAAACCTATCGAAAGATTGCCGGAGGAAAAAATTCCGTCCGTTTACAAAAGGTATAGACTGCAGGTTTTCATTAGTATTTACCTGGGGTACCTGCTATATTACCTCGTGCGCATCAATTTTGTGTTCGCCAAGGACTATTTGTTCGCGATAGGGTTCACCAAAACGCAGGTCGGCTTTGTGGCGTCGGCTTTGGGGCTGTCGTATGGCGTGAGCAAGTTCGTTATGGGAAACGTTTCGGACAGATCTAATGCGCGGTATTTTTTGGCTATCGGACTAATTTTGTCGGGCGTTGTGAATTTGTTTTTGCCCAACACCAGCAGCGTGGCGGTAATGTTTGTGTTGATGCTCCTGAACGGCTGGGTGCAGGGAATGGGCTGGCCGCCGTGTGCTAGAATAATGACACATTGGTTTTCGGACAGAGAGCGCGGCGTCAAGATGGCGATTTGGAACACCTCGCACAATGTTGGTGGAGGCATAATCGCAGGCATGGTGATGCTTGGAGTTTTTTTCCCTAGCTGGAAATTCATTTTTTACCTGCCGGCGTTTTTAGCCATCGCAGGAGGCTTTGTTTGCATATTGCTGACTCGCGACACACCGCAGTCTGTGGGGCTTCCGCCTATCGAGGAGTTTAAGAACGATTATCCGGAGTCGCAAAAAGACCTGCAGGACGCCGAGGCCGAGATGTCGGGCAAGGAGATCCTGTTTAAGTACGTGTTGAATAATAAGTTTTTGTGGATAATCTCGATCGCGAACATCTTTGTGTACCTGGTGCGCTACGGCGTTATCAATTGGGTGCCGACGTACCTTAAGGAAGTCCGCGGGTTTAGCGTAAATGACTCCTCCATAGCGTTTGCGCTTTTTGAGTACGCTGCGATTCCCGGTACGCTGATCATTGGCTGGCTGAGTGACCATGTTTTTCACGGCAGAAGGGCGCCGCTGGGCGTTTTTTGCATGATAGGCGTGAGCATCGCGACGGCGGTGTATTGGAAGAGCACCAGCACCCTGGCCATCAACTGCGCGCTGGCCTCCATCGGGGCGCTCATTTACGGTCCTGTCATGCTGATCGGCTTGTGCGCGATCGACTTGGTCCCCAAAAAGGCCGCAGGAACGGCTTCGGGCTTTACGGGCTTGTTCGGATACATGGGCGGTCAGGTTTTGGCCGAGGTTGCGCTTGGCTGGGTTGTAGATAAATTCAGCTGGGACGGCGGTTTCATCATGCTGATTCTGTGCTGCATTTTGTCGGTTCTCTTTCTGACGTCGACCTGGAACATCCACAACATCGAGGAAGAAAAATCCGCAGCCTAATGCGAAAATTTTAAAATACATAAGGGCAGCAAAAAAGCTTATCAGAGCGGTTCTGATAAGCTTTCTTTATTTGTAGCGGGCGGCACTGCGCTTTTTGCGGTGCTTTTTTGTGTTTTTGCAAAGTTTATATAAGCAAAACGAAAAGAATACGAGCCCCGCAACGCCCAGCACAGCTAGGATTATGCCTGATATCAACAGAATGTGGCCGTTATCGGTTAAGTCGGCTGATGGCAGATTTTTTTGGATAAAGTCGAATTCGTGGGAGCCGGATTGAGTGCTTTCGTTTAGCTCGATTTTCCAGTCCTCATCGGAAAGCGCGGTGCCGGTTGACGCTGAAGATCCCTCTGCCGCGGCTATCCACTGGCCAAAAGAGACTTTTGGAGCTGCGAGGTAGAGGCCAAAGAACATCAGCAAGAGCATGACCGCGACACTGCAGATTTTAAGCGGATTTTTCATAGCAAAACCTCCCTCCGCCAAGATGCGATCTATCTTTTTATGATACCACATTATCGCGCCCGAGACAATGGGTGCGAAATTTTTATTTTTTGTTCTCTTCAAAAGGGCAATTTGCTGGGCTTTTTGAGCGTTGTTTGAAAACGAAAGAGGGAGGGTTAACAAGATTGAGACATTCTGGCAAAAAGGGCTTGACGCACCGTGAGTACTTGTTTTGCAACAACTATGTTAATTCTGGAGACGTGAAGCGGTCGGCGGAGGCTGCGGGGTACAAGGTGGAGCCAGAATTGGCGGGCAACAAGCTCTTGCAGCGCGACGACATCGGCGCGAAGATAGATGAGCTGTACGGGCAGAAAAAGCGGAACCTGCTTTACAAGGCGTGCCGCGGGTACGAGAAGCTGGCCTTTGGCGGCATTTCGGACGCGATAAAGCTGATTTATTCGGAGAATATCTCGCCAGAAAAGGTTTGCAAGATGGACCTATTCAACGTTGCCGAGATCAAGCGGCCGCGCGACGGGATGCTGGAGATAAAGTTTTTTGACAGATTTAAGGCGCTCGAAAAGCTGCAGCAGCTGGATTTTTTGGGTGCGAATCAGAATACGTCCTTTTACGACGCCATCGAGGACAGCATAAAGTCGATAAATTTTGCGGATCACTTCGAAAATTAGGGTGGTGCGTTTTTTGTATTTCAAATCTTTTTCAAAAAAGCAGATGGCGGCGCTCTCGTGGTGGCTCGACCCGGAGCTGTTTAAGCGCTACGACGCCCTGATTTGCGACGGCGCCATACGGAGCGGAAAGACGCTTTGCATGGGGATTTCTTTTGTGGCATGGGCTATGCGGCATTTTCGGTTTTCGACTTTTGCGATCTGCGGCAAGACTTTGGGCTCCATCAAACGGAACTTTATTGACCCGCTTTTGCCCACGCTTAACGAGCTCGGGTTTGCGTGCAGATTCAAGATTTCGGAAAATTTGCTGATTATCAATTTTGGCAACACGGAGAATAAGTTTTATCTGTTTTCGGGCAAGGACGAAGCCAGCGCCGCCTTTATTCAGGGCATCACGCTTTCCGGCATCCTTTTTGACGAGGTCGCTTTGATGCCGCAGTCGTTTGTGGAGCAAGCGTTGGCGAGATGCTCGATTGTGGGCTCGAAGTTTTGGTTCAACTGCAACCCGGAGTACCCGCAGCACTGGTTTTATCAGGAGTGGATAAAGCAGGCGGCCCGCCGGAATGCGCTTTATCTGCACTTCACGCTGGACGACAACCCATCGCTGACAGACGAAATCAAGCGGCGCTACGCGGGTTTGTATAGCGGCACGTTTTATGAGAGATTCATAAAAGGGCGCTGGGTCGCGACGCAGGGGAATGTTTACCCGGAGATGTGCACACCGGAGGCTTTTGTGAGGGTTCCGGACGTCAACTTCGAGAAATACGCGGTTTCTTGCGACTATGGCACGGTGAATCCGACATCTATGGGGCTTTGGGGCCGATTTAACGGCGTGTGGTACCGGCTGAAAGAGTACTACTATGACTCGCGCAAGGTTGGGACATCTAAGACCGACGAGGAGCACTATGCTTCACTTTGCGACCTGGCGGGCGACTTGAATATCGAAGCCATTACGGTGGACCCTTCGGCGGCGAGTTTCATCACTTTGATCCGCCGGTATGGCCGATTTAAGGTGATTCCGGCCAAGAACAACGTCGTCAACGGCATTCGCAAGGTTTCTACGGTTCTGAAGAACCAGACTTTGAGGATCTGCGACACTTGCCGGTCTAGCATGCGAGAATTTTCGCTGTACCGCTGGGAGGACTCGCAGAGCAAGGACGTGCCGGTTAAGGAGAACGACCACGCCATGGACGATATCCGGTATTTTGTGTCGACGCTGATGGACGATGGCTGCGATGAGGACGACTTTTTTGCGTTTGCGTGCAAGCGATATTAATTTGAGGAGTGTGATTTGATGAAATTTTTTAAGACAAGCAAAAAGAGCGATTATTCGGCGGTTCAGACGGTTAATGCACCGGCAAAGAAGCATCCGTTTTATGAGCTGAGCACCTACAACCCCAGGGCCGAGGCCGAATACGAGCTGTACACGTTGCTGCGCGAGGCGGTGCCTATTATAGATGCGGCTATCTGCAAGACTGTACGACTGGTGGGGAGTTTCAAGATCGAGTGCGAGGACAGTGAGGTTGAGACGCTGTTGAATCGGTTTATCTCTCATGTGAAGGTGAACGCCAGCGAGAGCGGCCTGAATGCGTTTATCTCGACGTATCTGGATCAGATGCTGACTTACGGTACGGCCGTTGGCGAGATTGTTCCGAATGCTCTGAATACCGATATAGCCGCGCTTTATAATGCCTCTTTGAAGGACGTTAAGCTGCAAACTGGCCGGAATCCGCTGAACTTGGAGGTTTGCAGAAGGGACGGCAATGGCAAGGCTATTCCGCTGCCGCACCAGAACTTGCTTTTGGTGACGCCCCTTAAACCGGAGCCCGGCAAGATTTACGGTACGTCGATTTTGAAGGGACTGCCGTTTATAAGCGGGATTCTGCTCAACATTTATTATAGCGTCAACGCGAACTGGGAGCGGGTGGGCAATGTCCGCTTTGCTGTTACCTACAAGCCCGGTCCGGACGCCAGCGAGAAGGCTTATGCGAAAGAACGAGCTATGCAAATTGCCGAAGAATGGGGCCGCGCGATGAACTCTATAAACGGGGTTAGCGATTTTGTCTCGGTTGGCGACGTGAGCATTAAGGTCATTGGGGCGGACAACCAGGTTTTGGACAGCCAAGTCCCGGTGCGCCAGATGCTAGAGCAAATCGTTGCAAAGCTAGCCATACCGCCGTTCATTTTGGGGCTGTCTTGGTCGACCACAGAGAAAATGTCCGCGCAGCAGGCGGACATCCTGACAAGCGAATTGGAATTTTATAGACGATGTTTGGATCCGGTGATAGAGAAAATCTGCAACAAATGGCTGGCCTTCAACGGACTCGCGGCGCATTTCAGCATCGTTTGGGACAACATCAACCTGCAGGACGAGGTAGAAATCGCGAACGCACGGTTAATGTCCGCGCGGGCCGACGAAATTGAAAAAAGATTGGAGAAAGTTTGATGAAAGACGGATACGTAATCAAAAGTAGCGAGAAATATGCAGTAAATCCGGGCGATCTGGACTTGATTAACGCTTACAGCCGGCGCAATTTGGGCAAGGATGAGGTTTATGTTTTTTCTGTTGTGCTGTGCGACAACGAAGTTGACAGGGAGTTTGAGAAATTTAGCAAGGAGGCTTTAGAAAAGCTGGCGGATTTATTTGTTGGCAAGACCGGGATCACCGATCACGACGCCAAAAGTGAGAATCAGCTGGCGAGGATTTTTGCTTGCAACGTAGAAAAAGTCGACGGCAAGATGAATTCGGTGGGTGAGCAATATTATCGACTGGTTGCCAAGGCCTATATGCCGCGGTGCGAGAAGAATAACGACTTTATTTTGGAGATAGATTCGGGGATAAAGAAGGAAGTGAGCGTGGGCTGCGCCGTGAAGCGCATGACGTGTTCGGTTTGCGGTTGCGACGTTAAAGCCGATCCTTGCGATCACAAAAAGGGCGAAACCTACGATGGCAAGCTGTGTTACGTTATTTTGAGTGAGCCTTTGGATGCTTACGAATGGTCTTTTGTTGCGGTTCCAGCACAGAAAAATGCAGGTGTTATAAAAATGTTCCGGTCGGGAGCGAAAGGGGGTGCGAGATCTATGAATGACATTATTAAGTCTATCAAAAACGGCGAGGCTGTGACGATAACCGCAGAGCAGTCGCAAAAACTAGCAGAGTTGATTGATGAGTTGGAACGTCTTGCAAAGGAAGGAAAAGAATATTACAACGACCTGAAGCGCGAGGTTATGCGCCTTTGTGCCATAACTCAGCCGGAAATTAACAGCGAGGTGATGAATAGCGTAGCATCTAAAATGAGCGTGGCCGAACTGAAGGCATTTAAGAAGGCTTTTGAAATTAAGTCCGAAGAGATTTTACCGGCAAAACCTCAGTTGACCCCACTAAAGCGCGATAAAATGACTCAGAAAAACAAGGATTTTAAAATTTAGTTATTCAAGAATAAAAATTAATTAGAAAAATTTGGAGGAATGTCAAAATGGCTTTTTATGATTCGATAAAACTAGAAAAAGGTATGTACAACCAGGGCTTGACCAAGGCTTTGGAGTCTATTGACCCATCTGAAGCATACGAGGGCACCGAGCTTTCGGGCTTGGACGCTTACGAACGTCAGCTAAAGCGCTTTAACATCAAGGTTAAGGGGCAGAACTCCGACGTTTTGGACAGCTTCTTTAAAACGACAGATTCAGCCGTGCTATTTCCGGAATTCGTAAAAAGAAGCGTGCTGCAAGGCATGGAGAGCTGCACAGTGCTGCAATCGATTGTTGCGACGGTGACTAATGTTGAGAGCAACGACTATCGCACGATTAAGGCCACAACGGACGCCACAGCCGGCAACGCCGTGAACGAGGCTAGTGACCTGCCTAAGACGATTATCCAAACAAAGCCGAACTTGGTTGCGTTGAAGAAAAGAGGCAGAATTATTGCATCTTCGTACGAGGCATTGCGCCACCAACAGCTGGGAACGGTATCTGTGATATTTAGAAAAGTTGGCGAAGAAATTGCAAGGGCTCAACTAAAAGACGCTATAGATGTGCTGTTAAATGGCGATGAGACTGATAATGCAGCCGGAGTGGTTTCTCCAAACAGCACGAGCGGAATAGCCTACGAGGATTTAATTAAGTTGCGCACGAGCTTTACTGACTGTGAACCAAATATTATCTTAGCAAACTCAAGCACAATGCAGGATTTGCTTGGCCTAGAAGAGTTAAAATCTCCACAGACCATACTTAGCTTTAGCGGAGCAAGTGTAACCAGCGCGATGCTTGGCTTGATGTTTTTCATAGTTAACTCTATGCCAGCCACCACCCTCCTTGCAATAGACAAAAACAGCGCCTTAGAGAAAATTCAAGGTGAGTTGATCTTTGATTGGGATAGATTAATCGAAAGGCAGATGGAAAGAATTGTATTTAGCATAATTGGCGGTTTTGCAAAAATGTTCACAGGCTCAGCCTGGAAGATGCCATACAACGCAACAGAATAATTTGAAGGGAAGATGAGTTTTGGATTTAGAAAAAATTGTGGAGCGATTTGCACTGTTAGCAAGCCTCAGCAAAGAGGAGTCCGAGGCGTTTACATACATCTGCAACGACGCCAAAAACGAGCTCATTTCAAAACTTTTGCCCAACACAGACACAACCATGCACAGCGAGCGGCTTATTGCCGCCGCTGCTGCTTTGAGCCTTTATCGATACATGCAAGTTAAGGCGCTCAGTCAGACGACCGAATCCTTTTCGGCCGGCGATATAACTGTTAAGGAGAACATGAATCGGGCGGTAGATGTGGCGTATGAGATTTG
>CAQKRU010000004.1 GCA_948823415.1 uncultured Eubacteriales bacterium
AAAAACCATGGAGCGGATGATGGGAATCGAACCCACGCGACCAGCTTGGAAGGCTGGAGTTCTACCATTGAACTACATCCGCATTATTGACGAGTTATATTTTATCACACAACTCGCCACGAAGTCAAGAGTTTTTTATATTTACTTCAACATTGTTAGGCCACTTTTCGTAAAACAAATATGCGAAATCGTGCGATATAATTATCAGTAGTCGTGGTCTGAACGAAAAGATGCAGGTCGTAAAGCGGGGGAGAGCTACAGCTCCCATTGGATCAACAGCTAATTTAATTTTAACAACCCCTAAACCGTTTCGACTTCAAGATGCGATTTATTCACGCAGAATGCGATTTCTGTCACCATCTTTTTATAATTTTCAATTAGCTCTAAGGCGATCTTGTCCTCAACATTCTTCCTAATCAGATTCCGCAAATCTCTAGCGGCGTTCTTGCCGCCAAAGGCCTTATCCGCCAGCCATTTTAAAACAGAATCATTGTAGCTCAAGGTGATGTTCCGTTCGGCAAGAATGCCAACGTATTCGTCCAGCATAAGTTTTGCAATCTTCTCAAAATCGCTTTTGTCAAGATCTCTAAACACGATGATTTCGTCGATGCGGCTCAAAAATTCTGGCCTTAAAAAGTCCGACAAAGCCTTATGAGCCTTTTCCTTATTGAGCTCGTTCTGAGTCTTTGCAAATCCCACCGCGCTGCTCTTTTTGTCGCTGCCGGCGTTAGAAGTCATCACTATAATCGTGTTCTCAAAGTTAACTTGCCGCCCTTGCGCATCGGTAATCTTGCCCTCGTCTAAGATTTGCAGCAAAATATTCAAAACGTCTGGATGCGCCTTTTCGATCTCGTCAAAAAGTAGAACAGAGTACGGACGCCGACGCACTTTTTCGGTGATCTGGCCGGACTCACTATAGCCAACGTATCCGGGAGGCGAGCCGATTATCCGAGAAACCGAGTGCTTCTCCATAAATTCGGACATGTCGAGGCGAATGAGTGTCTCGGGGCTGTCAAACAGCTCTTTCGACAAAACCTTAACAAGCTCGGTCTTGCCCACGCCAGTGGGGCCAACAAAAATAAACGATGCCGGACGTCTTCGAGGGCTAATCTGCACGCGACTCCTTTTTATCGCCGAAGCAACGGCCTCCACAGCCTCATCTTGACCAATCACTTTGCTCTTTAATTTGTCCTCGATGTTTGCGAGCTTCTTAAGGTCGTTCTCTTTTATTTTAGAAGAGGGAATCCCCGTCCAAAGCTCCACAACGTGCGCAACGTCGCTTTCGGTAACGTAGACGCTAAAGGCCTTCTCTGCGATTTTCTCAAGCTCCTGGTTTATCCGAGCAATCTCTGAGCGAACCTTGGCCAACTTTTCATAGTCGATGTTATCTGGCTCGCGCGAGGCAATTTCGCATTCGGTAGCGATGAAACCGTCCAACTGCCGGGACAAAGAATCATACTTTTCCATAGCCAGGTTCTTGAGCGAAGCAAACGCGGCCGATTCGTCCATCAAGTCGATGGCTTTGTCCGGCAAGAAGCGGTCCATTATATAGCGCTCCGACAAGACAACGATTTTCCGTATCAGATCGTCCGAAATGTTGATCCGGTGGTATTTTTCGTAATAAGCCTTGATCCCCTTCAAAACGTCAACCGTGCTGTCAATAGAAGGCTCAACAATAGAAATAGGCTGAAAGCGTCGCTCCAACGCGGCGTCTTTCTCGATGTACTTCCGATATTCTGAGAAAGTGGTGGCGCCAATAACCTGGATTTCTCCGCGAGACAACGCCGGTTTTAGGATATTCCCAGCGTTCATGGAGTTACTCTCGGTCTCGCCCGCGCCCACTAGATTGTGCACCTCATCGATAAATAGAATAATATTCCCGGCTTCTTTAACTTCGTCAATGAGCCCCTTTATCCGGTTCTCAAATTGGCCCCTAAACTGCGTTCCGGCAACCAAGGCAGTCAGGTCTATAAGGTAAATCTCTTTCTTCTTAAGCCGAGTTGGAACCTTGCCTTTGGAGATCAAAATGGCCAAACTCTCGGCAATGGCGGTCTTGCCAACGCCGGGCTCGCCAATTAAGCACGGATTATTCTTTGTGCGGCGGCTCAAAATCTGGATAGTCCTTGCGATTTCCTTATCTCTGCCGATTATTTTGTCGAGCTTGTTTTTTCGGGCTTTCTCGGTAAGATTCGAGCAGTAAAGCTCTAGGTACTTCTTTTTATTATTAGCTTTTTTCTTTTTGCTAGAGTCCCGACCAGAAGTGGCGCCACTTGCGCTGTCCTCTCGGCTATTATTGGGGCTGCTGCTACTAGAAAAAACGTTTTTTATAAAGGGGAGAGCAGCGGCGCTTTCCTCAACAAAATCCTCGTAGCTTGCGAGCTCGTCTTCGCTAAGATTCATAAACTCGTTCATCTGCTCGGCCATAGATTCCATTTCTTCGGCCGAAAAGCCAATCTTGTTCATGATATCATCAAGAGGCTTAAGCCCGAGCTCCTTAGCGCAAGTCAAGCAAAATCCCTGCGGCTTGGAGTCTTCCTTATCCACCGATATAAAAACCATAGCAGGCCTTTTTTTGCACCGAGAACACAACATAACTCTTTCTCCTCACTAATTAATTTTTGCAGTGTCCATTCACACCAGTAACGTTTAATCTTTTTCTTTTTCTTTTTGATTAGAACCAGAGATATCGTTTATTAACTTTAAGAATATTATAAAATATTTAAACAAAGCAAACAGCATAAAAGCCGAAGTTATAGACAACAAAGAAATAGAAACAATGGGCCGATTAACGCCCCAAATGGCCTTCAAAGCAACAATAATTATAACAGATACATAAAAGAAAACAGTAGCGACTTTGCCATACCAGCGGGCAGCGGGCGGTTCGATTCCTTTTTTTATTAAGAAACTTCCGGCAATCAACATAGACAAATCTTTTAAAATCAAGATTACAACAAACGGCACGATTTCTGGAAATTTTATCCCCATACAGATAATAACAGCCGTTAGCGTGAGTTTATCTGCAAGTGGGTCAAGCACCTTGCCAAGCGGAGTTATCTGACCAAGACTTCTAGCAATCATCCCGTCGAACATATCACTAAATCCAGAGACAATCAGCACAAAGGCAGAGGCTAAATAGTCATCATTTAAAAAATATAATACAAAAGGCACAATTATGATTATTCTAGCAAGAGACAGAATGTTTGGAATATTTAGATTTTCTTTTTTTAAAATGTCCATAAAATTAAAATCCCTCACTTTCTGCGTACTTTATACATTTTAAATTTGATGCGACTTCAAATAATCATTCAGCACATCCACATTTACATTGTATATTGGCTTAAACACTTTTGACTCATCAATTGCAAAGTTGACATCGTTAACAAGGTCGGCTTTAGGAAGAATCAGTAAAACGGACTTAAAAGCGACAACAAAAATAAACATAAAAACAACAAATTTTAATACGCCCATGCATAGCCCCAAAATAGAATCGATAAGTCCAAAAATAGGAATCCGTGGCAACTTAAACGCATACTTAAACAAAACTCTCAAAACAGTAAAAGTAATAATCGATAAAACCGCGAACATAACTACAGTGATGGCATGAAGAATAGATGGTTTTAACAGGCCTTCTACAATGGCGCTTTTGTTGCCCGAAGAGTGCAAAGCCTTTAAAATGTCGTTTATAGTGATTCCGCCAAAAGTCGATTTATTATAAAATATGTTCGGGATGCCAGAAACCAGGCCCGCGATATTTTTAGCAGAGTCAATTAAACCTCCGTTTTGAGCCAGAATATCGTTAATCTTGCCAACAAGTCCACTGTACACGAAGTTTTGATAATAATATTCCGACAAAGAGGGCGCAAACAAATAGGGAACAAGCACGCTAAAAATCATGATGGCTAAATCGACAATAGATTTAAAGAATCCTTTTTTAAAACCTGTCCACAAAAAGATTGCGGCTACAACGACGACTACTAAATCAAAAAACGCACTCATTTTATTTATTTCTCCTCAAGATTTAATTAATACTACTAACGCAATAACATATTATCATAAACGTTAAAAAAATTCAATATATTTACACAAATTTGTCGAAATCGACATAAAATTAAATTCAATTATGTTAAAATCTTATTTTGTTGACGTCGGTCAAACCCAGAGTATATAGCTCTTTGCCAGAGAACAAGCGAATATTTTTGGTGTCGACCCCAACGTCAAAAGAATTTAGCAAATGGCCCGAAAAATTATAAACATAAACTTTGCCATAGGATAACGCCGCCGATTTGTGGTGATTAAAACTCACTGCTTTAACGCTGTGCTCGGTGTGAAAAGATTTTTCTAGCTTACCATTTTGCCCAATAAGCACCATATCGGTATTGGTGCCGTCTTCGGATAGAGACAAAGCCAGCAATACGCCATCTTTTTTGTTAACATCAAACCCAACAATATTTTTGTTGTCGTAGGAGTAGTCCTCGTGAGTCCCGCGGTATGGGTTAATAACGCTCACCAATTTGTCGCCAATAGCCACAACATTGCCGTTTGAGAGATACTCCAGCCGAATAAACATGTTATCACTATAGTCGAACTTTACCCAGGGCTCTTCGCGGTTATAGTCAAAAACGTACACGCTCGAGACAACCGAACCATCCCTAGCCGTGGCGCCACAAACAGCAGCAGAGCGGCCATCTTCGCTAATTGCAACGTCCGTAATATAGTGATTTGCAAAATTATACCTGTAGTAAACGCTCTTGCTGTCTTTAGAAAAGACCGTCAGCTGCGCCAAAAAGCCCTTCGCCTCGGTAACAACAGCAAACGTGCCGTAATTCGAAATAGCCGCAGAAATTATGTTATAATCGGTACCCGCAGTATGCAAAATCTTGGACTTACTCGTCACTTCTAGGTTTTTGCCACCCAGGTCATATAAAATCGTACGGGTGCCGCAGGTTTTTAGCATCGGATTCTGGTAGCTATGCTGTTTTTGGAGCATCTCGCTAGCAGAGGAGTTAAAAGTTGTCAAAGAGAGGTCACTCAGCAAAACAACGTCCTTATCGATGACCTTAAAATTCTCGCAACTAACCTTACTACCGTTTATTTTGCGAGGGAATCCCGGACCAAATGAGGCCTCAGCAAAGGAATCCGCAAAGAAAGTGCCGATGTAATCCGGCGAAAATTTCTCCCGATTAACGAAAATGATAACAGAAAAAAAGCTCAAAAGCAAAATAATAAAAACTCTGACAAATTTTTTAGGAATTTTGTCAATAAAATTTTTAATGTATTTCACAAATTTTAAGCAAAAATTTTTAGCTTGTCCCAAATAAAAGGTCAGCCGTTTGCAAAGATTTTTAAAGCGATTCTTATTTGCCGTACCACCAGAAGATTTGCGCATAGTGTAAGTCCCCCCAAACAAGCTAGGCCAATTTTGACGCTAGCGTTTCTCTTCATAAAGTTTAAGGCCCAGATTTATATTATCATCGTAAAAAACCTTATTCAAGTATAGCCCGTGGGCAACCGCCGTAGGCCCAGCAAGAGCGCGGTCCTTGGCCTCGATGATATCGCGTATTTGGCCCGGAGCGATCTTGCCCATAGAAACGTGCAGCAGAGTGCCGACCATAATCCTCACCATGTTATACAAGAAGCCATCCGCCGCGACTTTTATGGTGACCAGCCCGTCGGGACTCCTATCTATGCTAAAGCTATTTACCGTGCGGACCATGTTTTCGGGATTTCTGCTGTCAAAAGTGCAAAAAGACGTAAAATCGTGCGTGCCGATAAAATTCTGCCCAGCCGACCGCAATTTTTCTAAGTCCAAAGGGTACCAATAGTGAAAAGCTCTGTTCACCAAAAAAGGGTTCCGAACTCGGCGGTTCCAGATTTTATAAAGATATTCCTTTCCAACGCAAGAGTAGCGGGCGTGAAAGTCCAAAGGAACCTCTATAGACGAATTGACGGCGATGTCCGCGGGTAAAAATTTATTCATGGCCATCTGTAGGCGTTCGCAAGGGATATCCGAGTTAACCTTAACGCTGACGCAATACATGTTCGCGTGCACACCGGAATCCGTCCTGCTGCAGCCCTTTATGTCGCAATTTTCATTTAGAATTCTAAAAAGAGCGTCCTGAAAAACCTCCTGCACCGAGACAGCGTTCTTTTGAATCTGCCAACCGTGGTACCTAGAGCCATCGTAGCAAACCGAGAGTAGCAAATTTCTCATAAATGCACCGCCAAAGCCCAAAAGTTGCTCCACAGAACGAGAAAAAATACCGCCACAACCGCAAATATAGCCAAAACGTCGTTTGAACAGATGTGCAAAACCTTCATTTTAGTGCGGCCGTCTCCGCCGTTGTAGCATCTGCATTCCATAGCCAATGCCAAGTCAAAAGCCCGCCGAAACGAGGCGACCAAAAGCGGCACCAAAATAGGCACCAGGGCCTTTATCCGCTTTACAGCGTTGCCGGACTCCATGTCCGCGCCGCGAGCCTTTTGCGCATCGATAATTTTGTCCGTTTCCTCCAAAAGAGTGGGGATAAACCGCAGCGCGATGGCCATCATCATAGCCAGCTCGTGCGTTTTTATTTTGAACACGGACAATGGCTTCAAAATCCGCTCTAGCGCGTCCGTTAAGTCGGTGGGGGAGGTGGTGAAGGTGAGCAGCGAGCTTATCAAAATCAGCATCACCAACCGGCAAGCTACAAAGACGCTGTTATCGAACCCGCCTTTTGTGATCGCAACGGGCCCGATCTTAAAGAGCAGCGGTCCTTTGGCGTAAAATATGTTCAAAACGCTTGTGAACACGACGATGAACATGATGACCTTCATGTTTTTGAAGTAATTTTTGAACGAGACTTTTGCAAAGGCCATAAAGACGAAGATGGCCGCGAGGTTGGTAAGAAGCGCGAGGTAATTGTTTGCCAAAAAAACGGTTACCAGCAGAACGACCACAAGCACGATTTTGACGCGCGGGTCGAGCCTATGTACCAACGAATTTCCAGGAAAGAAGCGGCCTAGCGCAATGTTACTTAACAAAATTCCTCACCCATTTTATACAAATTTTAGCAATTCAGTGACGGCGCCATCCACAGTCAAAACCTTGTCGTTCAAGTCAGGAATGGCGCCCGCTTTAAGCTTAGTCATGATAGAGCATATCTGCGGGACTTTGAGCCCAGCCTCATTTAATACTTTATCACAACCAAAGACATTCCCAGCAGAGTCGAACATAACCAAGTTTCCATCACTCAAAACAATGACTCTGTCGGAATATTTAGCGATATCCTCCATGCGGTGGGAAATCAGTATGATAGTTTTATCTTTTTCCTTGTGATATCGGTAAAGTTGCTCCAACAGCGACTCGCGCGCGCAGGGGTCAAGCCCCACGGTGGGTTCGTCCAAAACCAAGATTTCCGGATCCATCGACAACACCCCAGCAATGGCGACCTTTCGCTTTTCGCCGCCAGACAAGTCAAACGGCGACTTCTGCAACAAGTTTAAATCCAAATTCACGAATTTGCAAGCCGCCAAGACCTTTTCTTTGACGTCAGCGTCGCACAAGCCCATGTTTTTGGGGCCAAAGGCGATGTCGTTATAGACGGTGTCCTCAAACAGCTGATATTCCGGGTACTGAAATACCAGCCCGACCTTGAATCGCACCTCTCTAGCAAGCTCTGGCTTAGCCTGGGCATTTTGCCAAATGTCGATTCCGTCCAAAAGCACAGCTCCAGAAGTAGGCTTTAAAAGTGCGTTGAGCTGCTTAGCAAATGTGGACTTCCCCGACCCGGTAGTCCCGATCAAGCCGATAAACTCGCCTTTTTCTATGCTTAGATTGATGCAGTTCAAGGCCCGCTTAGGCGTGCCGGCGCCGGCAGAGTAGACATATGTCAAGTTTTTCACTTCGATCTGAGACATCGCAAAAATCCTCCTAAAACTCAAGAATGCCGGTAAAAACATGTTAGCAAATCAACGGCGTATGGCATTAGTACTGAAATATTGAGCTAAAACATCAACGCATTCGTCCTCATTTAGCGCAAAAGAGGGGATTTGAACTCCATGCGCCTTCAGCTTTTGAAGAAGCTCAACAGATTGCGGAATTGACAGTTGGCACTTTTTTAAAAAATTAACATCCGAGAAAATGCTCAAAGGCGCGCCTATTCTAGCAATTTTGCCTTCACTCATCACAACAATCCGGTCAGAATCGGTGGCCTCGTCCATATAATGCGTTATCAACACGATTGTAATGCCGCATTCCTTGTTTAGCTTTTTTATAACGCGCATGACTTCGTCGCGCCCAACTGGGTCCAGCATCGCAGTGGGCTCGTCAAGCACAAGACATGAAGGCCTCATAGCGATGATCCCAGCAATAGCGACTCTCTGCTTTTGTCCGCCGGACAAATTATAAATGGCTTCCTTCCGGCAATCATACATATCCACGGCACGCAAAGCATCATCCACACGGGCACGGATCTTCTCCGGCGCAATCCCAAAATTCTCCGGGCCAAAAGCAACGTCATCCTCCACAATGCTCGCCACAATCTGATTATCGGGGTTCTGAAAAACCAGCCCCACGGTGCTGCGAATATCGTAAACCCGCGAAGAATCCTTAGTGTTGATCCCGCGCACAAAAATGTCGCCAGCCGTGGGCGTAAGCATCGCGTTTAGATGCTTTGCCAGGGTGGACTTCCCACTGCCGTTGTGCCCCAGAATTGTCAAAAATTCGCCTTTTTTAATTTCTAAATTCACGCCATCCAAAATGTTGATTTTGCGGCCACCGTCGGTCTCTTCGTAGTTAAATTCCAAATCGACAATATCAATAAATTTCTCCATAAAATAAAAATCTCCAATTCACGCGCGCCGCCAAATGGCGGTGGAACCACACGGCAAAACAATATCCTGCACGGTAACCGGCAGGCCGATTTCATCGGCAAAGACCGTCCCACCAAGAGCCTTTCTAAAAATAAGATTCAGCATGCATTGCATAACAGAGGGCGAAAGCCCCGTCGTGTAAGAGTTCAAGACAAAAAATTGAGCCTCTTCCGACAAAACCTCGCAGCATAAGTTTAAAAGAGAAAAAATTTGGTCCTCAAGCTTCCAAATTTCGCCGCCAGGACCGCGGCCATAAGAAGGTGGATCCATAACAATCCCATCATATCGGTTACCACGGCGAATCTCTTTTTGCACAAACTTCACACAATCATCCACAATCCAGCGCACAGGTTTGTCCGCAAACCCCGAAGCACAAGCGTTTTCCCTCGCCCAACTGACCATCCCTTTAGAAGCATCCACGTGGCAAACATTCGCGCCAGCTGCAGCCGCCGCCAAAGTCGCAGCACCAGTGTATCCAAACAAGTTGAGCATCTTAAAGGGCTTTTTTTGCGCGCGAATATTGTCAGAAATAAAATCCCAGTTGGTGGCCTGCTCCGGAAAAATCCCGGTATGCTTAAAGCCCATCGTCTTTAAATTAAACTGCAAGCCCTTATAGCCGATATTCCAAACCGCCGGGACCTTTTTTAAGGCTTGCCAATGCCCTCCACCAGAGCGAGAACGATGATAAACAGCATGAGCACTGCGCCAAAGAGGATATTCCTTCGGGGTATCCCAGATAATTTGCGGGTCCGGCCGAATCAAAACAACATCGCCCCAGCGTTCAAGCCGCTCGCCAGCAGAGGTATCAATCAGCTCAAAATCAGTCCAACAACTAGAAATTCTCAAATTAAAACTCCTTTAAGAAAGCCGTTTTCGCACCAGATCGGCAACCTCGTTTGCCAAAACGGTGATCCTATCCAAATTTTCGCCCTCCAGCATAATGCGAATCAAAGGCTCCGTGCCCGAAACACGGACAATGATCCGCCCCCGACCGCACGTGTCAGCATTTCCAGGCTCAAACTTCGCGCTAACGCGGTCTATAGCGTTCTTAATCTCTTCGTCAGTGTGAAACTTCAGCTTGCCCAAATTGTCCACCTTAACGTTTAGCATGACCTGAGGGAGCTTCTGCATGACGCCGGCGAGCTTCGAGAGCTTTTTGCCACTACGCTTTAATATGCTCAAAAGCTGAACCGCCGTCAGCTGCCCGTCACCCGTAGTAGAGTGATCAAGAAAAATAACATGCCCGGACTGCTCGCCGCCAAAATTATAGCCATTCTTGAGCATCTCTTCCAGAACGTACCTGTCGCCAACGCGCGTGGCAACAAACTTCAACTGATTCCCGCCGCAAAAGTGGTTGAACCCAATGTTAGTCATGACCGTGCCCACCACGGTGCCCTTGGCAAGTTTGCGCTGCTCGTTCAAAGACATCGCGCAAATGGCCATAATGAAGTCCCCGTCAACAATGTTGCCAAGCTCGTCAACCGCCAGGCATCGGTCCGCGTCGCCATCAAAAGCAATCCCCGCGTCCAAGCCATTTTCCTTAACAAAGCGCGCCAAGCCCTCCATATGCATAGAGCCGCAATTTTTATTTATATTAGTCCCATTCGGCCGGCAGTTTTTAATGGTACACTCAACGCCAAGCCGAGTAAACAGCCGTTTCGCCGTCCGAAAAGCTGCACCGTTAGCGCAGTCAAAAGCCACTTTCAAGCCCGTCAAATCAGCGTCAATAGTCGAAGCAATATGCTCAATGTAATCGTCAATCGCGCGGTCGGCGTTAGTCCGGGTGCCCAAATCAGCGTACTTAACTTCCGAAACGTCAATAGGTACGTCGTTAAGCACAATTCTTTCGATAACAGATTCAACCTTATCCGGCAGTTTGTAGCCGTTTTCGCCAAATATTTTAATCCCGTTAAATTCAAAAGAATTATGCGAAGCAGAGATCATAATCCCAGCGTTTGCGCGGTATTTCTTAACCAAAAAAGCAACCGCCGGCGTAGGAATAACCCCCAAGCAAACAACGTCCACGCCAACAGAGCAAATCCCGGCAACCAAAGCCCCCTCAAGAACATCGCACGAAAGCCGAGTATCCTTCCCAATTAGAATTTTTGCCTTGCCCGGCGTGTTCTTAACCAAAACGCTCGCCGCCGCTTTGCCGATTTTCATCGCAATCTCAGCAGTTAATTCAACGTTAGCAATGCCACGAACGCCGTCCGTTCCAAAAAGCTTACCCATAAAAAGTCAAACTCTCCCCAAACTAGTAGTAATTATTCAACAGGCTCAAGGCCCAAATGCAGATATGCCGCCCGATTGGCAACTCGTCCCCTCGGCGTACGGCTAATAAATCCGATCTGCATCAAATAAGGTTCGTAAATATCCTCAATGGTAACGGATTCCTCACCAATAGCAGCAGCCAAAGTCTCGATCCCAACGGGCCCGCCGTTATAAAACTCAATCATCGCCTTGAGCATCCTTCTGTCGTTAGCGTCAAGCCCCAGTTCATCAATCTCAAGCTTATCGAGCGCCACTCTAGCCGTGCTAAAGTCAATATCCTCACGGTTTTGCACCAAGGCAAAGTCCCGAACTCTTCGTAAAAGCCGGTTCGCAATCCGGGGCGTCCCGCGCGAGCGAGATGCAATTTCAATAGCGCCGTCGTTGTCGATATTTATGCCAAGAATAGTAGCACTTCGCCGAATAATCTTAGCAAGCTCCTGCGAGGAGTACATCTCGAGCCGCAAAACCACGCCAAATCTATCTCGCAAAGGAGCCGAAAGTTGCCCCGCGCGGGTGGTGGCGCCAACCAAAGTAAACCGAGGCAGCGACAAATGGTACGAAGTCGCCATCTGGCCCTTGCCCGTGATGATATCTATCGAGAAATCCTCCATAGCCGGGTACAAAATCTCCTCCACAGTGCGGGGCAGCCGATGAATCTCGTCAATAAATAAGACGTCACCCTCGTTCAAATTCGTGAGAATAGCGGCCAAATCGCCGGACTTCTCAATAGCCGGGCCAGAAGTAATTTTAAAATTCACGTTCATTTCATTAGCAATAATCCCAGATAAAGTCGTCTTTCCAAGCCCAGGAGGCCCATACAAAAGCACGTGATCAAGCGGTTCTTTGCGGATTTTAGCGGCCTTAATAAAAACCGACAAATTCTCCTTAACTTTATCTTGACCCACATATTCGGCCAAAGTCCGGGGGCGCAGAGGATTTTCCAGCTCGAAATCTTCGGGCGTTTCCTCCGGGTCCAAAATTCTGTTTTCAAAATCAAATTCCAACGGTTATATCCCCCCAGCCATGGATTTTAGCGCGTTTTTGATCAACTCTTCAACCGAAAGTGCCTCGTCAAATTTAGAAACAGCCTCCAAAGCCTCAACTCGAGAGTACCCCAAAACAGAAAGCGCATCAATAGCGGCAGCCGAGTTCCCAAAAACTGCCTGGCTAGCAGCCAAAGGCGGATTCTTTGAGCTTACCTGCGCCAAAGAGCTAGCAACTTTGTCCTTAAGCTCCAAAATGATCCTCTGAGCCAGTTTATTGCCAACACCAGGCGCCAAAGTCAAAAGCTTGCAGTCGCCAGAAGAAATGGCCGCAACAACCTGCGCAGCCGACAAAGTGGACAAAATAGCAATGCCAACCTTAGCCCCAACGCCAGAAACAGAAGTGAGCAACTTAAAGCAGTTTAGCTCATTAAGACTAAAAAAGCCAAAAAGCTCCATAGCGTCCTCGCGCACGTTTAAATGCGTGTATATAAAGACTTCTTCGCCAATAGCAGGCAGTTCATTTAAAGTATTCTGCGTAACATTGCACTTATAGCCAACGCCAGCGCATTCAATAGCCACGCTCAAGCCATCAACAGCAATCAACTTTCCTCTAAGGCTGTAAAACATTATATGTATAACTCCTTTTTAACATGCTAGCCCTCAAGCCGGTTCCGCAAGCCTGCGCGTGACAAATCGCCACAGCCAAAGCGTCGGCAGTATCGTCAAGCTTAGGCATTTTTTCTAAACAAAGCAATCGCTTCGTCATCTTCATAACCTGGGCTTTTTTGGCCTTGCCATACCCCGTAACAACAGTTTTAATCTGCAAAGGGGTATACTCAAAAATGGGAACATTCAAATTCCGCGCGCTAAGCAAAATTACACCGCGTGCCTGAGCCACATCAATAGCGGTTTTGCGGTTATTCTGAAAATAAAGCCGCTCAATAGCAACAACATCGGGCCGAACCTTTAGCAAAAGTTCATTCATATCGCAAGATATTTTAAACAAGCGGTCACAAAAAGGTGCAGTACTTTCGGTTAAAATAGAACCATAGCACAAAGGCAAAAACTTATTATTAGGCACAGCAGAAATAGCACCATACCCAACAATAGCGTAGCCAGGGTCAATCCCGAGTATTTTCACAATTATGTAACTCCCTTTTAAAAACTAAAAAAAGAATATAAAATTTGAAATAAATTATATCACAAAACCCCAACAAGAGCAACAAATCTAAAACGGAATAAAAACATTAACAAGCAGACTGCAAAAGGAGCCCAAAACGGCTCCGACCAAAACGTCTGTAAGATAATGAACCCGCAAATAAACACGAGAAAATCCAATCAAAAAAGCCAAAACAAAAGCAGGAATAGATATAATGCCAAAGCAAGAAGCCAGCATGCAAGAGGCCGCAAAAGAAGAAGAAGTGTGCCCCGAAGGAAAAGAATAAGTGATGGGCTCCTTAATGAGCATTTCCTCCTGCAATAAAAACTTAGAAGGCCGGACTCTAGCCACAATATGCTTAATCAAAACTTCGCCCAAAAAGCCACTCAACAGTAAAGCCAAAATAATCTTAACGCCCACGTTGCGGTATCCGCGGTTAAACAAAAGAGGCACAGCAACAGCGAACCAAACCATTCCATTATTACCCAGTTTGGTCACAATTACCATAAATTTATTAAGATTATCTCTATGCAATTTTTTGACGTTCACAACGACCTTATCGTCCATATTTTTTAATTTACTTAACATTTTAAAAATATCACCAAAACCTTTTTTAAAATTATACTATAAAAAATCAAAAAATAACATTAACAACCAAAAAATAATTAAAATCAAGAAGTGTACACCCCAAAAATCATGCGTGTACACTTAAACTCATAGACTCAAATTATTTTTTTGTTTTTGATTTTGACTTTGACTTTGCGGCAGATTTTTTACCATCCTCGTTAGTAAGATATTCTTTGCAAGCGACGATCAGCTTTTCTTTCTCCTTAGTAACAGTCGGATATTTCGGGTTAATGTCGTTCAAAGTATTGACCAAAATCTCAGAGAAAAAGAATCTAGCAAACCATTTTTTGTCCGCCGGAACAACATACCAAGGCGCATACGGCGTGCTAGTTTTGTTTATAGCCGCTTCAAAGGCCTTCATATAATCGTCCCAATATTGCCGCTCCTTCACGTCAGAATCCGACAATTTCCAGTTTTTGTTTTTCTCGTCAATTCTTTTAAGAAACCGACGTTTTTGTTCATCCCGAGATATATTAAGGAAGAATTTTAGCACACGAATGCCATTTTGCCACAAATATTTTTCAAAATTCGCGATTTGCTCATAGCGTTCGTCAAAAATCTTCGGAGTTTTGCATCTGCTAGGTAAGTTCTGATTTTTATAAAGCTCATGCACCCGAGCAACCAAGACATCTTCATAATACGACCGGTTAAAAATCCCGATTTTGCCGCGTTCCGGAAGATTTTTAATGCATCTCCACAAGTAGTCATGAGCCAGCTCCTCGCTAGAAGGCGATTTAAAATTGCTAACCTGCACGCCCTGCGGGTTAAGACCAGACATAACGTGCTTTATGGCGCCGTCCTTACCGCCCGCGTCCATAGCCTGCAAAATAACCAAGATAGCCTCACTGCCCTGCGCATAGAACCTATCCTGCATAATTCCAAGCTTCTTCAGGTTCAAAAGGCTAGACTCAAGCACCATTTCCCTGTCGGTAGTCAAATGCTTGGCCTTAGTATCGAATCCGTTAATTTTAAATTTTTTCGTCCCGTCAAATTTGTACTCATCCAGTTTCATAATTTTACCCCCTTCTTATAATACTGATATTTTACCACAATAATTTCAAGAAGTCAAGATAAATTTAATACAAATTTAACAAATAATAAGTTTGACAATAAGCTCTTCTAGCAAAATTTTAGGGTCCATGCGAGAACTTTTGAGCATGACGTCGGTTTTTGTCAGCAAGTCGATGCAAACCCGTAAAGATTTCTTCAAATTCGCGTTATATCTTAGCTGCGCCTGCGCATTCTCGAGCCGGAACATTTTTCGTTTGTAGTCAAAAATTTCAGCAACATCCGGAAGGCTTCTTCCGCTTTGCAAGGCCGCATTCACGCGGTACATATCGATATAATTCGAAGCCATGACGGCCAAAATGGCGATAGGTTCCTCTTTTTTAAAGAGCAGAATGTCCAAAATCTCAAGGGCGCGGTCACAATTCTTCGCCATGATGGCTTTAGTCAGCTCAAAAACGTTTGCCTCAAAGTTGCAAACCACGATTTCATCGATGATCTGAGAAGTGATTTCAGCTCCGTTCGCATAGGCACAGAGCTTTTCAATCTCGTTTTTAAGGACCAGCAAGTTATTTCCGCATTTGTCGATAATAAGTTGCGCGTTTTTCTCAGAAAGCTTGCAAGATAATTTTTCTGCCCATTTTATGATTTGTCGTTGTAATTTAGGCTTGCTAAGCGCCTGCAGATTCAAAACTTCGCCATGTTTTTCAAAAAATTTAACAAAAGAAGAAAACCTAGAAGACCGCTTCAAATCTACATTTAAGTTAGGAAAACTTATTATCAAAACGGTGGTTTCGGGGATATCGGCGATAATCTCCTTTAGCTTTTTGACTGTATCCAAAGGCTCCTTCTCAAGATTCAAGTCAAATATCCCCACGCACTTAAAAGGAGACATCAATGGCAGAGCCTCAACCGCGCTGTTCAGGGCGTCTATGTCAAGATCCGGAGACGAAAAATTCTGTAGGTTAAAAGAATTGTTGCACCTGCCCGGCAAAATTTTATCCGTAAGCAGCCGCGTGTAGTGGGCTACAAGATATTTTTCTTTCCCGTAAATAAAATATGCGTTTTTAAAGTTGCTTGACTTAACCTGCGCGGCAAAGTCGGGCTCCGTTATAATCGGCAAATTATACCATCCTCTTTATGGAAATATTTTTCGAATGCGTAAAATCAAAAACAATATCGCCGTCGCCAGCGGTAGCAAGGGGCAAACGGCGGTCTTTGGCCAAATTGTTTGCAAAAACAGAAGCGGCATTTGCATTAGCGCAAATAACCCCGTACGAACTCGCAACAAGGCTAGAGTTCTCGAGGTTCCCGCTATATGCCAAAATGTCGCAGAATTTATATTTATCGCCCAGAAGCTTAGCATCGCCGCCAGACGGGAGAATCAGCAGATTCACGTCATTAACCGACAAGTAAATATAGCCGTGGTCGTCGATGTTCATAACCGTGATTTTCACGTTATCCCAAAGATCAATTTTGGCGGTATCATTGAAAGGGACGGTGTTCATGCTTTCAAAAACGGTATGCTCCAGCTTATCGTTGAGAACATCGCCGTCATTTTGCATCAAAACGTAGTAGGGACGGAACTTCTTTATCAGGTCATTCGCGTAGCTTGCCGTAGCGTCTTGAAGGTCGCTTAGCAGTATATAATCGAGGCTCTTAACATTCAGGTTGGTCAAGTAATTTTGCACCCTAGAAGAGTGGACAGAATCGCCGCCACAAGCCAAAACCGCAGCGCGACCGTTTTTTGAGATAACCGCAGAACACCCAGCGCCGGTGTCCAAAAAGGCCAGATGCGTCACGTTTCGGTCGAAAATCTGGTAAGAAAAAATTCCAACAAACAGGATTATGACCGACAAAATGGCAGACAGCTTTAAAAGCCGGTATTCCTTGTGTAATAGCAAAGCCAGCGCGAACAAAACGCAGCAGGAAGCGAACCAAAACAGGATCATGGGTTGGCGGGTTGCAACGGACGCAAACGGGATTTTTGCGAGTAAATCGGCACAAAAAGTGATGTAATTTATCAAAACTCCCGAAAAAAGTGCCAAAGGCTTGACGACGAACTCAAGGAATGGCACAAAATATAGTATGGCAGCGAACAGCGTGAAGATCATCATCAGCATGGTAGGCATGACGATCAAAATGTTCGAGAAAACGCTGATAAGCGAGATTTTGCCAAAGCTCAGCATGGTTATGGGCAACGTAGCGATGGTTGCGCACAGCGTGACGGAGATCATCCCCGCGACGCTATCCGTAACTTTTGAACTGCAATTTACCCGCGCAAACAGAGCCTTGATTTTTTCTTCAAAAAATCCCTCAAACAGGATGATTCCCAGCGTTGCAAAGACAGAGAGCAACAGGCCAGTATCTCCGGCGGCAAATGGGTTAACGACCGAAAGCAAAAGAGTTGCAAACCCCAGCGAGTTGAGGGAATCGGACTTTGCGTAGAAGAATTTGCCAAGATAAAACATGATGAGCATGATGCCCGCGCGCGAGACCGACGCTGAGAAGCCCGTGATGGCCATAAACGCAAGTAGGGCCAGGCAAGTGAGCAAATATACAAAGCGTTTAGAGAGCCGGGTGGCGCTCAAAAGCATAAAGACGACGGCCGAGATGACTGACGTGTGCAAGCCAGAAACCGCCAAAATGTGCGACACACCGATCTCCTTAAAGTCAGACTTTATGTCGTCTTCCATAAAATATTTGTCGCCAAGCAAGACTCCAACTGCAACAGACGCGTGCTCTTTGGGCAAAATTGTCCGCACAGCCTCAATGAGAGCCTGCTTAACCTTCAAAAAGTAGTAATATAGCGGTTTGTTTGGGTCCTCCTCCAGCTGACACCCCTCGTACTCGTAAAGATACGACGAAATATGTATCCCCTTGGCCGCGTAATAGGACTTGGAAGAGAATCCGCCGCTATCCGTGGGCAAAAACATATGCACCTTGCCAGAAACTCTGTCGTACAAATCCACATCCAACGGCGTAGACACTGACATCCGCAACTTTATTTTTTGAGGAGCGCCGTCATAGTCGACTTTATCCGCCTCCAAAACGTAATAATACCGATTATAAGCGCTATATGGGATCTCGCAAATTCGGCCAGAGACGTAGACATCCTGTCCGTCCAGCTGCTCAATGGGCACAACCTTGGCGTAAGTAAAGGCGCTGTACATGCCAAAGGCCAAAGTAACCGTGAAAAGGGCGATTGGCAAAACTTTTGCCCGCCGAATCGGCGCAATAGCTAAAGAAACCAAAAATAAGACGAAAAAAACAATCGCCATGATTTTGGCAAACTCGGCGTCAAAATAGGTGGCCGCAACGAGTGCCGCCAAATACGCAAACCCGACGGTCGCCATTGGTCTCTTCATGAAAGCAGCTCCTTTCGCGGTCACATCGGGGTTTTTAGCCCGCTGGCCAATTCATTTTTCTGCCGCCCATCAAATGAAAATGCAGGTGAGGCACGGTCTGACCGCCATCTTCACCACAATTATTTACAATCCGGTAACCGTTCTCTAACCCCAGCTCCTTAGCGATTTTAGAAGCCACCATAAAGATTTTCCCGATAATATTCGTATCGTCATCGGCAATCTGGTTGGCACTTCGGATATGCTTTTTAGGAATAATCAGCACATGAACGGGTGCCTGAGGGTTAAGATCATTAAAAGCAACGATATGGTCGTCCTCATAAACCTTTTTGCTCGAAATCTCATTGCTCGCAATTTTGCAAAAAACACAATCCATAGCACAAAACCTCCAAATTAAACGGTCACAAACCGCATTGTTACGTCATTTTTTCAACATATCACTAATCAAATCATAAGCGTGATCCAAAGCCGCATCAACTTTAGAAATATCCTTGATGCCTGCCATGGCCATCTCTTTGCGTCCACCGCCGTTTCCACCGGTCAGTTGCGCAATCTCCTTAACCAAAACTCCCGCATTAATGCCGTTTTCTATAGCAATTTTGCCAACACTCGCAATAATATTGGACTTTTCGGCGCCAACACTGGCCAAAACGACCACCGCGTTCGCAAATTTAGACTTTAAATCATCGCAAATGAGCTTTAACTCGCCAGTTTCCATGTTATCAAGCCTAGACACAATGACCTTGAGTCCGCCAATATCCTTAGCGCAGCCGAGCAGATTATTCACCTTAAATGAGGCCAATTCCGAAGCCAGCCTGGAAATGGTTTGATTTTTATTTTTAAGTTCCGCCACCAAATGAGCGCATTCTGATGCGAGTTCGGCCTGTTGATTCACCTTCAAAACCTGCTGGCATTCGCCCAGGAGGTTTGTTTTATCGTTCAAAAGGCGCAAAACGCCCACAGAAGTTACCGCCTCTATGCGCCGGACGCCAGAAGCCACCGAGCTTTCGGAGAGAATCTTAAACAATCCCACCTGCGCGGTGTTATTAACGTGAGTTCCGCTGCAAAGCTCCAGCGAAAAGTCGCCAATTTTAACGACACGCACAACGCTTCCGTATTTTTCGCCAAACAAAGCCATTGCCCCCATCTTTTTGGCCTCCGCAATGGGCATTTCTCGAACTACGACCTCATCCGAGCGCAAAATTTCGTCGTTTATAAGCGTTTCAATCTGTTGCAATTCGGAAGGGGTCAAAGCAGAAAAGTGCGTAAAATCAAACCGCAACCGGTTTCCATCAACTAGCTGGCCGGCTTGCTCAACGTGTGTGCCCAGTACCTTCCTCAAAGCGGACTGCAAAAGGTGCGCTGCAGTGTGGTTCCGCCTGACTTTTTCTCGCTTAGCAGCAATAACAGAAGCCTCGACTTTTTTGCCAACGCGAAGGATACCTTGCAAAATTTTAGCACGATGAAAATAGATTCCAGCGGCGTTTTTGACCGTATCAATGATGGTAGCCTTAGCGTCGCCAAGCGTCAGCACGCCAGAGTCTCCAACCTGGCCGCCGCCTTGCGCGTAAAAAGGAGTCTCGCTCAAGATTATATCGACCTCATCGCCGCTAGCGGCAGAGCTCACAAATTTAGTGCCTTTTATTATATTTAAAATGGTAGGCCGAGTACTTAAAGCATCGTACCCAACAAACTTAGTTGGCGCAATGCCGCCAAAATTTAAGCTGTCATTGGTCCAAGCCTGTGTTTCTGCGCTAGATCGAGCCTTACGAGCTTTATTTTTTTGCTCAAGAAGCAACTCATCAAAGCGAGCCTCGTCAACAGTCATACCGCGTTCAGCCAAAATTTCTTTCGTCAAGTCAATAGGGAAGCCAAAAGTGTCGTTTAGCTTAAAAGCAGCTTCACCAGAAAGCACAGAATCATCAGCTTTTGCGATCATGTTATTTAAAAGTTCCAAGCCCTGATCAATTGTCTTGGCAAAATTTTCTTCCTCAACCTGTATCATCTTTTTGATAAAGCCCTGCTTCTGAGCGAGTTCAGGGTAAGCTTGCTGATTTTCCTTAATCACAGTCTCGCATAAGTCCGACAAAAAAGTTCCACGAATGCCAAGAATCCGGCCATGCCGGGCAGCGCGACGCAAAAGCCGACGCAAAACGTAGCCACGGCCCTCATTAGAAGGCATAACGCCGTCGCCGATCAGAAAGGTAACGCTTCGAATATGATCGGTGATAACCCGCAAAGAAACGTCATTCTTGGCATCGTCGCCATACTTAATGCCAGATATTCTGCAAACATGCTGCATAATATTTTGCACACTGTCAACGAGAAACAGGTTGTCCACGCTCTGCATAATGCAAGCCAAGCGCTCCAGGCCCATTCCAGTGTCGATATTGGGACGATCCAGGCGAGAATAATTGTTGCTCCCGTCGTTCTCAAACTGAGTAAACACCAAATTCCAAAATTCAATGTACCGATCGCAGTCGCAGCCCACTTTACAGTCTGGAGAGCCGCAACCATAGGCTTCACCGCGATCAAAATAAAGCTCCGAGCAAGGCCCACAGGGTCCGGCGCCGTGTTCCCAAAAATTATCCGCCTTACCCAAACGGACAATATGATCCGGCGCCACGCCAACGTTTTTCGTCCAGATTTCAAAGGCCTCGTCGTCCTCCTCGTAAATAGAAACCCAGATTCTATCGACAGGCAGCTTCAAAATATTGGTGCAAAACTCCCAAGCCCAGGCCGTCGCCTCGGGTTTAAAGTAGTCTCCAAAAGAAAAGTTGCCCAGCATCTCAAAAAAAGTGCCGTGCCGCGCAGTAATCCCAACGCGCTCAATGTCGGGCGTGCGGATGCACTTTTGGCACGTTGTAACTCGCTTGCAAGGCGGAGTAACCTCGCCGGTAAAATACTTCTTCATCGGCGCCATACCGGAGTTTATAAGCAGCAAACTGTTGTCGTTTTGAGGAACCAAGGAGAAGCTCTCCAACTTAAGGTGCCCCTTCGACTCAAAAAAAGACGTAAACATCTCGCGCAATTCGTTAAGACCCGTCCACTTCACGTTTCACTCACATCCAATAAAAATATCAAATAAAATAAAAGGCCACAAACCTGGATTTTTGCTACGGTTTAATTATATTCTCGCGCCGAAAAAAAGTCAATTAACCAGCCTGGCAAACGAGGCCAAAGGAAATTACCTCGCGGTGCGACTGGGCCTAGACCGATTGGGTGCCGCAGTTGCAGGATGGTTACTGGCAGCAGAATTAGCCGTAGTGCGTTGTGCGGCGTTGGTGTTGCTTGTCCGGCTAGTGGCTGTGGGTTGAGCAGAGGCTGAATTGCTTGCCCTATTGGTGTTTGTGTGTTGTGTAGAGGTTGTGCTGCTTGTTCTGTTGGCGGCTGTGGGCTGAGTAGAACTTGTGCTACTTGTCCGATTAGTGCCCGTGCGTTGGGTAGAGGCTGTGCTGCTTACACCGCTGGCGGCTGTGGGTTGAGCAGAGCTTGAATTGCTTGAGCTGTTAGCAGCCGTAGTTTGCGCAGGGGGCTGCGTATTCTGCTGAGCCGCGGGAGTGCGAACTCTCGTCTTGATGTATGAGCTTTCTTTGACAGAATCCTCGTAGATGAACTTGGCCAATTCGTAGCGGGCTTTGTTTAGATCGTCTATAACCAGCACAGCGGCACCATTTATGTTCTGGCCGCTAAAGTTGCCGTCTTGAGGAATCCGGAACTCAACAAACTCGTACTGCAAGTATTTTAGCGCGTTTTTGCCCAGAGTTATAATTTCGCTTTTCTTCAGATTTGTCCTAACGTAGGGGCCGGCCTTCTCGATAACGGCTAAAATCTGCGGCAAGCTGCTAGATTTAAACTTGTTAATCAGCAAAGAGATAACGCGACGCTGCCGGAAAGTTCGAGCGTAATCGTCGTGAAGCCCCTCGGCAGTAGGCACCTTGCGACTTCTAGCATATTGCAAGGATTGAGCGCCGTTCAAATGATGCATCCCGTCTACTTCTTTAAGCAAAGGCGACTTAAACGGCTTGATGCCACCTTGGATGAAAGCGCTGTCCAGCTCCAAGAGGAGCCGGTTTATGTGATGCGCCTCCTTGGCGGTAATCTTCATATCCAGGCCGCCGACGATGTCAATAATGTCCCTAAAGCCCTCAAAATCGACCGTGCAGAAGCGATCAATCTTTATTCCAAAATTCTGTTCAATGGTTTTAATTGCCAAACTCTCGCCACCAAGCGCAATAGCGGCGTTAATCCGGTTGTCTTTGTAGCCCGGAATATGCACCCAAAGGTCACGCATCAACGACGTCAGCTTAATCTTCTTGTGGCGGCTATCGAGCGACAAAATCAGAATAGAGTCGCTGCGGCTATGCACGTCTGCCTCCTCGTGCCGGTCCACACCAAAAAGAGCAACGTTCAAGATCATCGGGTCGCAAGCAGAACCCGCAACGTATTCGGTTCCGCCGTCTTGAATGGGCTGATAATTGAACGAATCCAACATCCTGTAAGTATAAATCATCGCGCCGCCAATAAGCCCCACAACGGCCGAAAGAATAATCGCGCAGGCAAAAATAATTTTCCTTTTTCGCAACTTTTTAGAATTAACAGAACGCCGGGGCATCCCAGTGCTAGGCCCCTTAGAACTGCTGTAAATATCGCGGCCATCGCTACCAAAAGCCTCAAAATTATCGTTATAATCAGAATTCTTATTTTTAGGCGACATAAAATTTCTCCTTAAACTTTTTAAATTTTACTTAAAATTTCTCATTCTAGAGGCCAAAACAGAAAAAACAAACCACAAGGCAGAGTACAAAATGAGCGCGAAAATGCTGATTTTGCTAATATCGAAATTTAGTGCGCAGACCAAAAAAACATTAAAAATCAGTTGAAACACCTGAATAGTGGTGACCAAAGCAATATTGCTCTTTGCGAAACAACACGCCAAAATGAGCTTAACGAAGGAAGCGCACGAGCCAAATGTCGCAGCAAAGGCGTTTGAGCTATCTTCAATTTTATCACACAGAGTGTTAATTTTCTGCGAATCATCATAGGAAAGCAGCGTCAAGAACTTCTCATTCACGCTGAAGTCCGAGGCAATTTTTGAAAGAGTCAAGTTGCAGTCAACCGTCTTAACAAAAATTTTTATATTGCTCCGAGCGCAGGCCAAAAGGGCGCCCGACAGGCTCTTAGAAGGCGTATACTCCAAGACAAACATCGCCACCAAGTTTTGCCCAATGGCGAAATAAGTTAATTCGCAGCCCGGAACCCGGTACTTTTTCTCGTAGTCGCGGCTAGGTGGATCAATTTTAAAATCCTTTAAAAGCTCTCGATTTCCGACCAAAATCCGCTTGCCGTTGACCCAGCCGATGATTCCTTTATTCTCCCTATAAGTAATGTCCGAAACCTTAGTTAAAATGGCCCTTTTGCCCATAATAATTTTATCAAAAACTTGACTGATAGGCGCATTCAGCCGACATATAACAGAAGCCGCTGCAAGGATAGCCTCATCCACACGCTGACCGTTAAACGTCTTGATCCCGCGAAGCACGATATTATTGGGCGGGTAAAGGTCAGCGTCGTTTAGAACGATGCTTTTGGTTTTGGCAACCTTTTTGATCGCGTTCTCGCCCACAACCATGGCCCGAAGCTTGAGCGCGCGCCGGCACAAAGAGGACACAACAAAATTAACCGTAAAAGGCAGCGCAAACGGCGTGCAAAGGAGCAAAACAACGTCAAAGCAGGCAAGCGCGCCAATTATGCTCATGTTAGAAAAGTGGTGAAATATCGTGCCCAATAAGCTCACAATGCCGCAAACGCAAGCAAAAATGAGGCTTGTGGGGATAATCCTAGCAACCATGGACTCGGTAAAACTTTCGCAACAAGAATTCTTAATGAAATTCGTAAAGAAATTAGTTTTGTGCGTATAGGGTGTCAGAATGGGAGTCCGCGAAGTAACCGAGGGCACAACGTCGCCCAAAGAGTACATATCGACGTTGTATTTTTGCTTTGAGACCGCAACAAACTTAAAGTTGTTGAGCATCCGCTTTTTGGCAGTCAAAGAGTTTAAAATCACAAGCAAAAAATTAAAAAGCAGCAAACTCACGTAAGTGCGGGGGCAAAAGGCGCTATGGGCGTGGTGGCAAAGGTGAAACAGCAAACAGGCGTAACAGTGCAGAAAAGTTATAATCAAAGGCAGAAATATTGCGGTATCCGCGGCAAAAACGAAGTACGAAATGTGGTTAAAGGCCGATTTGATAAAGCTAAAGCCAATAATGCAGCTCAAAATCAGCAGCACGTTGGAGGTAATTAGGTACACGACCGAGTAATTCACGTCGATAGGGGCAGACAAGGAGTTAAGAAAGTTAAAGAGCACACTGTCCGCGGCAAGCGACAAAACGAAGATAGCAAACATCGCGCAGAACTTGATGTTTAGGCCTTTAATTTCTTTTTTTAACTTATTTTTTATAGTTTTGGCGGACTCAACGGGGTTTTCCGCGCTATATTCAGGGTAAGCATCAAAAGCTTCGTCCAACAAAAACTCTGAATTGCGCGTCTCGCAGCAAAATTCATCCTCCAAAAACGACTTAACCCTAAAAGAGCCCGGAGAAGAAGGTTCATCCGCAACTTTGAGAGGGTCTGTGTTTTGAGTATTTATCTTGTTTTCTGTAGTGCTAAAAATCTCATCATACCGCGAAAAATTCTGCCCCCTGCCCGAGTAAAAAAAGCCCGTTAGCTTAGAAAAAATTTGCTTCAAACTAAAAATCCACCCCTTAATCCCCGAATATACGCTACTTCTCACTTTAAAGCCAAACCCAACCGCTGCCGCGCGACTTCGTACATAAGGACTCCGGCTGCTACGGAGGCGTTTAGCGAGTTTATTTTGCCAAGTTGCGGTAGTGATAGTATAAAGTCGCACTTTTCTTTAACAAGCCGTCCCAGTCCAAAGCCCTCGCTCCCAATGACCAATGCAACCGATCCTGTTAAATCAGCCTTGCAGTAAGTTTGACCATCCATATCTGCGCCATATATCCACAATCCGCGGTCTTTTAACAGCTCCAAAACAGAAGGAATATTCGTAACTCTGGCAACTTTTATATGCTCGAGCGCGCCAGCCGAAGCCTTAGCAACGGCAAAACTCAAGCGGGCTGCCCGCCGAGCCGGAATGATAACTCCGTGAGCACCGGCGCATTCTGCTGTGCGAATGATGGCTCCGAGGTTATGCGGGTCCGCGATTTCGTCCGCCACGATTACAAAGGGAGGCTCACCCCGTTGCGCAGCGACGTCTAAGATATCATCAACGCTAAAGTACCGATGTGCAGCAACCGTGGCGATGATTCCTTGATGATTGGCGCCATCGCACAAAGAGTCCAGCTTTTTGGTGTCGATTTCTTTTACCGGAATTTTAAGCTCTTTGGCCTTTTGCAAAATGCCGGCGACGGAAGACTTGCGCATGCTGCTAGAAATCAAAATAGAATCTATATTACGGCCGGCGGCGAAGGCCTCTTTAACCGAGTTTTTGCCGATGATAATTTCGCCGGGAGCCTTTTTGGGCACAGTGTTTTTCAAAAAAATCCCTCTTAATTTATTAAACATTAAAATCTTTTTAATTATATCATATTTTATAAAATTTTGACATGCAAATGCGCCAAAATCGAAAAAATATTTTTTGGCCGGGCTTGACAAAGTAAAGCAGAGCTGGTATAATCATATTTGTTGTTTTGTATTTGTAGCGGTGAGGCTTGTGTTGTAAGTGGGGGCCATTAGCTCAGTTGGTTAGAGCAACCGGCTCATAACCGGTTGGTCCGGGGTTCAAGTCCCTGATGGCCCACCAGCGCTATTATGCGCTTTGCTGCGTTTGAGATTTTTTGATTTATTAAATGCTCTTAAAAGCCGTCCGGACTAAGATTTGGGCGGTTTTTATTTTTTGTTTACAATTTCGGGTTTTTGTGGCAATATTATATTGTGAGAACATAGTATGTTTTTAAGTTTACGTAATTTGAGGTTAAGGGTGGCGCAAGATGAAGCTTAGGCGTTTGGTCGAAAAAATAGATTTTTCGCTGATTTGCGGCGATTTGGACTTGGAAATAAGCGATATTTTTTATGATTCTAGAAAATGTATCAAAAATTCGGTGTTTGTCTGCTTGAAAGGCTGCAACGAGGACGGGCACGGTTTTATTGATTCTGCGATTGCTAACGGTGCGATGGCGATTGTTATCTCTGATGATGTCTCGATTGACAGCGAAATTACGGTTATTAAAGTTCGGGACACTCGCGAGGCGCTGGCTTTTATGTCGGCAGAGTTTTTTGAGAATCCTGCGTCACAGCTAAAAACAGTCGCAATAACCGGCACAAAGGGAAAAACGACGGTTTCTTGCATGATTCGTACTGTTTTGCAGAAAGCTGGCATAAAGACCGGAGTAATCGGAACTCTGGGTGTTATAATCGACGAGAATGTGACTAAAACGGTTAATACGACGCCGGAGTCCTATGAGATTCAGCGGTTTTTGCGTAAGATGGTGGATAGCGGATGCAAATGCGCTGTTATGGAGGCCTCTTCGTTGGGATTAAAGTGGCATCGGATGGATGGTTTTGTGTTTGACTATGGCGTGTTTACTAACTTTTCTATGGATCACATTGGAGGCAACGAGCACGAGAGCATGGGGGAGTACCTGGCCTGCAAGAGCTTGCTGTTTCAGAAGTGTCGGCTGGGCCTTGTGAACATTGATGACAAGAATTATCGAGAGGTCTTGAATGGCCATACTTGCCGGGTGGAGACTTATGGCTTTTCTCGCGATGCCGATATTGTCGCTTTTAACGAGAAGTTGATATCGCAGAATGGCTATGTGGGGATTCATTTCGAGACCGCGGGCAAGGAAAATCTTAGTGTGGACGTGGATATTCCTGGGAAATTTAGCATATATAACGCGCTGGCCGCTATTTCGGTCTGCCGGCATTTTGATGTTCCGAAAGATGCGATAACAAGTGGCCTGAACGAAGTTAAGGTAAAGGGCAGGATAGAGTCTGTGCCGGTTCCGGGCAACTTTACCCTGCTGATCGACTACGCGCACAACGCCCTTAGCATGGAGAACATCTTGACGACGCTTCGGGAGTACCGCCCAAACCGTTTGATAACCTTGTTTGGCGCGGGGGGGGATCGTCCTAAGGTTAGACGCTACGAGATGGGCGAGGTTTCGGGAAAGCTTTCGGATTTATCTGTTGTGACGGCCGACAATTCGCGCAATGAGGACGTTATGGATATAATTTCGGACATTGAGGTCGGCCTCAAAAAGACACGCGGCAAGTTTATTGTGATCCCCGACAGGAGAGAGGCCATTAAATATTGCCTTTCTATAGCCAAGGACAACGATATAATTGTGCTTGCGGGCAAGGGCCATGAGGATTATCAGGAAATAAACGGCCAAAAAATCCATTTTGACGAGCGCGAAGTCGTTGCGGATATTTTGAAGGAGCGAAGTGAGGTTCGGTAGACAGATGGAGAAATTGAGCATAAACGAGGTTTTGACGGCGGTTGACGGGGCGTTGATTTGTGGATCTGCCGAAATGGCGGTGGCTTCGGTTAGTACAAATAGCAAAGAAATAAGAAATGGTGCGCTATTTGTGCCAATAAAGGGTGAGAAATTCGATGGACACGCCTTTATAGGGGAGGCCTTTGCGGCAGGAGCGGTTTCTACGCTGACTTCGGAGCAAAATGCCGGCGCTGTGGCGCTAAGCGACAAAAACAAGGTACATATAAAAGTTGCGGACACAAAAGTGGCGCTGCAGCGGCTGGCGGCGTACTATCGGCAAAAGTTTGATATCCCGGTTGTTGGGATAACGGGGAGCGTGGGCAAGACCTCGACCAAAGAGATGATTGCAAGCGTTTTGGCGGCCAGGTTTAACGTGCACAAGACGACCGGCAATTTGAATGGCCAAATCGGCTTGCCTTTGACTATATTTGGGCTGGAGCGATTGCATGACGTTGCGGTTGTGGAGATGGGGATTAGCGAATTTGGAGAAATGGAGAGGCTTTTGGCAATTGCAAATCCGACGTGCGCCGTCATAACTAACATTGGTGTCACGCATATTGAAAATCTGCATAGTAAAGAGAATATATTCAACGAGAAGTTCAAAATCGCCGGCAGCTTGGGCAAAGATGGCTGTTTGTTTGTTAATGGAGACGATGAAATCCTTCGTAATGTGCCAAAGAGCCGCGATTTTCGGGTGGTTACGTTTGGCTTAAAAAATAATTGCGATTTTACCGCGAGGGATATTGCCTTTGAGGATGGGAAGACGACTTTTGAGGCCGTGCATAATGGGAAGAGTCAACGCTTCGAAATCCCGACGATTGGGGAGCACAACGTTTGTAATGCGCTGGTTGCCATTGCTATCGGGCATTTTATGGGCATGAGTGAGGCGCAGATACAGGAGGGGCTTTTGCAGTTTAAAAATCTTGAAATGCGGCAAAACGTGTACCATTTGCGGGGCGTTACCTTGATTGACGACAGCTATAATGCGAATCCTGACTCAATGAAAAGTGCGCTTGCGGTTCTTGCGCAGATTGGCCGGGGAAAGCGAAAAATTGCGATTTTGGCAGATATGTTGGAGCTTGGCGACATGGCAGGGGAGCTTCACTTCGACGTGGGGGCTTTTGCGGCGAGTGCAGATGTCGATGTGCTAATAGCTGTGGGAAGTTTAGCCAAATCTATTGCGAAGGGTGCCGATTCTGCAAAAAAAAATGTAGCTACTTACTCGTTTTTATCGAACGATGAAGCGTTTGCATGCTTAAAAGGCTTGATTCAGCCTGAAGATTGCATTTTGGTGAAGGGCTCGCGCGGAATGCACATGGAGGAAATCGCCAGAGCGGTAATTTCTCTATATGAAAAATAGCAAGCGCGGCCGGTGGGACGATGATTAGGATTAAAAAAGCGATGGTTAAGGGGTTTTACGATGTGGATTAATAATTTTTTGGATTTATTTGGAAATTTTTTGTATGCGTATATTTTGATCCCGCTTTTGATTTTTGCTGGGGTTTACTTCACTTTTAGGACGAGATTTGTGCAGTTTCGGCTGTTGAAAGACGCGTTTAAAGCTTTGACTGAAAAGGCCGACAGGGGTAAGGTTTCGTCGTTTAAGTCGCTGATGATCTCGACTGCATCTAAGATTGGAGTGGGTCACATTGCGGGCATCGCCTCTGCTATTATAATTGGCGGCCCGGGTTCGGTTTTTTGGATGTGGATTATGGCGATTTTGGGCAGTGCTTCGGCGTTTATAGAGAGCACGCTGGCGCAAATTTACAAGGTTAAAGACGAAAACGGCGGTTTTAGGGGCGGCCCGGCTTATTATATGCAGAAAGTTTTTAATAAAAAGTGGCTTGGAGTGCTGTTTTCGTGCCTTTTGATTGCGGGATACGCCTACGGATTTAACGCTTTGCAGTCGTTTCAGCTGTCTTCGGCCTTGACGCCTTACATCAAAGACTATAATAGTGGCATTTACCCGATGGTTGTTGGATTTATTTTGGCTGTGGTTACAGCTTTGGCTATTTGGGGCGGCACGCACCGCGTTGGATTTATCTCTGCCTACGTCGTGCCGGTGATGTCGCTTGCTTACATCTCTTTGAGCGTGTATATCGGCGTCAAAAATTTTGACAAAATCCCCGAGATGTTCTCTACGATTTTTAAAGAAGCTTTCAATTTTAAAGCGATATTCGGGGCGATGTTTTACAAGAGCGCGCTTATGATGGGCACAAAAAGGGGACTGTTTTCTAACGAAGCGGGCATGGGCAGCTCTCCGAATGCAGCGGCCACCGCAGATGTTTTGCATCCGGTAAACCAAGGTTTGGCGCAGATTTTATCTGTTTTTATAGATACATTGCTAATCTGTTCGGCGACTTCGTTTATCGTGTTGCTTTCGGGGGTCGATTTTTGCTGCGGACTCGAGGATATTCCGCTTGTGCAAGAGGCTGTGAAAAATCAGGTAGGCCCATTTGGCGTGTATTTGATAGCGTTTTCGATATTTGCCTTCGCGTTTACATCGATAATCGGCAACTACAGCTACGCGGAAACCAACGTGTTATTCATAAAAAACAGCAAGCTTTTGCTGAACATATTTAGAGTAACGTGCGTTATAACTGTGTTTTTGGGCGCGCAGGCCGATGCAAAGACGGTCTGGAACATCTCGGACTTGCTGATGGGCTTAATGGCGGTGGTCAACATAGTGGTGATATTGCTGATCGGGAACATCGCGATAAAAGCGCTAAAGGACTACTTGGCGCAAAAAAAGAAAGGCCAAACACCAGTATTTGTAGCCAAAAATGCAAGCATTGAAAATACTGACGTCTGGAGCTGACGGCTTGAGCAGCTAATCGGGCTTTTTAATGTTGCGCCAGTAGGCCGAAAAAGCTTGCTCAGTTTTGTTTTCGTCCGGAATATAGTAGCGTTTGCCGGTCAACTCGTTGGGCAGATACTGCTGCGCTACCCAATGATTCTCGAACTCGTGCGGGTAAAGGTAAAATTGCCCCTTGTTTTTAACGTCTGCACCGTCATAGTGCTTGTTTTGCAGGTGCCGAGGAAATGGAAAAACCTTGCCCGATGCGATATCGGCGGTAGCTTCGTTTATGGCATTGTACGCTGCGTTCGACTTTGGCGCCAAACAAACCAAAATAACCGCGTCTGCAAGTGGAATTCTGGCTTCGGGCAGGCCAACTTGCATGGCAATATCGACGCAGGACTTTACAATGGGCATAATTTGCGGGTAGGCGAGGCCGACATCTTCGCACGCGCAGACCATTAGACGTCGACAGGCAGAGATTAAATCGCCGCTGGCCAGAAGCCGCGCAAGATAATATACGGCAGCGTCAGGGTCGGAGCCACGCATGGACTTTTGAAAAGCAGATAAAGTATCATAATGCTCGTCACCAGCGGAATCATACCGGATATTTCCCGAAAAATTAAGTTGGGATGCGGTTTCCATAGAAATGGTTTTAACATTATTTTCTGAATGTGAAGATAAATTGCAAAGCTCCAAAAAGTTTATCGCCCGCCGCACGTCGCCGGCTGCGAGCGTCGCAATATAAGCCAAAACCTCATCTGCAATGGAGACGGTAATACCCTCCGACTTCTCAATAAAGCCAACCACGCGGACGAGCGCTTTTTTTATTTCTTCGACGCCGACAAGCTTGAACTCAAAGATGGTGGAGCGGCTTAAAATGGCGTTGTATATGTAAAAAGAGGGGTTCTCGGTCGTCGAGGCAATAAGCGTTATTTTGCCGTTTTCGATGAACTCCAAAATGGTCTGCTGTTGCTTTTTGCTAAAATATTGAATCTCATCCAAGTACAGCAGAATGCCGTTTGGCGCGGTAAAGGTATCAATCTGTGCGATGATATCTTTAATGTCCGCGGTCGAGGCCGTTGTGGCGTTCAGTTTGAACAGCTTTTTGTTTGAGCTGCTGGCCAGAATTTTGGCGAGAGTCGTCTTGCCAACGCCGGAGGGGCCGTAAAAAATCATGTTTGGCAGAGTGCCAGAGTCGATGATATTGCGCAGCAGCTTGCCTTTGCCAATAAGGTGAGCTTGGCCAACCATATCGTCGATGGAAGCCGGGCGCAAAATGTCCGAAAGAGGAGCCGACATACAAAATTCCTTCCTAATTTTTTATAAAGTGACAAACCCGATCAGAGCTGAATTTTAGCTGTATATGGGGTGTTTTTTGCAAATTTCTGCTACCGAATTTTTGATAAAATCGCGATTATTCTCAAAGTCATTAACAGCCAAAGCGATGAACTTAGCAATCTGCGCCATTTCGACAATGCCAAGGCCTCGGGTTGTGACGGCAGCCGTGCCAACGCGGATTCCGCTTGTGATGAACGGGCTTAATTTTTCGTTCGGAATGGTGTTTTTATTGACGGTAATGCGCACCTCGTCGAGCCTTTTTTCGAGCTCTTTGCCCGTTACGCCGGTGTCGTGCAAGTCTACAAGTAGCAAGTGATTATCCGTCCCGCCCGAGACCAGCTTCAGGCCGTTATTTATCAGCTCATGCGCGAGAGCACTACAGTTTTCGACGACTTTTTTGTTATAATCCTTAAATTCGGGCTTTAGAGCCTCGCCAAAACAGACGGCTTTGGCCGCGATTATGTGCATCAGAGGGCCGCCCTGAGTGCCCGGGAAGATGGCCTTGTCAATGGTCGCTGCGTACTTCTCTTTGCAAAGAATCATGCCACCGCGGGGCCCGCGCAGAGTTTTATGTGTGGTGGTGGTGACAAAATCGGCAAAGGGAACAGGATTAGGGTGTAGCCCAGTAGCGACAAGCCCGGCAATATGCGCCATGTCGACCATCAAGTAGGCGTTTACGGAGTCTGCAATTTGTCGAAATTTTTCAAAGTCGATCGTTCGAGGGTAAGCACTGGCGCCACATACAATCAATTTTGGTTTAACCTGCGCAGCCTTTTCGGCAACCTTGTCGTAGTCGATGTGGTGAGTAACTGGATCCACGCCGTATTCAACGAAATTAAAATATTTGCCCGAGATATTCGCCGGAGAACCGTGTGTCAGGTGGCCACCTTCGGAAAGCGTCATGCCCATAACGGTGTCACCCGGGCTCAAAATAGAGTAATAGACCGCGGTGTTAGCCTGCGCGCCAGAATGCGGCTGAACGTTGGCGTGCTCGGCACCAAAAAGCTTTTTGGCACGGTCGCGGGCAATATCCTCAACAACGTCGACGTATTCGCAGCCGCCGTAGTACCTCTTGCTGGGGTAGCCCTCGGCGTACTTGTTGGTAAGAATGCTTCCCATCGCGGCCATAACGGCGGGAGAGACAATGTTCTCCGATGCGATGAGCTCTAGATTTTGCTGTTGACGAAATAGTTCATCGCGAGTAGCGGCGCCAATTTGCGGGTCGTAGTTGCTTAAAAAATCCAGATTATTTTCGACATAATTCATAAATTAACAGCTCCAATTCAAAAAATAGGCGAGATTAAGAGTATTATAAAACATTTAATTTTCGATATCAACAAAATAAATTTCTAAAATGGCAAGGGGGCGCTTTTTGTGGACGTGGCAAAAACAAAAATTTTGAATATACTGGATTTTAGATTATAATAAATGTAGTAAAATTAGGAGGAATGCTGTTTTATGGACCATTTTTTGAAGAGAACGTGGGCGCAGATAGACTTGGACACGATAAAGCACAATTACTTGCAGATACGAAGCAATATCTCGAAGAAATCCATGCTAATGTGCGTGATAAAGGCCGATGCGTACGGGCACGGGGCGGTTGCGTTGGCTACGGAGTACGAAAGGCTGGGCGCGGACTGGTTTGCTGTTTCGAACTTAGAGGAAGCATTTCAGCTGCGAAACGGCGGGATAAAAAAGCCGATTCTGATTTTGGGCTACACACCGGCGAATATGGCGTACGAGCTTTCGCGGTTGAACATCTCGCAGGCCGTCTTTTCAGAAGATTACGCAAAGGAACTCTCTAAGAATGCGATAAAGTCGGGCGTTAAGGTTAAGGTACACTTAAAAATCGACACCGGAATGAGCCGCATCGGGTTTGTTTTTAACGGTAAGGCAAAAAATTTGGGCATAATTAAAGAGCTGCAAAGAGTTTGTAAACTTAAGAACCTTGTTACAGAGGGAATTTTTACACATTTTGCGGTTGCAGACGAAGACGGGGAGTCTATTGACGCAACGAATCGGCAATTTACGGCGTTTAAGGACGTCTGCAAGGCGCTAAAAGAGAGTGGCATTGACATCAAAATTAGACATTGCAGCAATAGCGGCGGAATTTTGAATTATCCGCAGGCAACCCTAGACATGGTGAGGGCTGGCATAATTTTGTATGGTCTGTTTCCCTCAACTTACGTGCAAAATAAGCTGGATCTGCGCCCGGCAATGAGCTTGAAGACAGTTATCTCTCAGGTTAAAACTGTGCCAAAGGGCACTGCTGTGAGCTATGGTGGAACTTTTGTGACGAAAAAAAAGACGAAAATCGCTACTGTGCCGATAGGTTACGCCGACGGATACTTGCGGATTTTGTCTGGAAAGGCGAGCATGCTGGTTAATGGCAAAAAGGCTCCCGTCATAGGGCGCATCTGCATGGATCAGACCATGCTGGACGTTACGGACATCGAAGATGTGACGGAGAACACAGTAGTCACGGTTTTTGGCGAAGACAACGGCGCGGAAATTCGCGTGGAGGAGCTCTCTGGCCTTGCTAAGACAATTAATTATGAGATTTTGTGCCTGATAAGCAAGCGGATTCCGAGGATTTATATAAAAAATGGCGAAAGAATCGGGCAGCTGAATTATTTGTGCCCAAAAGATATCTTTGAATAAAATGAAAATTTGAGCTTTTATAGAGGCAATGAACTGGGAAGAGGCGGGATTTTTCGCAAACACAGGGGTTGTTAAATTAGATTGAAGAAGGAATATTATGAGAAAGGTTTTCGCGGCGATTTTGTCGCTTTTGATAATGTTTTGCACAGCGGAAAAGTCAGTCTCCATCGAGGTTTGTGCGACTGACGAGAATATAATAAAAGTAATATGCAAGGAATTTTTGGAAAACGCGCAAAAAATGGGCCAAGTTTGCGACGGAATAAGAGAAATTCGGTGTGGTTTGAGCTTTTTTGCCTCGACTTGGTACGCAGCAAAAGGTTTATTTAAAGAGAAGGACAAAGCGGCGGGCTTTACGCGGGCTTACAAAAAGCTTGAAGACGATGTTGAAAAGTCCGAAAAAATGGACGAAAAGCTACGCGGGATTAGCTACGTTTTGAGCTTTTTTGCATCCTTGGGGCTGGCTGTCAAGAGCTTGTGCGACAGTTTAAGCTCGAAGTTTTCTAAAAGTATCGAGACAAAAATGGTCGAAAACACCGAAAAAGAGCCATCCGTAGAAAAGCTAAAAGCTGACCCTAAAGTTAATGAAGTCGAGCCAATTCAAAACGCTAAAAGCGGCCAGAATAAAGTTGATTCTAAAATTTAGGCAAAAAAATCCCCAGCTACCTTGAGGATAGTTGAGAATTTACGTTTAATTTTGCTATTTTGCGCAGTTACAGCTGCCGTGCTCATGGTCGCAACAGGGGATATCCCCGACAATTGGCGCTGGATCGATACCCTTGCGCATATAATAGTCTGAAATAGCAGACTTTATCGCTTGTTCCGCCAAAACCGAGCAATGCACCTTTACCGGCGGCAAGCCATCGAGAGCATCCATCACGGCCTTGTTTGTTAGTTCTAGCGCCTCTTTGATCGTTTTGCCTTTTATAAGCTCAGTAGCCATCGAGCTCGTGGCAATAGCGGCGCCGCACCCGAAAGTCTTGAACTTAACATCGGTTATGACGTCATTTTCGACCTTGATATACATTTTCATTATGTCGCCGCATTTAGGATTGCCGACCTCACCGACTCCATCGGCATCCGGAAGCTCACCAACATTTCGCGGATTTGCAAAATGGTCCATCACTTTATCGCTGTAGCCCATCATAATCACCTCTTTTATATTTAATACTCGAATTCACGCGTTTTTGCGCGTAATTTTTTCCCACAACGGAGACATGCTCCGCAACTTCGCAACAATAGGCGGCAGGACTCCCAAAATATAGTCAACGTCAGCCATAGAATTTTCCTCGCTAAGGGTAATCCGCAGGGAACCATGGGCAATTTCGTGCGGCAACCCGATGGCAAGCAAGACGTGGCTAGGGTCGAGCGAACCCGAGGTGCACGCCGAGCCCGAAGAAGCACAAATGCCGTTAGCGTCCAACATTAAAAGCAGAGATTCACCCTCAATGCCGCTAAAACTCACGTTTACATTCCCGGCAAGACGCTTCTTAGGATGTCCATTAAGCCGAGTATGCTCGATTTTCAAAAGATTTTCAATGAGCTTATCCCTAATGGCAATCAGCTTTTCATTTTGACTCTCAATGCCTTCGCAAGCAATCTCCAAAGCTTTGGCCATTCCAACAATCTCAGCAACGTTTTCAGTCCCCGCGCGACGACGTCTTTCTTGTGCACCACCTTCGATCAGATTTTGCAGCACGACGCCATTTTTAACGTACAAAGCGCCAATACCCTTAGGGCCGTGGAATTTATGCGCGGACAAAGACAACAAATCGATGTTTTGCTCAACCACGTCAACCCGAAGATGCCCAACAGCCTGCACAGCGTCGGTGTGAAACAAAACATTATACCTGCGGCAAACCTCGCCAATCTCAGGAATGGGCTGAATCGTGCCAATCTCATTATTAGCGTACATGATGCTAACCAGCGCGGTTTTGTCCTTGATCGCGCGCTCAAGCTCATCAATCCGGACGATCCCATCGTCGTGAACGTCCAAATAAGTAACCGCAAAACCCTCTTTTTCAAGGGCCTGAACAGTGTGCAAAACCGCATGATGCTCGAATTTAGACGTGATAATATGATTCTTGCCTTTTTTTTGCATAGCACGAGCCACGCCTTTAATTGCCCAATTGTCGGCCTCGCTGCCACCAGAAGTAAAATATACTTCGCGAGGCGTTGCGCCAAGGCATGCAGCGATGGTAGCCCGAGCCTCTTCCATTGCCTTTTTTGCCGTCTGGCCAACAGAATAAATGCTCGAAGGGTTGCCAAAATGCGTTTTCAAAAACGGCAACATAGCGTCCAACACAGGTGCCGAGATCGGCGTGGTTGCGGCGTTGTCGACATATACAATTTTCTCCATAGGGGTCACCTTCATAAAAACTAGTTCATTTAAAATATTATACAACGGCGGTACTTTTTATGCAATAGCCGGCAAGTCTTAGTGGTTAGCCGATTTGGCTTTGGTCGCGGCTTGGACGGCTAATTCATCGCAGCGCTCGTTTTCTGGATGCCCAGCGTGGCCCTTAACCCAGACTATTGACAGGCTGTGTTTGTCGAGCAATGGCAACAGTTTTTCCCAAAGATCTATATTTAAAGCCGGAGAATTTCCAGAGCGCTTCCAGCCGTTGGAACGCCATTTTTTGGCCCAGCCTTTAGAGATAGCGTCGCAAACATATTTTGAATCGCTGCACAAAGTGACACAGCAGGGCTCTTTAAGCAGACTCAAAGCCTCAATAACGGCGCTAAGCTCCATCCGATTATTTGTAGTGCTAGCGTCCCCGCCAGATATCTCCTTTTCGCGCCCATTATATCTTAAAATAGCGCCCCAGCCGCCCGGCCCAGGATTCCCCAAACAGGCGCCATCGGTAAATATTTCGACCTTTTTCAAGCAATCTGCACGATTAAACGCCAAATTCACAAAAAATTTATCGCAAATTCGCATTTAATTCGCACACGCACCTCATTTCAAAATTTAAATTTCATCTTGAACATTACAGCAGCATAAATTATACCAACTTAAAATCAAGAATGCAAATTTTGCTCGCGGCCCGGTTTGTGACTATGCAAAGATTATCTGCAAATAATATTCTGTAGCCGTTGAGGGATTATATATGTTTTTGCTTGACAATTTTATAGCAAAATGTTAAAATTACAATAACGTTAGTGGTCGGTTTTGGTAATGGATTTGTTATAATTTTCTGTTACTTTAATTTATTTTTTGATTATAAATGCTTAGGCTATTTGTTTTTTGCGCTCTCCGGCACCGTCTGCGGAGATTTATTTTTTAACTATTATAGAATTTTTATAACCAAAAGGTAAAAATTTGATTTTTTATTTTATTTTAAATTTAATGTTTATTTTTAATGGAGGTATTTTTTGTAATGATGGATCAAAACGAGAATTTAATTGGAAGGAGACCTACCCCAACGGCTCCCAAACGGCAGCATCCGTCTCGGAACATAAATAAGCAGTCGGATCAACTTTTGCTGGGCGCGGACGGTAGGGTTATTATTGATAATTTGAGCAATAATGCGGAAAGCAAGAGTGCGAATGTCACTAACAGTAGTGATAATGGCGCAAAGAGGGAAGTTAAAGATAGTAGCAAATTAAAAAGAACTAGAACAAGAACTAACGCGGGCAGGCCGAATAAAAGTAGCACTAACATTAACAAAGAGCAAGCAACTTCTGACGGTAAGACAGCTTCGGTTAATGCGAAGGGGCAAAGTACGAATAATCAAAACCAAAACCAGACCGGCAAAAACAAAAAAAGGCAGACTTTTAATAACAGAAAAAAGGCGACTGGTAAGGGTTCGCCCGAGGTTACTGCGACTGACGTTAAGGCTACTGGCAAAAAGACTGGCCGGTATTCCAAAAAGAAGAGCAATAAGCCATCGATAAAAGTGGCGTTTTTGGGCGGTTTAAATGAGATTGGTAAGAACATCACCCTGTTTGAGTGCGAGGGCGACATGTTTGTTTTGGACTGCGGCATGACCTTTCCGGATGGCGAAATGCCGGGCGTTGACTTGGTTATTCCGGATTTTTCTTATATCGAAAAAAATGTTGATAAAATTAAGGGCCTAGTCATAACGCATGGTCACGAGGATCATATTGGCGCGATTCCTTATTTGCTCAAGAAGGTGAATATCCCGATTTATGCAACGCCGCTGACTATTGGGCTGATTGGAAGCAAGCTAAAAGAGTACAATCTGGTTAAGAAGGCTAAGCTGAATGCCGTTACGCCGGGACATCGGATAAAGTTGGGCTGCATGGAGGTTGAATTTATCCATGTGAACCATTCTATTCCTGATGCTGTGGGCGTTGCGATATATTCTCCGGCCGGAACGCTTGTGCATACGGGGGACTTTAAAATTGACTGTACACCTGTGCAAGGCGAAATGACGGATCTTGGCAAGTTTGCGCAGATTGGATCGCAGGGAGTCTTGGCTTTGTTTGCGGACTCGACCAATGCGGAACGCGCGGGATACACCATCACGGAGCAGAAGGTCATTGCGTCTTTTGAGCACCTGTTTAAGCAAGCCGAAAACAACCGGATTATAATTGCGTCGTTTGCGTCGAACATTGGCCGGATACAGCAGATTATAAATTGTGCGCACAAATATGACCGCAAGGTTGCCTTTTCGGGGCGAAGCATGATTAACTATATGGCTATTGCCGATGAGATGGGGTATCTTGACATTCCGGACGAGGTGATTATTGATATAGACTTGCTTAATAAGTACCCTAAAGAAAAGACGGTGCTTTTGACCACTGGCAGCCAGGGTGAGCCGATGTCTGCTTTGACGAGGATGGCTTACTCTGATCATCGGAAGGTTGAGGTTGGGCCGGACGATTTTATCATTATTTCGGCGAATCCGATTCCTGGAAACGAGAAGATGGTGGGAGCGGTTGTTAACGAGCTTCTTAAAAAGGGCTGCACGGTCGTTTATGAGTCTATGTATGAGGTTCACGTTTCTGGCCACGCCTGCCAGGAGGAGCTTAAGATTATTCAGGGGATTGTTAAGCCTAAGTACTTTATCCCTGTCCACGGCGAGCAGAAGCACTTACACCATCATGCGCAGCTGGCTAAGAGCATGGGCATGAAGCATTCGAACGTTTTTATTGGTGATATTGGCGACGTTATCGAGATTAATGAAGATTATTTGAAGTATTTGGGCAAGGTGCCGGCTGGCAGAATCTTGGTGGATGGCCTTGGAGTCGGTGACGTTGGGAGTATTGTTTTGCGGGACAGAAAGCATCTGGCTCAGGACGGGCTGATTGTTGTTGTTTGCACTATGGATTTCTCGAACGGATATATTGTTTCGGGGCCGGACATTGTCTCGCGGGGGTTTGTTTATGTGCGAGAGTCGGAGCCTTTGATGGAGACTGCGAAAAATAAGGTTATTAAAGTTTTGGAGGGCTGTAACGAAGACGGAGTGCGCGAATGGGGCATTATGAAGACGAAGATTAAGGACGAACTTGCTAAGTTTTTTTATGAGCAGACGAAAAGAAGCCCGATGATTTTGCCAATAATTATGGAAATTTAAGTAGATATTTGTTATCATATGAGTTGATGCGATCACGTTGCGCGGGGGTGCTTTTTTGAGAAAAAAAGTTTGGGTTACAACGCCTTTAGTGTTCATCATGAACCTGCTGATGTTTATGATGGCGGCGGTTAGCTGGTTCTTCAACAAGTATATATTTTTTGCGGAATTGGCTCTGGTTGTGGTTTTGTTCTTTTTGCTGGCCAGGGGAATCTTCGATTTTAAAAGATATGTGGAATCGCTTATGAGTGACTTACTCGACGCGCAGCGGGATAGCGATAAATTTTTGGAATGGACACCGTTTTCTGCCGTGGCGATTGGCAAGAATGACGAGATTGTTTTTGCTAATGACTCGTTTAAGTCGGAGGTTGCGGGGAACTCGAATTGCTTGGGTGAATCTGTTGAGAAGTTTTTGAATAATAAGAAGGTTGGCTACATTTTTGAGCGCAACGGTGTTGATGTTTCTCATAATGGCAAGAGATTCACGGTGTACGGCGTGGCTTCGCCCAAGATAAACGTGCTGTATTTTATTGAGGACACTTACTATAAGGAGACTACCTTTGAATATTTGGCGAGCCGGCCGACGGTTATGCTGATTATGTTTGACAATAAGGATGAGATTTTGAGGGACATCGAAGTTGAGCAGAGCAGCTTGGTTGTTGCGGGAGTTGAGCAGCTGCTTCAGAACTGGGCAAGGGACGCTAAGGCTATTTTTAGGAAGCTCAACGACGCCTTTTATATGATGATTGTTGAAGAGCGCTACGTTAAGGGCTTTGTTGATGAGAAGTTTTTGGTGCTTGAATCTGTGAGAAAAGTTAGGCTCGATGAAAATAAATTTGCGACGGTCTCGATTGGTGTGGGCAGGAATGCTGCTAACTTGCAAGAAAGTGAGCTTTGGGCTAAAAAGGCTTTGGAGATGGCTTTGGGCCGGGGTGGAGACCAGGCTGTGGTTAAGCATAGGGACACGTTTGCGTTTTTTGGAGGCGTTTCTAAAGAGACCGAGAAGCTCGACAAGGTGCGCACGAGGGTGATTGCGAACACGTTGCTTGAACACGTTCGGGAGAGCGACTTGATTCTTATTATGGGGCACAAATATTCGGACCTGGACAGCGTGGGCGCTTGCGTTGGAGTGTGGAGTGCGATTACTAAGGGTCAGAAGAAGAACGCTTATGTTGTTTTGAACGAGGCGGCCACTCTGGCGGAGAATGTCGTGCAGGCTGTTAAGAAGGCTACCGACGAGAAGGTGTTTATCGCGTCTTCGGCGGCTTTGAATATTATTACCGAGAAGACCTTGCTTATTGTTGTGGATACGCATTCGCCTAGCTTTGTGGAGGATTTCTCGGTTTATCAGCGATGCAAGCGCACGGTTGTGATTGATCATCACAGGATGATGGTGAACCACATTGACGGCGCTTTGGTTTTTTATCATGAACCCTCGGCGTCTTCGGCTTCGGAGATGGTTACGGAGCTTGTTCAGTATTTTGGAGAGGACTTTTTGACTTCTGTTGAGGCGGAGGCTTTGCTTTCTGGAATCATGCTGGATACGAGGAATTTTGTGCTTAAGACGGGTGTTCGGACCTTTGAAGCGGCGGCTTTTTTGCGCAAACGAGGGGCTAGCACTGTGACTGTGAAGCGGTTTTTCTCTAATACTATAACGACTTATAAGGAGAAATATCAGCTGGTTTCTACGGCGGAGATCTTCAACAGCTGCGCTATATCGGTTTCTCCGCGGAGCATGAAAAATATCCGGTTGGCGGCGGCACAGGCGGCGGACGAATTGCTCGATATTCAGGGGGTTAAGGCGTCTTTTGTTATATATTTTGACAACGATGTGGTGAACGTTTCTGCCCGGTCTATGGGGGATGTTAACGTTCAGCCTTTGATGGAAAAGCTGGGTGGCGGCGGACATCAAACGATGGCTGGGGCGCAGATCGAAGAGGCTGATGTGGAGCAGGTTAAGGAGAGAGTCATGGCGATGATCACAGCAATAAATAATTAATTGATTTTGGGAGTGTTGACGATGCAAGTGATACTGTTAAGCGACGTGAGAGGCAGGGGCAAAAAGGGCGATTTGATCAGGGTTTCGGATGGATATGCGAGAAATTGTTTGCTGCCTAAAAAATTAGCCAAAGAGGCGACAGCACAGGCTTTGAACGAGCTTGATAACGCTAAAAAAGCCATGCAGCACCGGGTTGAGGAGGAGATTAAGAAGGCCAAGGAAGAGATGGCGGTTATAGATGGAAAGATTGTAAAGATATTGGCCAAGGCGGGCAACGGGGGTCGACTTTTTGGCTCTATTACGGCCAAGGAGGTTGCTACGGAGATTGAGAAGAATTATAATGTTTCTATTGATAAGCGGAAAATCTCTTTAAATGGCGAGATTAAGTCGCTTGGCAGCTATGAGTTTGAGGTGAAGCTTTATAACGGAATAAGCGCCAAGATGACGGTTATGGTTATGGGAGAATAGGCGATTCGATTTAAAATGGCCGCAAGGGAGCAGGACGACATGGATGAGATAAAAGTTACTTCTGGGTACGATGGCTTAAAGCTGCCGTTTAGTGCAGAGGCAGAGCAGTCGGTTTTGGGCGCTATATTGCTGGACTCGCAGTGTTTGGACAGGATCATAGAGATTTTGCCGGTGGCGGATTATTTTTATTTGGCAAATCATAAGCTGATCTACGCTACGATGCTTGAGATGTTCACACTTGGGCGGCCTATCGACTTTGTCACCGTGCTTGACAACTTAAAGAAAGATGGCGACTTTGACGAGGCGAATGCGAAGACTTATTTGTTGCAGTTGGCCCAAATTGTGCCGTCGATTAAAAACGCGAGTACATATGCCTACATTGTTCGCGACAACTATGACGTGCGCACGCTCATCACCACGGCGAGGGACATAATTGAGGATGCGTCTTCTGGTGCAGGAGACGCGGCTACTTTGCTGGATTCGGCTGAGCAAAAGATTTTTGATATCCGCCAGGGCAAGAATATGCAGGGGTTGCAGAGGATTAACGAGACGATTATCGAGACTTTTGACAGGCTGGATAGGCTGAATTCGGATGAGAATCAGTTGTATCAGGGTGTGCCGACGGGGATTAAGGATCTGGACGAGACTATAAGTGGACTTAATCGGTCGGACTTGATTTTGCTGGCGGCTCGGCCTGGAATGGGTAAAACTAGCTTTGCGCTGAACATTGCGCGCCATATTGCGGTTAAAGAAAAAAAGAGGGTTGCGTTTTTCTCGCTTGAAATGACGAAAGAGCAGCTTACCTCTAGGTTGCTCTCAACAGAGGCTATGGTTGCTGGGATGAAGCTGCGCACGGGCAAGCTGGCCGACGACGAATGGATCCGGCTTATAGAAGCGGGCGATATTTTGTCGCGCTCGGAGATTTACTTTGACGATACACCCGGGATTACGGTATCGGAAATGAAGGCAAAACTGCGGCGCTTAAAGAATGTCGACTTGGTTGTGGTGGACTATCTGCAGCTGATGTCTGGCGGAAAGCGGATTGAGAACAGGGTTCAGGAGGTTTCTGTGATTACGAGGAGCCTCAAAATTATGGCGAAGGAAATCAACGTGCCGGTCGTTACACTGTCGCAGTTGTCTCGTGCCAGCGAACAGCGCACGGATCATCGGCCGTTGCTATCGGACTTGCGTGATTCGGGATCTATCGAGCAGGACGCCGATATTGTGCTGTTTCTTTATCGCAACGACTACTATAAGGACGGTGACAACGTTGACGAAGATGCCGACAGAAACAGCGGTGAATGCATAATTGCGAAGAACAGGCATGGTGAAACCCGCTCGGTGCCGCTGCATTGGCAGGGAGAGTTTATGCGGTTTACGGCTAAGGAGGCAAAACGGCTTGAATTCTGAAGTTATCCGCATTGAGGCAAAAATTAACGAGGCAATTTTTAAGCATGGGATGCTGGAAAACGCTGATACGGTGATTATCGGAGTCTCTGGTGGGGCCGATTCTATGGCGCTTTTGAGGTTTTTTGAAAAGAATTTTAGGGGCAAGTTGAATATCATTGTGGCTCATGTTAATCATTGCCTGCGCGGGGCTGAATCCGACCGGGATGAGGCTTTTGTTAAGAATTATTGCGAAAAAAACGCTATAAAGCTTGAAGTTTTGCGGGTGGACGTGATGAAAGCCTCAGAAAATATGGGCCAAAGCATTGAAGAATGCGCAAGGACGCTGCGATATCGGTTTTTTAGTGATTTAGCGAGTACGCATAAGGGCAAGATTACTACGGCGCACACATTGTCGGACAGCATTGAGACGATGATGATCAACTTGGCTAGAGGAACGGGTCTCAGTGGTCTTTGCGGAATTGCGCCCAAGAGAGAGAATATTATAAGGCCGTTGATTTTTTTGAAGAGGGCCGAAACCCAGGCATATTGCGAAAAGAGCGGCGTTGATTTTGTTACCGACAGCACAAATTTAGATCGTGAGTACACCAGAAATAAGATCCGGCTGGATGTGGTGCCGGTTTTAAAGCAGATTAACCCGGAATTTGAGGCCACAGCCGCTCGGACGCTTGCTTTGCTAAAGGCAGATGAAGAATATCTGAATGCAGTTGCGGCCAAAATTTTGAGTGAAAGTTTAGTTTCGCCCGGTGTATACGCGTTAAACAAGGTTAAAACTCAGCCGTTGCCGATTTTGTCTAGGTTTATACGCTTGGCTGTTTTTGAATTTTTAAAGTCGAATGTTACGGCGCAGCACGTGGATTTGATTTTGGGCTTGATAGAGGCTAACCGTGGGGCGGTGAATTTGCCGCGGGGAATAACGGTTTGTGTGAAGGACAATTTATTGACCGTCAAGAAAACTGCGAAAAAGCCGGACGCTCCACAAAACGACATGGTGATCCCTTTTAAAGCGGGGGATCTCTTGACAGAAAATTCAAAAAAGTTCATAATAAAGGTGTTGAGCAGAGGGGACTTTGAGAAATTTGGTAAGGCCGATGAATTGCCGCTTTTTTGCGCGCTGGATTATGATAAAATAGGTAAGGACGCGGTTTTTAGGACGCGAAGAGCTGGAGATCGCTTTTGCCAGGCGGGCAGAGGGGTTACTAAAACTGTAAAAAAGCTGTTTAACGAGCTTAAAATTCCGCAAAGTGAGCGAGACCACGTTTTGATGCTAGTGGCGAATGGCAACGAGGTGCTGTGGATCGACGGAGTGGGAATTGCTGAGTGCGTTAAAGTTACCGAGGGCACGCAAAAAGTGGCGATTATTTATTTTGCTGATAAAGAATAATGTGGCGAAAAATTTTTGGAGCTGACTCCCTTTAAGCTCAGTATTAATGGGAAATTTAACGGTATTTATAAAAGGAGAGCGGGTTGCAATTGGAAAACAAAAAAGTGCTTAGAAATATGCTATTTTATATCGGCGTGCCGATACTGATCATCATCTTTATCTTGACTCTGTTTGGCTCTCGGCCGCAGAGGGCTGAAGTTTACTCCGACATTGTTAGGTACTTTAAGGATCAGAAGGTTGCCGAATACAGCATGAACCTTGGCACCGGCGAGATGAAGCTGAAGCTCAAAGAGGACAACAAGGAGATTGAGTACACGGCGCCGAATGTGCTGTGGATGAGGGAAGACATCAAGCCCTTTGTTGAGGAGTACAACAGCAACAACCCCGACGCCCAGATGAAGCAGAACTTGATCCGCGCGAGTGAGAACTCTTGGTGGAGCAGCATTTTGCTGAATTTGCTTACTTTTGTGGGCCTTGGATTTGTTTGGTGGTTTGTGATGCGCCGCATGATGTCGGGCTTGGGCGAAGGCGGACGCTCCATGACGTTTGGCAAGGCGAAGATCAAAAACATGAACGATGAAAAGAGAAAGACCACGTTTGAGGACGTGGCGGGGGCCGACGAGGAAAAAGAAGAGTTGGCGGAACTGGTTGAGTTTTTGAAAAATCCTGCCAAGTACAACGACTTAGGGGCGAGGATTCCTAAGGGCGTGCTGCTGATTGGGCCTCCTGGAACGGGCAAAACGCTTTTGGCCCGCGCTGTTGCGGGAGAGGCTGGGGTACCTTTCTTTTCGATTTCTGGTTCGGACTTTGTTGAGATGTTCGTTGGCGTCGGAGCTTCGCGGGTTCGGGATCTTTTTGACCAGGCAAAGAAAAATTCGCCTTGCATAGTTTTTATAGACGAGATAGACGCGGTGGGCCGTCAACGTGGAGCGGGCCTCGGTGGCGGACACGATGAGCGCGAGCAGACTTTAAATCAGCTGCTGGTTGAGATGGACGGATTTGGCGCAAACGAGGGAGTCATTATGATCGCGGCGACCAACCGGCCGGACGTTTTAGATCCAGCTTTGATGCGGCCTGGTAGGTTCGATCGACAGGTTTTGGTGGGATATCCGGATATAAAGGGCCGGGAAGACATCTTAAAGGTGCACGCGAAGGGCAAGCCTTTGGCACCGGATGTTGTTTTGAACACGATTGCTAAGTCTACAGCTGGCTTTACTGGTGCGGATCTTGAAAACCTCTTGAACGAGGCTGCATTACTTTCGGCCCGGAAGAACTTGAAGGCTATCACTATGGAGGAAATTGAGGAGGCGACCATCAAAGTTGTGGTGGGAACGGAGAAAAAATCTCGCGTGATGACGGACAAAGAGAAGACGCTCACGGCTTATCACGAGGCCGGGCACGCGGTTGTTACCTACTTTTGCAAGACGCAGGACCCGGTGCATCAAATCTCGATTATCCCGCGCGGCACAGCTGGTGGCTACACTTTATCGCTGCCTTCGGAGGACCGCTCTTATAGGTCTCGCTCGGAGATGAGGGAGGACATTCAGGTTTGCCTTGGCGGCCGCATCGCTGAGGATTTGATCATTGGAGATATCTCGACTGGCGCTTCTAGCGACATAAAGCGTGCGACGAAGGTTGCGAATTCTATGGTGACAAAGTACGGCATGAGCGCGACTTTGGGCCCGATTGCCTATAATTCCGACAAGGAGGAAGTTTTTATCGGAAGGGATATGGGCCAGGTTAAGAATTATTCCGAAAAGATCGCAGCTGAGATTGACGCCGAGGTCAAGAAAATTATATCTGACTGCTATAGTGAGGCCGAGAGGATATTAAAAGAAAACGTCGAGAAGCTTCACAAGGTCGCCAAGACGTTGTTTGTGAAAGAAAAAATGGGCGAGGATGAATTTAGCCAGATAATGAAAGCCGAAGATTCAGAACCGTTGACTGAAAATTAAAAATTTTACGTATGTGTAATAAGCCAAACAAAAGGCCACGAGAACAGTCGTGGTCTTTTTTCTATTTATGTAAAATAATTATAAATTCAAATATAAATCAATTGGAAGTTTGTTGAATGGCTTCGAGAGCGGTTTTAACGAGGTCAGAATTTTTAGTAAGCAGGGCCAACATGCATGAGTAAACTAAATTTGGGTTTTCCTGAAAATTTCGTTTAACGAGCGAGGCTTGCTTAAAGTCTGGCACAAAGAGCTTTATGTTTAAAAGGTCGCGGCCGTCTCCTCCAGAAACCGTGCAAGAGACATAGCATTCGTTTGGTTTTTCTTCTATGGTGACGGTGTTTTCGGTTTCGCGCTTTACCTTAGCCAAAAGATCTATCGCCGCGGCCAGAGTTTTTTCTCGAATAGAAATAGGCAAAGCGGTGTCAAGCTGAGTGGCAATTAACTTACCACTCTCGGTAATGACGTACTTAGAATCAGCGTCGGCAGCCGGGGCAATATTATTACTGCCGATTAATGCCGAGAACGCATCGTTTATCTCAAAGTAATTTGCAAGGCCGTTTTCTTGCAGCACAGAGACGACCTCGTCCTTAGAGAGCGGCTCGCCCACACTGGTGAGCATATAGCAAATTAGCAGTTTAATATCGTTTTTACTCCGCAGCCCGCCAAGACTCACCCCGGCGGTAAAAGCATCAAATTTCAAGTTAAGACCTCCAGTACCTTTTGGCTAAAAGTTGATATTATTTTCGTCGAGCTCTAATTTTATTTTCTCGCATAGATTTTTTTCCAAAGAGTCATAATTTTTGGCGTCGCACCAGACTTTAATGTCAACATCGATGGTTTTATTATTAAAACTGCCGATGGACACAGCCGGCGCGGGGACTTTTAAGATATTTTCGTCGTTGTTAATTGTGTTTTCTAAGATATTTTGAATATCAGAAAATTTGGTATCTTTTTTTATAGGCAAAGTGATGCCCAACCGGCGTTTCAAATTTACGCTCGAGTTAATAATGTAATCGGCGGTGAGTTTAGAGTTTGGCACGACGATTTCTTTATTGTCCGCTGTTTTTAAGGTTGTTGAGAGCATCTCTATTTTTGTAACGGTTCCGGTAACGTCGCGCGTTTCGAGAGAATCTCCGATCTTAAAGGGCTTGTTTATAATGATGATCATGCCGCTTGCCGCGTTAGAGAGGTTATCTTTTAAAGCCAGGCCAACAGTAACAAGAGCAGCCCCCAAAGTGGCGATGATAGACGAGATATTAACGCCAAAACAAGTGACCACCATTAAAATAACTATGCCTCTAAAAATGACTTTTAGCACAGAATTTGAAAAGGAAATAATGCTTTCGTCCACCCGAGATTTAACCATAGCTTCTTTTATTATAGCGATGAGCTTATTTGCAACAAACCATCCGACGAAAAAAATCAAAGCCCCCGGCAAAAAATTATTTATAAAAAAGGATACATACACATGCGGGTTAATAAAAGAATCGTTTATATTCATAAAAACAAACCTGCCTTTAATTTTTGTCTTCTTAAAATCATAACTATGCAGTACACTTTTATTATAACACAAGTGCGGCAAAATTTGAGAGGCGGCGCTAAAATTTCTTGAAAAGTTTTGGAAACTAATGTATAATAAATTAGTTTGTAAAAAAGGTGATGGTGCGCGGTGGTTTCGGATATGATAAATGCAGTCAAGGATATGGAAGATTTAGCTGCCAAGAAGCACGAAGAAGCTAAAAAAGAAGCAGAATTTATGATAAACCAGGCCAAAAAAGAAGCACGGAGCATAATTGACGCCGCAGTTAAAGAAGCCGGCGCAAAGGCAGAGCTGAGGATTAATTTTGCTAAAAGTAGCGCGGAAGAGATTTTTAAAAAGAAGATGAAAAAGTGCGAAAATGACATCGAGGCCTTGAAGAAAAAGGCGGAAAGTTTAAAGGAGAAAGCGATAGAAGCGGTTATTAACGCTATTGTAAATTGAGAAATTAGAAATTAGAACAATTATAAGTGCCGAAAAGGTGGTTGCGCAGCTATGGCGGTTCTTGCGATGAAAAAAGTGAATATATGTGCGCTTAAAAAAGACAGAAAAGCTGTTTTAGAGACGTTGCAGCGGTTGGGCATGGTGGAGATTTCGGACTTGTGTGAAGCTCAGCAGAGCGGCTTTCGTAAAATTGATACTTTTAGTATGCGCGCGATTTTTGATAAAAATAAGGCCATTGCGCAAAATGCATTGGAAGTTTTGGAGAAATATGAGCCCGAAGAGAAGCCGTTTTTGAGCAGTATATGCGGCAAGGATGAGATCTCTAGGCGGAATTATTATATTTTTGCGAACGAAGCGGAAGAAATCATTCGAGTGGCGAACGAAATTTTACGGCTTTCGAAGGTGATTGACGACAAAACGGCAGAAATCGTGAGGATAAATACGCTGATTGAGGCGTTGTCGGACTGGAAGCTTTTAGATGTACCGATGAAATTTGCCGGAACTAAGAGAACTCGGGCGTTCATAGGCACACTGCCAAAGGACGTTTCGGAGCCGGATCTAAAAGAGGCGATGGCGGAATTATTGCCAAACGAGGATAGATATACTTTGGAAGTACTGCATTCGAGCGCCGAGCAGAGCTGCATTTTTGTTTTGTGCCATGTTGCAGCAGAAAAAGTCGTCTTAGAGGCGCTAAGAAAACTGGGGTTTGCTTACCCGACTGTCTCTACAAAAAAGGTACCGGCTCTGAAAATAAGCAAGCTTTTGGGCAAAATAGACGTGCTGAAAGAGCAGATTTTAATTTCTAAAAAAGAAATAAGAAGTTATAAAGGCCAGCGCAACGCCATTAAGTTTATGGTCGATTACCACGAGATGCGCTCGCAGAAGTACGAGATGATTGCGAAACTTTTGCACACGAAGAATGTCTTTATGCTGAGCGGGTTTATCCCCGAAAAGTATGCGGCAAAACTGGAGGGAGCCTTGACTTCTAAGTTCAACAGCATTGCGATTGACTTTTCTGCGCCGGTTGCCGAGGAGGAGACTCCGGTTGTGCTGCAGAATAATAGCTTTGCCTCGCCGGTGGAAGGGGTGCTCGAAAGCTACAGCCTGCCGGGGCGGGGGGAGGTTGACCCGACTTCGGTGATGGCGATTTTTTATTATGTTTTGTTTGGAATGATGCTGTCGGATGCGGCTTACGGACTCATAATTGTGGCGGCTTGCGGATTTGTCTTGGCTAGGTACAAAAACATCAAGACGGGGCTCAAAAAAGCGCTAAGGATGTTCTTGTTCTGCGGAGTCTCTACGACTTTTTGGGGCGTCTTGTTTGGTAGCTATTTTGGCGACGCAATCGAAGTTGTGTCCGAGACATTTTTTAACACGCCAATAAAGGTGCCGGCTTTGTGGTTTGTGCCGCTCAACGAACCAATGCGAATGCTGGCTTTCTCGTTTGCTATCGGGATAATCCACCTGTTTACCGGGCTTTTCATGCAGTTGTATGAGTTGGTCCGAGCGAAAAAGCTTAAAGATGCCATATACGACGTGTGCTCGTGGTACTTGCTGGTGGGCGGAATAATCATTTACATGCTGTCGGTGCCGATGATAGCTGAGATGCTCGTGCTAAAGTTTATTTTGCCGCCAGGTGTTGGTAGGGCGGGGGCGATTGTGGCTTTGGCTGGCGCTTTGCTAATATTGCTGACGGCGGGCAGAGAGTCGCGAAACCCGTTCAAGCGTTTTTTGAAGGGACTATACGGGCTTTATGGCGTGACGGGATATCTCAGCGATATACTCTCGTATTCGCGGCTTTTGGCGCTGGGTTTGGCCACGGGAGTCATCGCCCAGGTGTTCAACAAAATGGGCACAATGGCCGGCAACGGCCCGGCTGGAGTGATCTTGTTTGTGCTGGTGTTTTTGGTGGGGCACACTATGAACATCGCGATAAACCTTTTGGGCGCGTATGTTCACACCAACAGACTGCAATTTGTTGAGTTTTTTGGCAAGTTTTATGAGGGCGGAGGAAGGAAATTTTCGCCGTTCTTCGTAAATACAAAATATTATAACGTTACGGAGGATGTTTGCAATGAGTAATTTGGGAGTGGTTTTGGCTTTGTTGGGGGCTGCGTTGGCCTCTTTGATGGCAGGAATAGGCTCTGCAATTGGAGTTGGCATGGCTGGAGAGGCTGCGGCTGGCGTTGTAACGGAGGATCCTGGCAAATTTGGAAAAGTTTTATTGTTGCAGTTGTTGCCGGGCACGCAGGGAATCTATGGCCTTTTGGTGGCGGTTTTAACGCTTATTCAGATCGGAATTTTGGGCGGCTCTTCGGAGGTATCTTTGGGGCAGGGACTTTTGTACTTGGTTTCGTGCTTGCCTATTGCTTTTGTGGGGCTTTGGTCGGCCATTCGCCAGGCTAGAGCTGCGGTTTCGGGAATCAGCACTGTGGCTAAGCGTCCGGAGCAGATGGGCAAAGCCATGATTTTTCCTGCCATGGTGGAGACTTATGCTATATTGGCGCTCTTGGTTTCGGTGCTTTCCATTTTGAACATTCCGAAAATCAACGTGTAGCCGGGATTTATTCTAAGTTGGGAGTTTTTGCCTATGACTGGGTTAGATAAAATATTAAGCTGCATCGATGACGAAGCGAATAAGGACGCCGAAATGATACTCGCAGCGGGGAAGCTCAAGGCGAGCGAAGTTTTGGTCAACGCGAAAAAAGAGGCAGAAAAGCGTGCAGAGTTAATCATAAAGAACGCCGAAGACAAGGCCGAGTTCATCTTACAAAAGGCCGAATCTAAAGGTAAATTAAAGGAACGCGAGCAAATTTTAGACGCAAAGCGCGAGATAATCGGCTCGGTTTTAAATGAGGCTAAGGAAAATCTGCGCCGGATGCCGGTTGAAGAGTACTTTGAGGTAATTTTAAAGTTGTGCAGAAAGTATGCTGGCGCCCAAATCGGCGAGATAATTTTCTGCGAAGAGGATTTGAAAAGGGTCCCGGCGGGCTTTGAAGGCAGATTAGCAGAAGTGGCGCAGGAAGCTGGAGGAGAGCTTAAAATCTCTGCCAAAACGCGTGACATTGCCGGCGGATTCATTTTGTCTTATGGCGATATCGAGGAGAATTGCACTTTTGACGCGCTGTTTGATTGCAATTTTGAGCTGTTGTCCGACGAAGTGAATGAAATATTGTTTGCGTAATCCTAAAAAAGCGGATTAAAACGGGAAGGGAGCGAGGCGATGACGGAGCGATATACCTATGCTGTCGCGCGAATACGGGCACGGGAGCTCTCTTTGCTCTCGGAGCAGGACGTTGGCCGGCTGATGGCCTGCGAATCTTACGAAGAGTGCGTGAATGCGTTAAGGGACAAAGGCTGGGGCGACGAAACCCTAGACGCCAAGGGCCCTGATTGCGACTATCAGCTGATGCTGAAAGCAGAAGAACAGAGGCTTTGGCAGTTTGTGACAGAGCTGGTGGCCGATAGAGCGCCATTTCGGGTGATCTTGTTGCCGATAGATTATCACAACTTGAAGGCCGCCATAAAGGGCTATATAACGGAGTCGCTGGAAGATGACATCTTCATGCCGGGTGGAACGGTGGACATTTCACGTTTGACCAAATGCATAGAAGAGGGTGACTTCGCGAATTTGCCGCAAGAGATGGTCGAGCCTGCCCGTGAAGCTTTTGAAAAGCTGCTTCACACTGGAGACGGCCAGCTGTGCGATGATATTATCGACAAAGCCTTGCTAAATGCGATTAAAGCTGAGGGCGATAGATCTAAAGTTGGGCTGATAAAGGCGTACGCGGAGCTTTTTGTGGCTAGTGCAGACATAAAGATCGCGCTTCGTGGCCAAGCGATGCACAAAGGGCGCGAATTTTTGACTTCTGCTTTGGTTGAATGCGAGTCTCTGGATGTTAAGAAATTGGCGGAAGTGACGATGATGGGCCAGGCGGACTTGCTTGAGTATTTGGAGGTCACGCCTTATGCGGACGTGGTGCCTTTTGTTGCGGAGTCTTTGCAAAAGTTTGACATTTGGCGCGACAACAGGATTATTGAGCTTATTGGGGCTGAGAAGTACGATTATTTTTCGATTGGCCCGATTATTGCTTACATTTTAGCTCGCCAGAACGAGATAAAGGTCGCTAGGATTATTCTTTCGGGCAAGCGAAATCGCGCTGAAAGCGGCTTGATAAAAGAGAGGGTACGGATGATGTATGCATAGAATAGCGGTGGTTGGCGAAAGAGACAACATTTATGGCTTTGCGGCGCTTGGGTTAGAGGTTTTTTCGGTAAAGGACTCTAAGGAAGCCCGAGCCGTTGTAATGCGGCTGATAAACGAGGATTTGGCGGTAATATTTTTGACGGAATCCATTATTGCCGAGATTTATGACGAATTGTTAGAAACCACGGCGGAAATGCAGGTTTCAATCATCCCGATCCCTGGCGTGGCGGGCGAAGCTAGACTTGGAATGAAGGCTTTGAAGGAATCCGTCATAAAGGCCGTGGGGACGGACATTTTATTTTCATAAATAAGTTAGCAGGTGAAATGATGGGCAAGGGCATTATAAAAAAGGTCGCGGGGCCGCTTGTTATCGCGGAAAACATGAAGGACGCGAACATGTTTGACGTGGTTAAGGTTAGCGACGAGCATTTGATCGGCGAGATTATCGAGATGCACGGCGACAAGGCTTCGATTCAGGTTTATGAAGAGACTTCGGGGCTTGGGCCGGGCGCGCCGGTAGAGTCAACGAAAGAACCGTTGAGTGTGGAGCTTGGTCCGGGGCTTATCGGCAGCATTTTTGACGGAATTCAGCGGCCGCTGGATGACATTATGAAAGCCTCGGGGAACAACCTAAAGCGAGGAGTCGAGGCGCCGGCGTTAAAGCGAGACAAAAAATGGGAGTTTGTCCCCCGGGTTAAGGTCGGGGACGAAGTCGAACCTGGCGATATCATCGGAACTGTCGCAGAGACGGAGCTGGTCAAGCACAGAATAATGGTGCCAAATGGTGTGTTTGGCGTCGTTGAGTCGATAAAAGAGGGCAGCTATGCGGTGGATGAGGCCGTCGCCACGATAAAAACCGAAAAAGGGGCAAGAGAGCTGACCCTGATGCAGAAGTGGCCCGTCAGAGTGGGCCGGCCGTACAAAAAAAAGATGTCGCCCAACATGCCGCTAATCACGGGGCAGCGGGTTATAGACACGCTTTTCCCCATTGCTAAGGGCGGAGTGGCTGCTGTGCCGGGGCCTTTTGGTAGCGGAAAGACCGTGGTGCAGCATCAGTTAGCCAAATGGGCTGACGCGGATATTGTTGTCTACATTGGTTGCGGCGAGCGCGGCAACGAGATGACGGACGTTTTGAATGAGTTCCCGGAGCTGATTGACCCTAAAACGGGGCAGTCTTTGATGAAGCGCACGGTTTTGATTGCGAACACATCGGATATGCCCGTTGCAGCGCGCGAAGCTTCGATATACACGGGTATCACCATCGCCGAATATTTTCGGGATATGGGCTATTCTGTGGCGCTCATGGCAGATTCGACCTCGCGGTGGGCCGAAGCATTGCGAGAAATGTCCGGACGATTGCAAGAGATGCCTGGCGAAGAGGGGTATCCAGCGTATTTGGGAAGTAGGTTGGCGCAGTTTTATGAGCGTGCCGGCCGAGTCATGTCTTTGGGCAAAACCCCGCGAGAGGGCGCGTTATCCGTTATTGGAGCGGTTTCTCCGCCGGGTGGAGATATCTCCGAGCCCGTGGCGCAGGCGACTTTACGGATCGTAAAGGTTTTTTGGGGGTTGGACTCTTCGCTGGCGTACAAGCGGCATTTTCCGGCGATAAACTGGCTAAACAGCTACTCCTTGTACGTGGACACTTTGTCGGACTGGTTCAATTGCAACGTGGATTCGGAATTTATGCGGCTGCGGACGCGGATGATGCGGCTTTTGCAGGAGGAGGCCGAGCTTGAGGAGATTGTGAAGCTGGTTGGAATGGACGCTTTGTCGGCACAGGATAGACTAAAGCTAGAGGTGGCGCGGTCGATTCGGGAGGACTTCTTGCATCAGAACGCCTTCCACGAGGAGGACGCCTACACGACGATAGACAAACAGTGCCTGATGATAAGGCTGATCTTGGAGTTTTACGATTTGGCGCGACAAGTACTAGAAAACGGCGCGCAGATAGAGCTTTTGCTGAGTCTGCCGGTAAGAGAGCGCATTGGGCGGTTTAAGTATATTTCTAATTTAGAAAGTAAAAATGAATACGATAGCATAGCGAGGGCGATATCGGAGGAGATTGGAGCAACATTAAAGAGGGAGGATTTTTGATGCCGAAAGAGTACAGAACGATAGAGGAAGTTGCCGGCCCTTTGATGTTGGTGAGGGATGTTGAGGACGTGAACTTCGATGAGCTGGGCGAAATAGAGCTTGCAAACGGAGAAAAACGCCGGTGCAGAGTGCTTGAAATTGACGGGACGAATGCTTTGGTGCAGCTGTTTGAGAATTCTGCGGGGATAAATCTTTCGAACAGCAAGGTGCGATTTTTGGGTAGGAGCATGCAGCTTGGTGTCTCGATTGATATGCTGAGCCGCGTTTTTGATGGCTTGGGGCGGCCTATTGACGGCGGCTCAGAAGTTTTGCCAGAAAAGCGAATGGACATAAATGGCTTGCCGATGAACCCTGCTGCGAGAAATTATCCGCAGGAGTTTATTCAGACGGGCGTTTCGGCGATTGATGGCTTGAATACGCTCGTTAGAGGCCAAAAGTTACCGATTTTTTCTGCCAGCGGATTGCCTCATGCAAAGCTGGCGGCGCAAATAGCGCGCCAGGCTAAGGTCCGCGGTGCGCAGGAGCCTTTTGCGGTTGTTTTTGCGGCGATGGGCATCACTTTTGAGGAGTCGCAGTTTTTTGTTGATAGCTTTGAGGCCACCGGCGCCATAGACCGGACGGTGATGTTTTTGAATTTGGCCAACGACCCGGCGGTTGAGCGCATCGCTACGCCCAAGATGGCCTTGACGGCGGCGGAGTTCTTGGCTTTTGAGAAGGATATGCACGTGCTTGTGATCATGACGGACATCACGAACTATGCCGACGCTTTGAGGGAGGTTTCGGCCGCACGCAGAGAAGTTCCAGGTCGGCGCGGATATCCAGGCTATATGTATACGGATTTGGCTTCGATTTACGAACGTGCGGGGCGTCAGAAAGGGAAAAAGGGCAGCATCACGCTTATTCCGATTCTGACGATGCCTGAGGATGACAAAACGCATCCGATTCCAGATTTGACGGGGTATATAACAGAGGGGCAAATCATTTTGAGCCGAGAATTGTTTAGAAAGGGCTTGACGCCGCCGATTGATGTTTTGCCGTCACTTTCGCGCTTAAAAGATAAGGGAATCGGCAAGGGCAAGACCAGAGAAGACCACGCGAATACTATGAATCAGCTGTTTTCGGTGTACGCTAGAGGCAAGGAGGCTAAGGAGCTGATGATAATCCTCGGAGAGGCGGCGCTTACGGACATCGATAAGCTTTATGCCAAGTTTGCGGACGCTTTTGAGGAGGAGTACGTCTCGCAGGGGTACGAGAACGACAGAAGTATCGAGGAGACGCTGGACATCGGCTGGAAGCTGCTTTCGATTTTGCCGCGCAGCGAACTCAAGCGAATTAAGGACGAGTACTTGGACGAATATTACGGAAAAAGTGGTGATTAATTATGGCGACAGCACAGGTAAATCCCACTAGAATGGAGCTCACGAGGCTAAAAAAGAAGCGAGTCATGGCCGTGCGGGGGCATAAGCTCTTGAAGGACAAACGAGACGAGCTGATGAAGCAGTTCATCTCCATGGTGGAGGAGAACAAAAATCTGCGCCAGAAGGTTGAGCGCGGCATAAAAAGGGCCAACGAAAAATTTTTGATGGCTAAATCTGAAATGAGCGAAGAAGCCTTAAATGTTGCGCTCCTTGCGCCGAAGCAGGCCGTTTCTATTGAGGTTTCTAGCAGGAACATTATGAGCGTGAACGTGCCGAAGTTCAGCTTTAGCACCAGGACGGCCGACAAAAATGACATATATTCGTATGGGTTGGCGTTTACATCTTTTAGCTTGGACGACGCGGTGGGGACGCTCTCGGAGGTTTTTGAAGATATGCTGAAGTTGGCAGAGGTCGAGAAATCATGCCAGCTTTTAGCAAGAGAAATCGAAAAAACGCGCAGAAGAGTCAACGCGCTGGAGTATGTGGTGATCCCTCAGGCGGAGGGCGGCATCCGGTACATTTTGATGAAGCTGGATGAAAACGAACGTAGTGCTCAAGCGAGATTGATGAAAACCGGCGCAACCAAATGATGAGTAAACCTTAGCTGAGAGGGCGTTTTACGGGCTTTGTTGATAGTTTGGGCTGAGTTTGGTATAATAGATGCTGAAATTTTATATAAAAAGAAGGGTGGGAAGCGCATAATATGGCCGTTTGGCTGATTATGCTTTGCGATGAAGAGAGTGAAAATAGCGGAGCTTTACAAAGATTCGGCGAGATTTGCGGATAAAGAAATAACGGTTTGCGGGTGGGTTAAGACTATCCGGGACTCGAAGGCACTGGGATTTATGCAGCTTAACGATGGCAGCTTTTTTAAGGATCTGCAGGTGGTTTTTGTTGAGGACAAGGTGGAGAATTTTAGGGAGGTCGCCAAACTCAACGTGGGCTCGGCGGTTTACGTAAAAGGCAATTTGCTGCTTACCCCACAGGCCAAGCAACCTTTTGAGATCCAGGCAACCGAAGTCTTTATCGAAGGGGAATCTACGAGTGATTATCCGCTGCAAAAAAAGAGGCACACGCTTGAATATTTGAGGACGATTGCGCATTTGCGGCCCAGGACGAACACCTTTGGCTCGGCTTATAGAGTCCGTTCTGCTGCGGCTTATGCTATTCATAAGTTCTTTCAGGAGCAGGGGTTCGTTTACGCGCACACTCCGATAATCACGGGCAGCGACTGTGAAGGCGCCGGCGAGATGTTTACGATTACTACGCTGGATCTTGAGAACGTTCCTAGGACTGAGGACGGCCATGTGGACTATTCGCAGGACTTTTTTCAGAAGCATACCTCGCTGACGGTCTCTGGCCAGCTGGAGGGCGAATGCATGGCACTGGCGTTGGGCAACATTTATACGTTTGGGCCCACCTTTCGGGCAGAGAAATCCTATACACAGCGGCACGCAGCGGAGTTTTGGATGATTGAGCCAGAAATGGCGTTTGCCGACTTGAAGGACTGCATGGAAGTTGCCGAGAACATGATGAAGTTTATCATAAGCTACGTGTTGGCAACTTGCCCTGCGGACATGGAGTTTTTTAACAATTTTTACGACAAAGAGCTGATAAGCAAGCTCACGAATATTGTGAATTCGGACTTTGGCGTTGTGACGTACACGGACGCAATAAAAATTCTGGAAAAGAATAATGATGCCTTTGAGTATAAGGTGTCGTGGGGAATAGATCTGCAGACCGAGCACGAGAAGTATTTGACGGAGAAGGTCTACCAAAAGCCGGTTTTTGTGATCGACTACCCCAAGGAGATAAAGTCGTTTTATATGCGCGAGAACGAGGATGGCCGGACCGTGGCGGCGATGGATTTGCTGGTGCCTGGGATTGGCGAAATTGTGGGGGGAAGCCAGCGTGAGGAACGGTTGGAGCGCTTGATTTTGCGGATGAAGGAATTAAATTTGCAAGAGGAAGACTATTGGTGGTACTTGGACCTTCGGCGATACGGGTCGGCGGTGCATTCGGGGTTTGGCTTGGGGTTTGAACGGCTCATTATGTATTTGACGGGAATCTCAAATATCCGAGACGTGCTGCCCTTTCCAAGAACTACCGGAACCGCAGAATTTTAGCCTTGTTAAAAAATTTGTGCGAAAATTTTTTGAACCTCTTGACAAACTTGAAAATGAGTGGTATCATACTCTAAGACTGTTATTCCAAAGACAGTAGGTGCATGATTGTGCGTAATGTGAGTTCACGCCTACCGAGGATTAGCGCGGGTATGCTTGTTTTGTGAGTGTTTGCGCCTTTTCTGCGGTTTGCGGAATGGGCGTTTTGCTTTTATGCGTCTGAAAATTTTGGCTGTGGAGGTGAATGAATTGCCGAGCGAAAAAATTTTGGAACAAAAAAAGGCGTTGGTCGCAAATTTGGCCGAGAATTTAAAGAGCGCTTGCGCCGGTGTTATCGTTAATTATAAGGGCATTAACGTTGCGGACGACACTAAGTTGCGCAAAGAGTTGAGGGAAACGGGCGTTGAGTATTTTGTTGTTAAAAATACTTTGCTTCAACGAGCTGCTAAGGAAGCCGAGATTGACGGGCTGGAGCCTTTTCTTGAGGGGACTACTGCTATTGCTATTAGTAAGGATGACCATGTTGCTGCAGCCAGGATTCTTTGCAATTTTGCTAAGGATCACGACTTTTTTAAGGCAAAGGCTGGGTTTATTGAGGGGAGCGTAATTAGCGAGGCTGAAGTTAATAATCTTGCCAAGCTGCCTACAAAAGAAGTGCTTGTGGCAAAGGCTTTGGGTGGCTTGAACGCGCCGATCTCTGGGTTTGTTGCTGTGCTTAATGGCACTATTAGAGGGCTTGTTGTGGCTCTTGGCGCTATTGCTAGCAAGCAGCAGAGCGAGCAGAGTGCTTGATTGTTTACTTGAGTTTATTTTATTAGTTTAGTTTTTAGATTGTTAAAAGGGGCTTTGTGCTCAAATTTATTAAATTTTTGGAGGATAATTATTATGTCAGATAAAGTTGCAAAGTTAATTGAAGACGTTAAAGCGTTGACTGTTTTGGAATTGAGCGAGCTTGTTAAGGCTTTGGAGGAGGAGTTTGGCGTATCTGCTGCAGCTCCTGTTGCTGTGGCTGCTGCTCCGGCTGCTGGCGGTGGCGCGGCTGCTGCTGAAGAAAAGTCTGCTTTCGACATCGTTTTGAAATCGGCTGGCGGCAACAAAGTTGCGGTTATTAAGATTGTTAAAGAGGTTACTGGCCTTGGCTTGAAAGAAGCTAAGGAAATTGTGGATGGCGCACCAAAGACATTAAAAGAGGGCGTTTCTAAGGAAGATTCTGAAGCTATTAAGGCTAAGTTGACCGAAGCTGGCGCAGAAGTAGAAGTTAAGTAATTTTATCTTTAATTAATATTTCAAAAAGTATGGCTCATTTGTAGTCATGCTTTTATTTTTTGGATTGAGCGTGATTTTTAGCTTATGCGCTTGACTTTGCGGATTTTTTGAGGTATAATTAATTTTATTGATGCGGAATTGTGTAAGGGTAGCACAGCAGACTCTGACTCTGTTTGTCTGGGTTCGAATCCTAGTTCCGCAGCCAGCGCGTGGTCGCGCACACCAATTCGCGATCGAAGCTGATTGTGAATTTTTTATTTTATCGCCCGCGTTTTAAGTTTGTAAGTTCTCTATAACTACCACGACCAGCGGTTGTGTTTTGGAGTATATGCAAAGTCGCGTTTGTAGCTAGGCGCGATTTTTATTTTGTGTAATTAGAATTTTAATAATATGAGCTTTAAGAAAGGCTGATTGATAGTGAAGTCTGAGGTGGTTATTAAGGTGCAAAAGAAGCGAGAAGGTGCGATAATTCCGCGGCGGGCAACAGCGGGTGCTGCGGGGATGGACTTATACGCTTGCATAGATGAGGATATTACGATAAAAGCTGGTGAAGCGGCCTTGATTGCGACGGGGATTGCGATTGAGTTGCCAAGCAAAGAGGTGGCTGCTTTTGTTTTTGCGAGAAGTGGCCTTGCGACTAAGTTTGGGATTTCTTTGGCGAATTCCGTTGGCGTGGTGGACAGTGACTACAGAGGCGAAATTTACGTTAGTTTGAGGAATTTTAGTGCAAAGGATTACACGGTTAAACAGAATGAACGCATTGCGCAGATGATAATAATGCCGGTTTTGCCTGTGTCTTTTTTTGAAGTGGAGAGTTTAGAGGGCACGGTTCGTGGAGAGGGCGGCTTTGGTTCAACTGGCAAGTAATGAGGAGCTAAAAAGCATTCAATTATTTAAGGTACGCTGTAGTTTAATACAAAAATATTGACAAATTAAAAATATTTTGATATAATTGTACCAATGATTTTTATGTGCTTTTTATTTTAGAAAGGGATGATAAATATGAAAAAAGGTAAGCGTGATGAGGTTTTGAAAAAGACTAGGGTTGAATTTGATGAGAGCATTTGCCTTACGGACGACCAGCTGGAGGTGGCGGAGGTTCTTCTATGGGCTGGGGTTTGAGCTGTGTCTCTGAAAATGGAAAGGAAAAATGGACAGCTTCATTTAATACAAGTACCTTTTTTGGGCTGATTCCTGTTACTAAAAAAAAGACGTTTGAGAATGAAGAGGACGCTCAAAACTGGCTAAAAAGCAAGGGCTTTTATTGATATTTTAAATAATATAAAAATATTGAGCGCGTAATCTGCTAAAAATATATGCGGATGCGCGCTTTTTTTGTGTGTTTAGGAGATAATTTTTAAATGTAAGTTTTTTTGTTGAGAAATTCGCGCCGCGTGTAGTATAATATTTAAAAATAACGTTTTTGCGCATGCGCGAATGTGTGATCGTGCTGAGGTTGAAGGGAGCAAAAGAGGCATAATGTTTTCACGGGATATTGGGATAGATTTGGGCACGGCGAATACTTTGGTGTTTATGAAGAATAAAGGGATTATCTTGCGCGAGCCGTCGGTTGTTGCGGTGGACGTTAATACCGACACTGTTTTGGCGGTTGGGTTGCAGGCTAAGGATATGATCGGCAGAACGCCGGGGTCTATTGTTGCGGTGAGCCCTTTAAAAGACGGTGTGATCGCAAATTTTGATATTACTGCCACTATGTTGAAGCATTTTATAAGAAAAACAGTGAAAACTAGTTTGTTTAGCAAGCGACCAAAGGTCGTTGTGTGTATTCCGGCGGGCGTCACAGAGGTTGAAAAGCGTGCGGTTGAAGATGCAACGCGTCAGGCTGGGGCAAAGGAAGTTGAGCTGATTCAAGAACCGATGGCAGCTGCTATTGGTGCTGGGTTGCCTGTTGCAGAGCCTACCGGAAGCATGGTTGTTGACATTGGCGGTGGGACTTCGGAGATTGCGGTTATTTCTTTGGGGGACATTGTTACGTCGCAGTCTGTGCGCGTGGCGGGCAATCGGTTTGACGAGGCGATTGTGGCTTATATTAAAAAGAAGTATAACTTGCTAATCGGCGAGCGCACGGCGGAGAACATTAAGATCCAGATTGGTTCTGCCTTTAGCTACGAAAATGAAAGCTCTATGGAGATTAAAGGCAGAAACTTGGTGGACGGTTTGCCAAAGCATATTGAGATTACAGCTGAAGAAGTGAGGGAGGCCTTGTTTGAGCCGCTGACAGCCATTATTGATGCTATTAAAAGTACGCTTGAGAAGACTCCTCCGGAGCTTTCGGCTGACATTATTGACCACGGGATTATGCTGACTGGCGGTGGCGCTTTGCTTCGCGGGTTGGACCAATTAATTTCGCAAGAGACGAGGATGGTTGTGCATGTGGCAGAACGCCCGCTTGACTGTGTTGCAGATGGCACGGGCAAACGCCTGGAGCTTGTTATGCCGAGGAGTTATTATCGGCGGAAAAGGCCATAATTTTGTTTTGCTTGATTTATTTTTATCTTTTTTGTGGGCGGGGATCAATTTTGAGGGGTCTCCGCCTGATTAATGGCAAAATTTTTGTAATTTAAGGCAGATTTTTGCAAGGGGGCGGTGGCGTTGGATTTTAAGAGATTTTTTAAAAGCAATGGGTTCAAGCTTTTTGTTGCGTGCTGCTTTATTGCTGCGGGAATTTCGATTTTGACCTTTGTGCCGGGCGCGAACTTTATTCCTAAAATTGTTGACTGTATTGTAACGCCCATGCAGATGGTGTCGAACGACTTTACCGACGTGGCGGCCTCGGTTTTGCCTAAAAATCAAAAATCTGCTGATGAATATGAAAAAGAGATAAAAAATTTAAAAAACGAGATTGTCCGTATGCGGGCGATTTTGGTGGACTATTACGACGTGAAGCGCGAGAATGCGCAGTATTTGAAGTTTTATGGCTTTAAGAAGCAGAATAAATCGCTAAAATTTAAGACTGCAGAGGTTATTGCGCGGGATCCGAATGATTTGTTTTATGGCTTTACTTTGGATAAAGGCAGCAGTGACGGCGTTTGTGAAAACGATCCGGTAATTGCTGAAAATGGGCTGATTGGGCGGGTTTCTGCGGTGAGGGAGCACTCTTGCCGGGTTAAAACGATTTTGTCGCCGGAGTACAAGATGGGTGCGATTGATGCTGGAACTGGCGACAGTGGCGTTGTGACGGGCAAAAAGTCGTTGGCCGATAACAACCAGACTGCTTTGATGTATATTTCGGCGCAGAACAAAATTAAACCTGGTGACATTATAGTCACGACGGGACTTGGAGGCATTTGCCCCAAGGGGCTGCCCATTGGCAAGGTTATGGAGACCAAAAACGATGATTATGATTCCTCTTTTTATGCGGTGATTGTGCCGTTTGACGACGTTAAAAATGTTATTGACGTGTTTGTTTTGACGGATTTTAGCGGTAAGGGGGAGATCGCCGCAGAGCTGATGCCAAAAGCAGCGAAAAATTGAAGTATTTATTTTAGCGTAAAAAGGAGGGCCCTGATGCGGATTGCTTACAGATGCGCGCGATTTTTTGCGTATGTTATTGAGATTTTGATGGTTTATATTTTGGAGCAGACGCCAAATTTGATTCCGAGTGTATATGGCGTGAGGCCTGTAATTTTGGTGCCGGTTGCCGTTATGATCGCGCTGTTTGAAGGTCACACGGTTGGCGCTGTGTTTGGATTTTTCATTGGGTTGCTTTTGGACGTTGGCGCAACGGGTGGCATTGGGTTTTATTCGATTGCAACGACTTGTTTGGGCTTTTTGGTTGGAAACTTTGCGCAAAAAATCATAAAGTTCAATTTGATTACTTCGGTTGCGGTGGCGATTGCCTTTATTTTCGCTTTTTACGCTGTGCATTTTTTGGTTGAGTTCTTATTTTTGGGCTATGCGGACAGATTTTATGCGCTTGTTAACCACTATTTGATAGCGGCCCTGTACACGGCGGTGCTGTCGCCTCTCATATGTTTTTTTACAAAGGGGTTTGCCGTCAACATAAACTATGAGGACTGAACCGTCTGGATGGCTTGTACATGCCAAAGTTCAGCATACGCTTTGCACATTTGTGGGGCGAGTGTTCATTATTTGCGAAGTTTTTTCATATAGATTACAAAAATGATTGCTCTTAAACGTAATGCTTGCGCGCGTGAACAGTGAGAAGGGCGGACTTTTGCGTATGTATGTGAACTTTAGAATAAGAAAGCCAGTGCTTGCTCTCCTAGTGGCAGCCGCATTTATCTTGGTATGGCTGCCTTTGAGCTACGGCACGAACATGATTTTCTCGTCTGTTTCGGAGTCGGTGGACAGTGTGAGGTTGCCAATACTCATGTATCATTCGATATTAAAAACGAACCGCTCGAAGGGCAAATTTGTAATAACTCCAGATGTGTTCGAGGGCGACTTAAAGTATATAAAAGAGAATGGCTACACAACGATAGTTATGCAGGATTTGATCGACTACGTCTATGAGAACAAGGACTTGCCCGAAAAGCCGATAATGCTGACATTTGACGACGGGTATTATAACAATTATTTGTATGCGTTTCCGCTTTTGAAGGAGTATGAGTGCAAGATGGTGCTGTCTCCGATTGGCAAGCAGACCGACATTTATAGCGAGAACAAGGACAAAAACCCAAATTATGCGCATTGCTCGTGGGGTGAGCTGAAGGAGATGCAGGATTCGGGCTTGGTCGAGATCCAGAATCATTCTTATAACATGCACACGATTACAAGAAAGCGGCGTGGAACCAAGAAGAATCGGAGTGAGAGCTTTGAGCATTATCAAAATGCCCTCTGTAGCGATATCGACTTGATGCAAAACAGAGTTGCCGATTTTTTGGGCACGACGCCGACGACTTTTGTGTTTCCGTTTGGCGCGGTAAGTAAGTGCTCTTTGGATATCTTGCATCAGATGGGCTTTAAGGCGACGCTGAGCTGCGAGGGGAAGATAAATAAGCTCACTAAAACGCCAGAAGGGCTGTATGGCCTTTACCGGATTTTGCGCCCGCCAAATACTTCTAGCGAGTCTTTTTTCAAAAATAAAATTGAAAAATAGCAGTACATATGCAGCTTTGAGTCAAGCGGTGGCGGCATTAATTTGTAGACACAGAAGATTTAATCGGCTATAATTATAAAGTGTGTGGCCAAAACTTAGATTTATTGGGGCCAGACGGAGAGCAGAGACATTGAGGGAACCGGGAATAATGAATTTTAAATGCAAAAGCTTGTTGGAGTGCGCTTTGGCGGCGGTGGTTGCCTTTTTTGCGCTCTATTGTGGATATATATTTTTTTTGAAAAAGGCGTACCCTGTGCGATATTACGACTATGTTAGCGAGAATTCCGAGAGATTTAACGTTGAAAAAGAGCTGATTTTGGCTATAATTAAGTCAGAGAGCAACTTTCGGCAGAATGCAGAGTCCAAAGCTGGCGCCATTGGGCTAATGCAGATTATGCCAGATACCTTTGAATGGCTGCAGACTCACAAATTGGTGACGCTTTTGGACGTTGGCCATCTTAAGGATCCGCAAACAAACATCAAATATGGGGCCTACCTTTTATCGATCCTGAAAAAGAGGTATAATACTATTGTAGAGGTGGTTTGCGCCTACAATGCGGGCATCGGCACGGTGGATAAATGGCTTCGGGATGAGCGATATTCTGTCGATGGCAAGACTTTGAAGAAAATCCCGTTTCCAGATACATCCATATACGTCGAGAATGTGCTGGAGAGCCGCAGAATGTACAAAAATTTGTATTTTAACTAAATTTGAGAGGATGGTTTTTATGCTTAGCAGCGAGAGTAAGTCGAAAATAGAGCCGAAGACAGAGGCTGAGAAGCTGAAAGAGAGCCTGTTTATGGAGAAAAAAAACGGGGCCTCAAGGCTGACTGGCGCGCAGATAAAGGCAGCGGATGACTTTTGCGAAGGCTATAAGGCTTTTTTGGACAACGCAAAGACGGAGCGCGAGGCGACTAGCTATGCGGTGGAAATGGCGAAGAAAGCAGGTTTTAGCAAGTTTGAAGCGGACAAAACCTATAAACCTGGCGACAAAATTTATTATGTTAACAAGAAAAAGTCAGTGATAGTCGCGATAATCGGCAAAGAGGGCGTAAAAAATGGCGCGCAGATTGCCGTTGCGCATATTGACTCGCCAAGGTTAGACATAAAGCCCAACCCGCTGTACGAAGCAAGCGATTTGGCAATGCTCAAGACGCACTATTATGGGGGCATCAAAAAATATCAGTGGACGGCGATGCCACTTGCGCTGCATGGAAAGATTGTTAAGAAAGACGGAACCTCGGTTGGCGTGAGGATTGGCGAAGATAAGGATGATCCGGTTTTCTGCGTTACAGATTTACTGCCGCATTTGGCTAAGGAGCAAGTCGCAAAACCGCTACACAAAGCCATAGATGCAGAAAATTTGAATATCTTGGTGGGCAGCAGGCCTTTTAAATCCGAAAAAGGCGCCGAACTAGTAAAGCTGAACATAATGAAAATTCTTAATGATAAGTATGGCGTGGTGGAGTCGGACTTTTTGTCGGCTGAACTTGAGATGGTGCCGGCGTTTAAGGCTAAAGATGTCGGTTTGGACCGCAGCATGGTGGGCGCGTATGGGCATGATGACCGAGTTTGTGCGTATCCTTCGTTAATGGCGGTGCTGGACTATAAAGGGGTGCCCAAAAACACCGTAATGACGGTCTTGGCGGACAAAGAAGAGACCGGCAGCGATGGTAACACCGGGATGAAGTCGGCATTTTTTATGTACTTTGTTGCGGACCTTGCCAAGATGGACAAGGTTGACTATAAGCATGTTTTGATGAAGTCGCAGTGCCTTTCGGCAGACGTTAATGCGGCGTTTGACCCGGCCTATAGCGCGGTGTATGACCCTGCCAACAGCTGCTACATCAACAATGGCGTCGTCATTACGAAGTACACTGGCAGCGGCGGCAAGTTTGGAACTTCGGATGCTTCGGCGGAGTTTATGGGGTATGTGCGTAATTTTCTTGAAAAGAATAAAGTTCTGTGGCAGACAGGTGAGCTCGGCAAGGTAGACATCGGTGGCGGCGGAACCATTGCCAAATACATTGCGAATTTGGGCGTGGACGTGGTTGATTTGGGCGTTCCGGTGCTTTCTATGCACGCGCCGTTTGAGGTTGTCTCGAAGATAGACGTGTTTATGGCGTACAAGGCGATTACTGCGTTTTTTGACACGGACATTGAGTGAGATGACAGGATTCGTCGGGCACAGATAAAATTTAATATTAACTTTGATTATAATAAGATCCCTTTTTGTTTGATGATGATTCAAGCGGAAGGGGATTTTTTATGCCTAAAATTCCCAACTGAAACGTTTTTTTGATAAGGCAAATTTTTAGATCTTTATGGCTGTATGGTGAAAAGGCTAGTGTTCACCCAAATATTATACAAATTTAAAATATGATTACATAAAATTTACTAAATTATTGACAAAAAATAAATAAAATGATATAATATAGCCCTAAAAGTTAATTTTTATATTATATATTTTGTTTATTTTTACAAAATGCCATAAAAATGGAAATTGAAAGGAGGTGGTTTTTTTGAGGTGGAATGATTTGAACTGAAGGCAGTGTAAGGAAAGGGATGATTTTATATGAGATGTTTAAAAAAGGTATTTTCATTTTTTTTGAGTATGATGTTAATTTTTGGTGCAGCAGGTAGCCCTTGTTCGGCTTTTGACGGTCCAACTCATAAATATGTTACTGAAATAGCACTTGAAATTGTGGACAATGTTTTTGGCGAAAAAACTTCAAAATTTTATACATTAAAAGATAGAGAGCAAATTGGTTATGGGTCTGTAGCACCAGATAATGATGAAAATCAAGGAGCCTATAAAGACCATTTTTATAATCCGGTAACCGAGCTAAATTTTATGGGTGAGGTTACTTCTGCGAAGACAAAGTGCGTTGATCATTTTAACCGTGCATTACATTACATGAAATTACATTATCAATCAATGACCAAAGGAGACTTGGACAGAGCTAAAAAACATCGAGAAAAAGCTATGGAGGAGGTTGGTAGATCTTTGCACTTTTTACAAGACCTTAATACTCCGGTACATACAAATAACCAAACTTTAGTGGACACTGGATTTAACTTCTTATCCCATGTAAGTTTTGAGAATACTTGCAAAAAGGTGCAAGACAGGGTAAGAGCCTCAATGCAAAGAAGAGAATTTTGGTACTATGTGGTCAATAATGTAGAGACAGTCGCAACTTGTTCTGCGCTTACAGCGGACGATAACCTTTATGGTTATCATGAAGGTTACTTACCGAAAGAGAAAGCAGCAGAAAATTCCATTAATGGTGGAGAAAAGTCGTCTGCAGGCGTTCTTTATAAATTTTGTTTAATGTCGAATGAATTAAAACGTAATATATGATTAAGGAAAGAGGAAGAAGGGAAATTTTATGAATATTAAAAGGATACTATCTTGCTTTATGGCACTTTCACTTTTTTTAACCGGACCAGCAATTGGCACAGAAACGGCATTTGCATATGATGTTGCTGAAGACGGAGTGATAAAGCCGAGCCCTGATATATCAAACATGATAAACCTGGCAACAAAACAGTTAGCAACAAACAAGCAAGAGCCAATGATTCATTTAAAAAAATTTATGCCAGACGATGATGAAAATATTATTATTACTCCAGATGTGCCGGACTCGGAATCTGACACAGCGGACTTGATAAAAATGCTAGTAACAGACACGTTAGAAGAAAATAAACAGAGTAAAGTTTCAAAACAAAATGCCAAAAACGGTTGGGAAGTAATTCATAAGAAGGACTTTTTAACCGAAGACGGAATAAAATGTGTGTGTGACACAAGCATTAGTGAGCCTATTTCAAACGGCTTTAATGAAAACGGACAAGAAATTTTTCGTAGAAAAGTAGAGGCAAGGACAGACTTTTACTTTGAAGAAACTGGTGAGCATTTGTGCGGACTTTTTCTTGCATTCTATTTTGTGTATGATGGTGAAAATGCATGGGTTGAAGATAACAACTTGATGAAAGAAAAAGCTCATATATATAACGATGATTGGAAAATATCGGCTAATGAAGGAATCTATATGGCTCCGGGGCAGTGCATAGTAACACTTTTTTGTCACTTAAATGATAAAAGAATAAGAGTGCGTACGGATGAGTTTCATGTAGATATTATATGCTATGCAAACGGAGAGATTGTTTTCAGAAATATTACAAGAGGTCCAAAAGAAGACCTGGATAGAGACGGCTTAAAGTTTACGGATTTAGGATTAAGAACTGAGCAGGTAAGACACAATTTGGTTAGAGAAGTTCAGGATACTAACATAGAACAAATTAGGGACTTAGAAAATGACGCAACCGACTTGTATAGGTATGTTAGAAGATACCTGGACATAGTATATAAAGATAATGACGGCAATATAGTTGCGTATGTAATAATGCATGCAACTTTTAGATATAATATAGAGACTCACGAAGTAAAATGCTTGGGTACGCATAGCATGGTGCCGCAAGGAGAAGCAGATACGTCGTCGAGAACAGGTAACGAAACCAGAACATACGGCGGGGCATATGGAGAAGTAAATTTAAAATACTTAACAAGCAAAGGTAGAGAAAAGAAATTTGAAGATAAAATAGTCGTGAAGTGTGACCCTAGAGGTAGTATACTATCTGCGTTTATAAAGAAATAATGCCGTTTAAAAATTATGGTTGATTTTAGAATTGTAAAAGTTTATCATAATTATATGGCGGTCGAAGACATGTTGTTAGTAAAGTAGCGGAGGAAGATTATGCACTGCAAAAATTGTAACACAGAAAATATGGATGGTGTGAATTTTTGCTATAATTGCGGCAAAAAGCTTGGTAACATTGAAAGTAACAATAAATTCTCTTTAAAGGGTTTTGTTTATAAAAACATCGTTTTGTCGCAGCAAAGGCACCGAAACATATTTATTTTGTCATCGATTTTAGTTTTGTGCAGTGCATTATCTGTCCCGCTTTGCAAGGGGCTTTTTGACTCTTTTAATATTGCTATGGACCTTGTTCGGATGAGCATGAGCCAGCAAGTTGCTAAATATGCTTTGAAAAGTCAGACAGAACTCTTTTTTAGAGACGTTTTTTTAAGAATTATATTAATTACGTTTTTTTGGAGTATACTAATTTTAGCATTGATAATTTTGCTTTATAGCGTGGTATTGCTAAAAAAACAAGGCAAGAAAAGTAAAAATATGTATTGAGTTTTTTTGGCTTTTGTTTTATTATAATTTTAAGTATTAAGTAGTTTTTTGGAGGATGCGCTTATGGACTTTCTTAGAAATTTAGGAGAAACGTTTAACGAGGCAATCGATTTTGTGGTGGAAAAAAATAAAAAATTTAGCAAAGTTACATCGCTAAAAAAACAGATAAAAAAAGAAGCCAACAGTGTGGTAAAATCATATATCACGCTGGGAAAGCATTATTATAATGAGCTGCGTGATGTTCCAAATCGCGATATGCAAAAGGTTTGTGACTCTATAGATTGCGCTAAAAAAGAGATTCGCCGCTTGAAGGATAAATTAGAGGAAGTAAAGAATGAAGTTAATTTATCGGAGTTTGAGGAGCTCATAACAAGGGATGAGCCAATTGAAATTGAGGTTATCTCTACGACTAAAGGCACAGAAAGCGCTGATTTCTCAGAACTAGAGGAAGATGGCGATGATGATAGTGGCCTAAGTTCGGGCAAGAAAAAAGATAATAAAAGCAAAGAAAAATAAAAACATAACTGTAAATGAAAGAAGAAGTCGCTGTGCACTTTAGGTGTGAGAGTGGCTTCTTTTATTGCCTTTTTATGTTGAGAGATTTTTTTATCTCGCTAATAAATTTTCCGCTTTTAATCATGTCGCCGTCGATGACACAGATGCCCATATCGTGCGCGCGGGTATAGGTATACGAGCGCTGCTTGTTGACTTTGCTGACGAAAACGAGTGCGCTTTTAGAGTTATTGCCGCCAAAATAGGAGGGATACATGCTAAGTTCACGCAGGGCGTCGGCCGAGGGCTCTGAGAGCTTGCAAGATATAAAATATGGGTGAATGCCGTAGAAGAAGGTCAGATCGATTTCGTTGACGATCTCCATAAGCTTATTTTTGTTGTTATTCCACTCAAACTTCACGCTCATGCGCACGTCGTGAAACAGCCGCTCGCGCTTTAGGTTGATGTAACAAAAAAGCTCCAGCCAGATGCCAAAGTCCGACAGATATGACTTAATCTTCTTGTCGTGATAGAAAAAAGAAATCTCAGAAAAACTCGTGTTAAGCTTGTAAATAAGATTTAGCTCCTGCGCCACTTTAAGCAGCTTGAATCGGTTTAAAGAGACCTCCATTTTACCTTTAGAGATCTGTTTAGGCGCCTTAAAAAACAGATTATTGTACCCTTGCGAAAAGTTGGTATTGCCGCTTTGCAAGTAGAGGCAAGTCTTTTTCCAGAGCTCGATATCGTCAAAAACAGCCGCGCAAAATTTTAGTATCCGGTCAAAATTGTCACAAGCGGGGCTAGCGTGATTATAACCGGTGATTTGTGCGCCATGCAAGGCGAAAATGTTTTCTATATTGAGTTTTGGCATCACAAAATTTTTCTCGAGCGACTTGCATCCAAAAACATTTATGAGCCGTTCGCCCAAAACGTCCAGCTTAAAAATCGGCGTAAAAGTTTTTCTGCAGGCCTGATAAGCCCCAATCGCGCCAAACTCGCCAGCGCCGGTGATATCGAAAAAGCAGGAGGGATTTTTGTGAATAACAGAGACGCAAGTTTTAGAGATATGCTCGATGTCAAGCCCGTTGTAGCCCTTATATTCAAAAATAATGCTCGGGAAGCGCGACATACAGACATTTTTTATGTACTCAAGATTCTTAACGCTAGTGTACTTGTAGTCGTAAAGAATCACCACATTTTTGGGGTGAAAGGCGAATATCGGCAGCAGATTGTTAATCACCTCGCTGTCGTAAAGAATCGCAAGACATTCCATGCAGGTTCACCTCCACACCGCGTAACTAGCCGTTTGAGCGCAAAATAAGACCTATTTTTGCATAAGTTTGCTCATCAAAAACAGGTCAATAACGTCTTGATCTCCATCGCCATTTATATTCGCCGCTTGCAAGGATTCTTCACTTAGCTCAGTCTTACCCAACAGATAATTTTCAAAAGCAGAGATATCGCGAGAAGTCAAAGTCCCCGTGCCGGTAACGTCGCCCTTAACAATAAGCTTAAACGAGACCTTTTCGGCGCCATCTCTTTCAAAGGAGGCAAAGTTACCAGTAGCAACTTTGGTCGAACTTGCGTAGATGGGCTTAGCAGTAGCCTCTTTTTTAAGGGCCAGGCTGTAGCCATTAAAAATGAGGTTGTTTTTAAACGCCGCAAAAGTAGTCCCCGGCTCAATGCCAGTAATAGTGTGATTTTGGATGTCAACAGTATAAATATCGCTAGTGATGGCGTCGTCTGCACCAGACGACGGATTGTTATTATCGCCACCCTCACCAGAACTACCGTCACCAGGGTTGCTGGGCTTGGCCGGAGTTACATCTTCTATATCGGCCTCCTTTAGTAGGGCTATATGCTTATTGCCACCGGTGCTCGTGCCAGTAATCGCGATAATTTTATCTGCAGATTTGGAAATGGCCAAAACATCCTCAGTCAGCTCAATTTTGCCAGTCACAGCGCCGTCCGAGCAACGAATCCGCGAGATGACCTTATCCTCAGTTTTAATTAAAATCGACGCATCGTCAAAACCGGCAACCACACAAGCTGGAAAGTCCTTTAATTCTGTGGCAATTTTAACTTCGGAATCGGCTTTAAATTTATCTTTATTCAGAGTAATTATCCGTCTGTCGTCGGGCGTCACAAAGATATTATCGGTTACAAATTTCAAATTTGAAGCGTTTATAGTATTTTCGGGGGTTTCGAATGTGTGTTTTTTGCTATCAACTTTGCAACGCACCAGATCGTTAGAGCTATTCAAGGCATACAGATATTTTTTGGATACATCTGTAAAAATAGAGTGAAAGGCTTTGTTATCGTAAGTTAATCCAGCCGTGTCCAATTGCTCAAAATTAGAATTATAGCCAGAGATAGGTGATTTTTCGGTACTATTATTTACAAAAAAGATAAAATTATCGTACACAGCGATTTTAAGAGGCGAATCAATGATTATATTGCCCAAGTTTAAAGTGCCGGAGCCATCACACTGGCAATTTTCAAGGTCAATAGAGATTTTTTTAGCAACCGTTTTATCTGCGTCTAGGTAAGTAAAGAAAACACAATTTTCTAAACCTAATAAAAGATCTTTATAACAGTTCGCAGTAGCGTACTTGTAGCCGATGTTTCCGGGTGCAGTAGAACGAGAGTAGTTGATGTGTTTAAGAGAAAGCGTGCCGTTGGCTGCGCTTAAATAAGCTATAGTGCTTTGCTGACTGATGTTATCATAACTTGTGATAACAAAGTTGCCCTTACCGTCCGGCAAAACGTCAAACCCGTTAGGAAGCATCATCCCAGCGGCAACCTCCAGGGTATCAACCGCATGAACGGTTAAATTGCTAAAATTTGCGGGTAAAAAAAACATAAAAATCAAAGAAAAGGCGATGCCGGCCGCTACATTCCTAATTTTAGACATATTATCACCTAAAAAATATATTTAATCTTATTTTAGCACATTGTATCAAATTTTTCAACAAAAAAGATTAAGTATATGCAAAAATGCAAAAATAAATTCAAAAAAGCTAATTCAAATTTCAATAACGTTAAAACCCGCGGCACGAAGGAGCCGATTATAAACCGCAAGGCCAATTCCGCTTTGTGCCGGGCATCGAGCGTAGACGGTATCAACGTTTTCGATTTTATCGACTTCCCGCAAAGCGTCAAACAGCTTTTCCGCCTGCAAATTAGGGTCAGATTCCTTGCCGTAGGATATCGCAGGCACATTCAAATAGGGAACGTCCTCATCATAGCAAAGCGCCGCGACATTTTTGCCCGAGCGAATATTGTTTATGTAGTCGATATACGCTTCACGGCCGCATTTTAAAATAATGACCTTAGCCCTTGGCGCATAATGCCTGTATTTTGTGCCGGGAGAAATCGGACAAACTCCTTCACCAAGCGGATTCAAAACAGCGTCATCAATTTCTACATTGCCCAAAACACGATTTAGCTGTTCAAATGTAACAGCACCGGGGCGCAAAATCTTAGGAACATCCTCACAAAGCGAGACAACAGTAGACTCAACCCCGACTTTACAGCTGCCGGCGTCAACAATAGCATCAATTTTTCCGCCCAAATCCGCAATAACATGAGCGGCACTTGTAGGGCTGGGGCTGCCAGAAGTGTTTGCAGATGGCGCCACCAAGGGAAAACCAGTTTCACGAATTATCTTGCGAGCAACTGGGTGCCCAGGCAGCCGGACCGCGATAGAATTGAGCCCGCCGCTAACTATTTTAGAGATAACGCCAGACTTTTTCAAAATAATTGTCAAAGGTCCAGGCCAAAAAGCCTCGGCTAACTTTTGTGCTTCTGCCGTAAAATCCTGAACCAAAGCGTATATTTCATCGACTTTCGAGATGTGCACAATCAAAGGATTGTCGCTAGGACGGCCCTTGGCAATGAAAATTTTCTTAACAGCCGCGTCATCAAAGGCATTAGCCGCAAGCCCATAAACCGTCTCTGTCGGAATCGCCACAACGCCGCCAGCCCTTAATATTTTTGCCGCAGCAAGCGTGTCACCCTGCGACAATATTTGAGTTTTCATGCAAAAACACTTCTTATTCTTTATTTTCGATAGTACTTTCAAGCTTTGCCGCACGGTCAGCCGTAATCAAAGCGTCAATAACCTCGTCAATATCGCCGTTTAGAATATCCTCCAGCCGATACAAAGTCAGCCCAATGCGGTGATCAGTCATTCGGCCCTGTGGATAATTATAAGTGCGGATCCGTTCGGAGCGGTCGCCGGTTCCAACCTGACTTTTCCTCTTCTGAGCCATTTTATCGGTCTGTTCCTGCATCTTAGCCTCCAAAAGCCGCGACTTCAAGACCTTCATAGCCTTATCCTTGTTCTTGTATTGGCTGCGTTCATCCTGGCACTCCACAACCACGCCCGTCGGAATGTGCGTAATCCGAATTGCAGACTCGGTCTTGTTGATATGCTGTCCGCCGGCGCCGCTAGCGCGAAAGGTGTCTATCTGCAAATCAGCAGGGTTGATCTCAATCTCAACATCCTCCGCCTCGGGCAAAACGGCCACAGTAACAGTGGAGGTGTGGATGCGCCCCTGAGTTTCGGTCTCCGGCACGCGCTGAACACGATGCACGCCGCTCTCGTATTTTAAGCGAGAATAAGCGCCCTCGCCGGAAATCATAAAGCTAATCTCCTTGTAGCCGCCAAGCTCCGTCTCGTTCGCGTTCAAAATCTCAGTCTTCCAGCGCTTGCCTTCGGCATACATGCTGTACATCCGGAACAAAACGCCAGAAAACAAAGCAGCCTCTTCGCCGCCAGCTCCACCGCGAATCTCCACAATAACGTTACGGTCGTCGTTAGGATCTTTGGGTAATAGCAGAATCTTAAGTTCTTCGGATGTTTTCTCAATGACCTCGCGGGAGTTCTCGATTTCTGCTTCAACCATCTCTTTAAAATCCCTGTCAAGACCGCCACCATCCAAAAGCTGCCTCGCCTCATCTAAGTCCAGTTTGGCCTTTTTATATTCCTTGTACTTTTCCACAATCGGCGTTAAATTTTTTTGCTCCTTCATCAAAGCCGTATATTTTTCCTGATCAGAAACAACATTCGGGTCATACAGCAGCTCGTTTATCTCGTCGTACCGCGTTTTAAAAACCTCTAACTTATCGAACAAAACCCATGCACCTCGTTAAAATCAACTTTTGCCTCACTATATTCAAAATTAATTATACCATTTTTGCGGCCCAAGATCAAATTAGAAAAAACGCCAAAAGGCATAAAAATACCAGCAGAATAAGAACCCTGCCGGCCTAAATTTTAATTATTTCCATCAATTTGCGCCATATGGCGAATAAGATCCAAAATTTTGTTGCTGTAGCCCCATTCGTTGTCATACCAGGCAATCAGCTTGACGAAATGCTCATTCAGCATGAGCCCAGCCTTTGCGTCAAAAATCGAGGTCCGAGAGTCACCGCAAAAGTCAGAAGAAACCACCAAATCATCAGTGTACCCCAAAATCCCATTCATGTAAGTCTCGGAGGCATTTTTTATAACGCGGCAAATTTCATCGTAAGTCGCGGCTTTCTTGACCCTGCAGGTTAAGTCCACAACAGAAACGTCCAAAGTCGGGACCCGAAAAGCAATTCCAGTGAGCTTGCCAGCAAGCGCCGGGATGACCAAAGCGCAAGCCTTAGCCGCGCCAGTAGACGCTGGAATGATATTTCCGAAAGCAGCCCGACCACTGCGCCAATCCTTTTGAGAAGGCCCGTCAACAGTCTTCTGAGTGGCAGTCGCAGCATGAACAGTAGTCATTAAGGCCTCAACAATGCCAAAGTTGTCGTTAATAACCTTCGCAAGAGGCGCCAGGCAGTTGGTAGTGCACGAGGCATTAGACACAACATCCATGCGCCGATCATACATTTCAAGGTTAACTCCGCAAACGAAGGTGGGAGTTTCGGCGTCTTTAGCAGGGGCAGAGATAACGACCTTCTTAGCGCCGGCGGCCAAATGCTGACTAGCAAGGGCAGTAGTGCAAAAAACGCCGGTAGATTCAACAATATAGTCAGCGCCATCGGTCCCCCAAGGGATTTTCGCGGGCTCCTTAAAGGCATAAACATTAATAAATTTACCATCAACCGTAAGTTTGCCATTTTCAGCAAAAACATTGCCCGCAAAACGCCCATGAACAGTGTCGTACTTAATCATGTATACCATGTAATCGAGGTCAATGAAGGGATCGTTTATCGCAACAACGTCAAAAGCCTCGGGATGACTAATAGCAGCGCGAAACACCAACCGACCAATCCGGCCAAACCCGTTTATGCCAAGCTTTATCGCCATGCGAATGCCTCCCAAAAGTTATAATTGATGCTATATTTTATGAAAAATCGAATTATATTTATGTCAGCATCGATGGGGAAGAGGCATTAATTCGACGTTCCTTCGCTAGAACCCAGATTTTTGCTGGCATTTTCGTTTTTTATATCTTCAATTAACCTGTCAACCTTGGCCATTTCTTCGCGATTCTCAACCGTGTCAGTGTTAGCCACGTCAGCTGTAGAAGCCGCAACCGCAACGTCTTCTTTTTTTTCTACAACAGGTTTGTCTTCGGCGCCACCTAAATTCTTGCCAACCTGAACGCTAAAGATGATGCACAGAATGTACAAAATCAAAGAGAACTCAGTAACTATATTGACGACCTCCGTCGACGAAAAATCCCGGCCAAAGTCCACAGTAACGGCCCAGAAGTTTGTGATAGAAATGAGTATAAACAAAGCGGCAGAGAACCCGAAATAAAACAGCTTCTTAAAGGTGGCCGCGTTAAACAGCGTGGCAAAGAGCCGAGCCTGACTGAACATAAAGAACAGCAAGAAAATCCTTGCAAGGGCGTTAGAAACGTGGATTACATTTGTCTGGATGGAGTTGTACTCAAAAAACAGCTTCAAAATCATGGCCAAGACCCATAAAGTCGGCATCAATGCCAGCAATTTGTTCTTTTCAAAGTAATTTTTTTCTTTCATATAGCCAAGTCCGATCAAAACCAAGACGACCGCCGCCAAAACGCCGGTAACAATATAAAATAGGTCCACCCAATCTTTTTCTACGGCCGACCAATAATAT